>DATJVE010000128.1:0-16706 GCA_035501975.1 Pseudolabrys sp.
CAAGGACATCGCCATCAAGATGCAAGGCGAGGGTCCCAAGCGCATGGTGGTCAAGAAGCAGGGCCCCGGCACCGTCACCGCCGGCGAAATCCAGACGGTCGGCGACGTGGTCGTGCTCAACCCGGACCTCGTGCTCTGCACCCTGGATGAGGGCGCCGAGATCCGCATGGAGTTCACGGTCAACACCGGCAAGGGCTACGTGCCGGCCGAGCGCAACCGCCCCGAGGACGCGCCGATCGGCCTGATCCCGGTCGACAGCCTTTATTCGCCGGTGCGCAAGGTCTCCTACAAGGTCGAGAACACCCGCGAGGGCCAGATCCTCGACTATGACAAGCTCACCATGACCATCGAGACCAACGGCGCGGTATCCCCTGAGGACTCGCTCGCTTACGCGGCGCGCATCCTGCAGGACCAGCTCAACGTGTTCGTGAACTTCGAGGAGCCGCGCAAGGCGGAAGCCGCCGAGACCATCCCCGACCTCGCGTTCAATCCGGCCTTCCTCAAGAAGGTGGACGAGCTCGAGCTCAGCGTGCGCTCGGCCAATTGTCTCAAGAACGACAACATCGTCTATATCGGCGATCTAGTGCAGAAGACCGAGGCCGAGATGCTGCGCACGCCGAACTTCGGCCGCAAGTCGCTTAACGAGATCAAGGAAGTGCTGGCGCAGATGGGCCTGCACCTCGGCATGGAAGTGCCGGGCTGGCCGCCGGAGAACATCGAAGAGCTGGCCAAGCGCTTCGAAGACCACTACTAAGCACGAAGGTTCAGGGAGTACGGCGATGCGCCACGGAAAAGTTCACCGCAAGCTGGGCCGGCATTCGGCGCATCGCACCGCCATGTTCGCCAACATGGCCGCCGCGCTGATCAAGCACGAGCAGGTCGTGACCACGCTGCCGAAGGCCAAGGAGCTTCGCCCGATCGTGGAGAAGCTCGTCACCCTCGGCAAGAAGGGTGGGCTCACCGCGCGCCGCCAGGCGATTTCGGAACTGCGCGACGTCGCCATGGTCAAGAAGCTCTTCGACGTGATCGGCCCGCGCTACAAGGAACGCAAGGGCGGCTACACCCGCGTGCTCAAGGCCGGATTCCGCTATGGCGACAACGCCGCGCAGGCGGTGATCGAGTTCGTCGACCGCGACCTCGAGGCCAAGGGCAAGGATTCCGGGCCGGTGCAGGAGAAGAAGGTCGACGAAGAGGCGACCGCAGCGGCGTAAGCGGCGGCGGTCCATTTTCGCGGTTAAGGGCGGCGCCCAACGGCGCTGCTTTTTTTGCGACCGGCGCGGGGTGGGCCGCGCAGGACGCGGGCAGCGCCCGGAATGATCGCGCCGTCCGCAGGATGGGTAGGTAACCGAAGACGGCACCGGGAATCTCGTGCCGGTGCGTTGATTGAAATGGCTGGCAGCGCGCGCGTTTTTTACCGCATTCATTTGCCCACAGAGGCCGCCAGCGGACGACGTCTGCAAAATTATTCGTGGAGTGTTCGGTAGGCGCCCTGGCGACCGCAGCGCATCCCTGCTATGAATTTAGCATAAAAAGGGGGCGTACTATTGTAAATTGGCCGTAACCAAATGTTCGAAGGGGCTGTTGTTCGGGCGGGATCACCGCCGTTGGCGCGCGACAAGACAGCGCGAGTCTCATGACGCTGAATTCGGCGACGTCCGTCAACGACATTTTTGATGATCTGTTCGATATCTTCTTCGGCGAGGGCTTCGCCGACCGCAACGCCTATCGGCGTTCGGTGGAGAACATCTATCAGGTCCCTTACTACTACTTTTGGCTGGTGAATCAGCGGGGGACGGTTCCCCCCAACGACGTGCAGCCGCTTTCGGTCGATGCCATTGCCTGGTGCTACCGGCTGTTTCTGCTGCGCGAGCCCGAGTCGATCGGCGTGGTGTTGAGCAATCTGGCCGACTTCGAAAGCCGCGCGAAGACCTTCAGCAAATTCCTGTTTTCGGTCGAATTCTTGACGACGCAAGTCCAGCAGCTGAAACAGGCGTTTCCTGAGGCGCAGCGGATTCTTCTCATCCACATCCCGAAGACGGCGGGGACCTCGGTCAGGGAATGGGTGTTTGGGCGGGTCGGGAACCGCGTTTGCATCCACGACGTCAAGGACGTGACCCGCCGCTTCCCGCTCGACTTCGAACGTGCCAAGCAACAATTGGTCATCTGCGGGCATCAGACATGGCCTGTCTGGCTCGCATCGCCGCAAGACAAGATCTTCTCCGTGCTGCGCGAGCCGGTGGCGCGCGCCATCTCGTTCTACAAATTCATCCGCAAAATCGCCATTGACCCCGACCCGCGCGAGCTCCCGCTCTTCGAGCATCTGCTCGGCCGCAGCTTCCTCGAGCTGACGCAGACCACGACATGGGTGCCGCCGTCGGAGCAGTGCCATTACCTATCGACCGAGGGGACCTTCCTGGCCGTCATCGCCAACAGCAAGGTATTCGACATGTCGCTTGCCACGATCGACAATGTTCCGGGCTTGGCGCGCAAGCTGGCGGATACGATCGGTTTCGAATATACGGAGCTGCCGCGTTACAACAGCAGCGAGGATGTTGAATTCCCTGATTATAGCGTCGACGAGCTCGTGCAATTTCACGAGAACAACAAAGAGGATTTTCTGCTTTACGCGTATATGAGTGCGTTCGAGCGCCGCGCGCCGGCGATGGCATCGGCGGAAAAGGCGCCGGAGCCGCTCATCGTCCTCCCGACGGCCGAAGAGTCCGATCCGGCGCCCGCATCGCCAGGGACTGCGGTCCTGCACTGACCTGCAAGCGGCTCAATCTGCGATCCAGCGGATCGTGTGCACGGCGGCATTCGCGCCGCCGTTTTGCTGTGGTCCCGCTCGCCATCGCGCGCGGTGTGTGTATACTCCCTCGCATAATAAGCAGGGGGAACAACATGATCCGCTTTGTAACGGCAATCGTTGCCGCTCTCTTCGCCGTGCTCGGCGCGGCCCATGCGCAATCCGATCTGGTCAAGCGCGGCGACTATCTGGTCAACGGCATCCTCACTTGCGGCAATTGCCATTCGCCGAAAGGCCCGCAAGGCGACATCCCCGGCAAGCTGTTTTCCGGCGGGCTGTCCTGGGACGAGCCGCCGTTCAAGGTGACGGCGCCCAACATCACGCAGGACAAGGACACCGGCATCGGCAAGTGGAGCGACGCCGACCTCAAGAAGCTGATGCGCACCGGCCTCCTGCCGAACGGCGTGCACATCGCCATGATCATGCCGACCGGCTTCTACCACATCATGACCGAGCGCGATCTCGATGCCGTCGTTGCCTACCTGCGCACGATCAAGCCGATCAGCAACAAGGTTCCGGATCCGATCTACAAGATGCCGCAGGTTGAGAATGTCTTCCCTGGCGGCGAGAAGCCATTCACCGAAGCGATGCTGAAGGACAAGGTCAAGAAGGGCTTCTATCTCGCCACCATCGCGCACTGCATGGAGTGCCACACACCGATGGTGAAGGGGCAGCACCCTTGGGACCGATTGGGCGCCGGCGGCTTTGAATTTCCCGGACCTTGGGGCGTGTCGGTGTCACGCAACATCACCTCGAGCAAGACCAAGGGCATGGGAGGGTGGACCGACGCCGAGATCAAGCGCGCCATCACCACCGGCGTCTCCAAGGACGGCAGCCACCTCAAGCCGCCGATGGGCTTCCATTACTATTCGACGCTGACGCCCGGCGACCTCGACGCCATCGTCGCCTATCTGCGCACGGTGCCGGCGAAGGAATAGGGGAGGGATTGTCATCACCGGGCCGCGCCGAAGGCGCGAGTCGCGGTGATCTCGTTTAGGATTGCACTGCCTCCCTAAGCGGGATGGCCGGGTTCAAGCCCGGCCATGACAAGTTCTGGCAGCGCGCCGGCCTTCAATTAGTCCCGGTGCGGGCCTATATCTGATCCCACACTGGGATTCGCCCTCATGCGTCTGACAAACCACCTCGTTACGGCCCTGACGATCGTTTTCGCCCTGGCAGTCGTTGCCTCCGCGCCCGCCCAGGAGCGTCGCGTGCCGGCGCCCGGAGAATTGCGCCTGTCCTATGCCCCGGTGGTGCAGCGGGTGGCGCCGGCGGTGGTCAATGTCTACGCCGCCAAGGTGATCCAGAACCGCAATCCGCTGTTCGACGATCCGATCTTCCGCCGCTTCTTCGGCGTGCCGGGCGGCGACAGCGGCGGCCGGCAGGTCCAACGCTCGCTCGGCTCCGGCGTGATCGTCGATGCTTCCGGTCTCATCGTCACCAATGTGCACGTGATCGAAGGCGCCGACGAGGTCAAAGTCGCGCTCGCCGACAAGCGTGAATTCGAGGCCGAGATCATGCTCAAGGACAAGCGCAGCGACCTCGCCGTGCTGCGCATCAAGGGCGCGCATGAGCGCTTCCCGGTGCTCGACTTCGCCAACTCCGACGCGGTGCAGGTGGGCGACGTGGTGCTCGCCATCGGCGATCCCTTCGGCGTCGGGCAGACCGTCACGCATGGCATCGTCTCGGCGCTCGCGCGCACGCAGGTCGGCATCACCGATTATCAGTTCTTCATCCAGACCGACGCCCCGATCAACCCGGGCAATTCCGGCGGCGCGCTGGTCGACATGAGCGGGCAGCTTGTCGGCATCAACACCGCGATCTTCACGCGCTCGGGCGGCTCGCAGGGCATCGGCTTCGCCATTCCCGCCAACATGGTGCGCGTGGTGGTGGCTTCGGCCAAGGGCGGCAGCAACGCCGTGCAGCGGCCCTGGCTCGGCGCCAAGCTGCAGCAGGTCACCGCGGACATCGCCGACAGCATGGGGCTCAAGCGCCCGGTCGGCGCGCTGGTCGCCAATGTCACGCCGGGCAGCCCGGCCGCGCAGGCCGGCCTCAAGCCGGGAGATGTCATCATGTCCGTCGACAACCAGACGGTCGACGACGTCAACGCCTTCGACTACCGCTTCGCCACCCAGCCGCTCGGCGGCACCGCGACGCTCACGCTGTTGCGCGGCGGCCGCGAGCTGAACGCGACGGTGGCGCTGCAGACCGCGCCCGAGACGCCGCGCGACGAGATCACCATTCGCTCGCGCTCGCCGTTCTCCGGCGCCAAGGTCGCCAATTTGTCGCCTGCGCTCGCCGACGAATTGCAGTTGCAGAACGCCGACGAAGGCGTCGTCGTCGTCGACGTGGACGACGGCTCCTATGCCAGCAATCTCGGCTTCCGCCGCGGCGATATCATCGTCTCGGTCAACGGCGAGCACATCGGCAAGACCCGCGATCTCGCCCGCGCCACCGACACGCCGAGCCGCTCCTGGCAGATCGTCATCCGCCGCGGCGGGCAGCAGATTTCCGCGGTCTTCAACGGATGACCCCGCGCGCCAAAGCCGGCCCGACACTGTTCGCCGCTGCCGGCTTGGACAAGGATGCGCCGCGTCCGCTCGCCGACCGCCTGCGCCCGACCAAACTTGATGAAGTCGTCGGCCAGGATCATCTGCTCGGCCCCGATGGCGCGCTCACCCGCATGCTGGCGACGCGTTCGCTCGGCAGCCTCGTGTTCTGGGGCCCGCCCGGCACCGGCAAGACCACGGTGGCGCGGCTGTTGGCGCAGGCGACCGATCTGCATTTTGAGCAGATCTCGGCGATTTTCACCGGCGTTGCCGACCTCAAGAAAGTGTTCGAGGAAGCGCGCCGCCGCCGCGAGCTGGGGCAGGGCACGCTCCTGTTCGTCGACGAGATCCACCGCTTCAACCGCGCCCAGCAGGACAGTTTCCTGCCGGTGATGGAAGACGGCACCATTATCCTGGTCGGCGCCACCACCGAGAATCCGTCGTTCGAATTGAACGCCCCGCTGCTCTCGCGGGCGCGCGTGCTGGTGTTCAAATCGCTCGATGTGCCGGCGATCGAGAAGCTGCTCGCCCGCGCCGAAGCGATCGAGCAACGCAAGCTGCCGCTCGACGCCGACGCGCGCACGCAGTTCGTCGGCATGGCCGATGGCGACGGCCGTGCCGCGTTGACGCTCGCCGAGGAAGTCTGGCGCGCCGCGCGCAAGGACGAAACCTTCGGCGCCGCCAAATTGCAGGAGATCGTGCAGCGCCGCGCGCCGATCTACGACAAGGCGCAGGACGGCCACTACAATCTGATCAGCGCGTTGCACAAGTCGGTGCGCGGCTCCGATCCCGACGCGGCGCTCTATTATCTTTGCCGCATGTTGGACGCCGGCGAGCCGCCGCTCTACATCGCGCGCCGCGTGGTGCGCATGGCGGTGGAGGATATCGGGCTCGCCGATCCGCAGGCGCTGGTCGTCGCCAACGCCGCCAAGGATGCCTACGATTTCCTCGGGTCCCCGGAGGGCGAGTTGGCGATCGCCGAAGCCGTGATCTACATGGCGACGGCGCCGAAATCGAACGCGTCTTACGCGGCCTTCGGCGCCGCCATGCGCACCGCCAAGCAGGCCGGCTCGCTGCTGCCGCCCAAGCACATCCTCAACGCGCCGACCAAGCTGATGCAGGAGGAAGGCTACGGCCGCGGCTACGCCTACGACCACGACGCGGAAGAAGCCTTTTCCGGGCAGAATTATTTCCCCGATGCGCTGGAACGGCAGAAATTCTATAATCCGCCGGAGCGCGGCTTCGAACGCGAGATCAACAAACGCCTTGAATACTGGGCCAAGCTGCGGCGGGAGCGGGGCAACTCGTGAGCCGCAGGTTTGATTGTTTTGTTGGCATCGATTGGTCGGGCGACAAGAAGACTTGGCAAAAAGGTCTCAAGGTTGCTGTCGCGACGCCAGGAAAAAAAGCGCCAGAAATACAGGTAGGTCCAGGTCTGCGAGGACGCTGGTCCAGAACTGAGGTAACGAAATGGATTGCTAGCTTTGTGCGGGCGCAGAGGGCGCTAATTGGAATTGATTTTGCATTTGGCTTTCCGTCCGTTGAGAAGCTTTTGGAGGGAACAATTCTCGACTGGCACTACGTGGAGAATTTATGCGCGGACGACGAGAACTACTACGGTGGCAAATTTTTTCGTGTAGCAGGTGCTCCGCATAGCGTTCTGATAAATAGTCCGTGGCTGCCGCGAGTTCATTATTCAGCTCATCATTTAAGAATTACAGAGCTTGAGGCAAAGCGAATTAAAGGAGCGACCCCTCAGTGCATATTTAATGCAGTAGGTGGCGCGCAAGTCGGACCATCGTCAATTTCCGGAATGCGATGCTTGTTACATTTGCGGAAAGAGCATAGCCGCACAATTTCGATCTGGCCCTTTGATGAAATCGATGATGCTAAATCGGTGATCGTAGAAATGTTTCCGAGGTATTTTGCGCTATCTCGTAGTATTGACCCTAACTTAGCGGACCATGCCATCTTGAATTATGCGCTTGAGCGATTTGGAAGCGATCCGGTGGTTACAGCTCCCGCTTCAGAAGATGAAGGAGATGCGATATTGAGCGCTGCCGCGTTGCGAGCCTTGTCAGACGATAATAGCCTTTTCAATCTGCCTGATCTTTCAATTAGAAATGAGGGGTGGATATTTGGTGTTCCAACTGGAGGTGTCTCGTGAGCCGGCGTGGACGCAACGGCCCGCGCCAGCCCGGCGGCGGGAAACAGCAGGCTGGGCCGCGCCATCGCGAGAGAACGCGGCGCGGATCTCCCCTGCCCACGCGAAGCGAAACGGAGCGGCGGGGAGGGGGCGGGGGTGGAGGGCGCTTTCATGGCAGCCAAATGACCCCCACCCCGGCCGCTTCGCGGCCGACCCTCGTCGCAGCTTCGCGGGGGCGGGGTAAGGGCGTGCAAACCGTCGCCGTCACCGCCGACGAAAACGGCATTCGCGTCGATCGTTTCTTCGAGGCGCGGTTTCCCGGCCTGTCGTTCAGCCACATCCAGCGCATCATCCGCAAAGGCGAGGTGCGCGTGGACGGCAAGCGTACCGAGCCGAAGGCGCGGCTTGAAGCCGGCCAATCGGTGCGCATCCCGCCGCTGCAGCTCGAAGCGCCGAAACCGCGCGACGACGCGCCGCAGGCGCAGAAGGACCGCGCGTTCCTCAAAGACATCACGCTTTACGAAGACGACGACGTTCTGGTGCTCAACAAGCCTGCGGGCCTTGCGGTGCAGGGCGGCTCCGGCACGACACGCCACATCGACGGCATGCTGGAGGCGCTGCGCGGTCCCGGCGCCGACGCGCAAAGGCCGCGCCTGGTGCACCGGCTCGACAAGGACACCGCCGGCTGCCTCTTGGTGGCGAAGACGCGCTTTGCTGCCTCGGCACTGGCCAAGACCTTCCGCACGCGCGCGGCGCGCAAGATCTATTGGGCGCTGGTCGCTGGCGTGCCCAAGCCCAAGCAGGGCCGCGTCTCCACCTTCCTCGCCAAGCAGGAGGTGGAGGAGGACAGCTTCATGCGCATCGCCAAGCACGGCGAGAAGGACGCCGTGCACGCCGTCACCTATTACGCCGTGGTGGAGACGGCGGCGCACAAGCTCGCCTGGATCTCGCTCAAGCCGGTGACCGGGCGCACGCACCAACTGCGCGCGCACATGGCGCATATCGGCCATCCGATCGTCGGCGATCCGAAATATTTCAATATCGAGAACTGGGAACTGCCCGGCGGCATGCAGAACAGGCTGCATCTGCTGGCCCGCCGGATTGCGGTGCCGCATCCGCGCGGCGGCGTGATCGACGTGTCCGCGCCGCTGCCGCCGCACATGGAGCAATGCTGGAACCTGCTCGGCTTCGACGCCAAGCGTTACGACCCGATCGTCGAGGCGCCCGAGGAGTAGCCGGCGCTAGGGGTGTGCCGACGTTCTCGTGCCGTGATGCGGCACGTGCGTCTCGGCAATCACCGCCATTGCGGCTTGCTTGCTCATGGTCTTCGGCGGGACCAGCAGATCGGTCTTTTTCAGCGCCTGCCACAGCTTCGGATCTTGGAACGCGATGGTGCCGCCGCCGCGCTGCTCCTGCGAAATCATCCGGTTGATATCGCCGACGCAGACCCAGTTGTTGGCCTGGGTGATGCCCCATTTGGCGTGGTCTTTGGATTCCGGCCAGGCCCACTTGCCGCCGAGCGGGCGCAGATCGACGAACTTGATGTCGAAGGTCTTGTGCACGCCGTCGCTGTCGAGCTGCGGCGGGATCGGCCCGCGGATCCACGTCTCCACATCCATGTCTTCCTTTAGGGTCGGCCCGACGAGGTCGTTCCAGAAGTCCTTATTCCACTCGCGGTTCTTGGCGATCACCTTGAAGGGCAGGCCGCCGCGCGTCTTCAAATCGATGGCGTCGGAGTCGCCCGGCGCCTTCGGATCGATCGGTTGCGTCAGCTTGAACAGCGGATCGCTCTTGTCGAGCGAGGGCGGCATGTGCGGCAAGTATATCTGCGGCTGCTGATGATTGGCCATTTGCGCGGCGAGCTTGCTCGCGCTCGCGAGGTCGAGCGACAGGCAGATGAACGTCTGCCCGTACATCGGCGTCGGCATCTTGGTGGCGCCGGGATCGGCGTATTTCGGCCAAGAGTGTAGCATCCAGACCGCGGTCTTGGTTGCCGTGTCGAAGGCGATCGTGCCTTTGGTGTGGCCGAGATTGCCGTTGTCCTTGCGATCGGCGCTCGTCGGCATCTCGTCGTTGTAGAGAATCCAGCCGGTGGTCGCGTCCGGCTTGTTGAAGATCGAATCCAAGGTCTGGTTGAGCGCGCCGTGGTCGTCGGTGAGCACGTTCTTCGACAATTCGATCGTCTCGATCGAGGTGTCGTAGTAAACGTACTCATAACCGGTGGAGCTCGGGACGACACCGCCGGCTTTGGTTTCCGCGAGCGTCGGAACCTTGTACAAGAACCACCAGTCGACCGTCTTGCCGTTCTCATCAAGCGCTGAAATTTTCATGTGGTGTCCCCCCTGAAAAACGCGAGCGGTGGCGTCGCGTGGCACAACGAACTATACAATCACCAGTTGCGCTGGCAAGCCGTGATGGCGCCCGATTCGTCGGCTAATCAGCGGCTGCAAAGAATGGAGAGCGGCCTTTTGCGCGCAGCGGCGACAAGCCTCGGATGCCTGGCGGCCTTGCTGGTGCTGTCGTCTTTGGCCGCTGCGCAGTCCGATGACGACAGTCGCTATAATATTATGACTCCGGAGCCCTGGTTGCCGCCGAAATACAAGTCGCCGCGCGGGTCGACCGAGCAGATCATCGTTCCGCCGCCGGCGCGGCCGCTGCCGCCGCCTGCTGGCGTGCCGCGGCCGCTCTATGTGCCGCAGACCGGCCGCGCGCTGCCAAACCTGCCGAATGTCGCGCCCTCGGGTCCGCTGGGGCAGGAGACCTATCAGGACCGTGCCGCGCGCTGCGCGCATCAGGCCGGCATCTACGGCCAAGCCGCCGGCAACACCAGCACCTACATCAATAGCTGCATCAATCACTAATCCGTCACCCGGAGGAGCGAGCCAACGGCCCCGCGCAGAGCGCGGCCCGATGACAGGCTCCGCGAGGCTGCCCGGCGATCCTGTTCAACGCCAGCCTCAAGAGCGGGCTGGAAGCGGGCAAGCCGCTCTCCATCAAGATGGAACCGCCAAACGCGATGCTGGAAGCCGCCAAAAAACGCTTAAATCAAAGTAAATGCAGCGATTTCCCGGTGGAACGAGCCGCCGAAAAGCCGGATTTCGATAGGGTTTTGTCAACGCCTGGGCCCTATACCGGCATACTCCGGGACCCGGGACTTAAGTGTTGATGGATACGCGTCGCAGCGCCTTGCCAGCGTCTTTTGAGCTCGCCTCGCCCGGCCTCAAGCCGATCGCGGTCACTCGCTGGAGCGCGCGGCTCATCGATCCGCAATGCGAGCGCGATTACCGGCTCGCACGTTTTCCCGACGACCGCCGCCGCCTGCTGCTGCTGATGGCGCTGGTCGCGGCTGCCGCCGCTTTGATTTTCCTCGGCCGCCTCTACGTCTACTGGCACGACGGCAGCGCGCCCGAGCCGCTCTATCCGCCGCTCATCTCCATTTTCTTCCCGCTCTGCGCGATGACCATCTTCCGCCGGCTGAATACGCCGCAGTCGCTGGAAATTGCCGTGCTCGCGGTCGGCAGCGTCGGCTGTTCGATCCGCCTGCTGCTGCTCACGCTGCAGCCCGGTCTGCTCGCCATGTGGCTGCCACTGATGGTGACGGTACTGTTCGTCATCTATCTCTACCTGCCGATCCGCTTTACCGCGTCAGTCGTGTTCGCTGGCGTGTTTTCGCTGATCACGCCGGCCTGGTGGGCAATCCTAGCGGACCCCAGCATGCCCGGACCGGAAATCTATCGCGGGATCCTCTGGCTGCTGCTTGCCAACGCGCTCGGCTTCACCGCCGCCAACGCCTTGCAGCGCAGCCAGCGTATGCAGTACGCGCAGAGTCTTCTGCTCCAGAGACTCCTTTCGATCGACTCGCTGACCGGTATCGCCAACCGCCGCCGCTTCAACGACGTGCTCGCGCGCGAGTGGCGTCGATGCCACCGCGCCGGACTGCCGCTGTCGCTGTTGATGATCGATGTCGATCATTTCAAACCCTACAACGACCAGTTCGGCCACCAGCAAGGCGATGACTGTCTGCGTCAGGTGGCGCAGCTTTTGGTCGGCGGCATCGGCCGGCCGGGCGATCTGGTCGCCCGCTATGGCGGCGAGGAATTCCTCTGCCTGTTGCCCGACACCGGCATGGCCGGCGCGCTGGCGGTCGCCAACAAGCTCGCGGCGGTGGTGCGGCAGGCGGATATCTATCATCCGCGCTCGCCCGCGGGCGCGCGGCTGACCATCAGTATCGGCGCCGCCACCGCCAAGGATCTATCGGGAGAGCCGGACGTGTTGATCGCCTTCGCCGACAAGCTGCTCTATGCGGCCAAGGCCGCCGGCCGCAATCAGGTCAAAGTGGGCCAGCTCGGCGCCCGCAAGTCGGAAGCGCGCGCGGCCTAGCCGCTGGCGCCGTTCAGCGCCGCCATGTCCTCGCCCGTCAATGCCAGGCGAGGGGCCTGCGTGAGCTCGTTGAGTTGCGTCAGGCTGGTGGCGCTGGCGATGGGCGCGGTCACGCTCGGCTGGGCGATCAACCAGGCCAATGACACTTGCGCCGGCGTCGCGCCGTGGCGCGCAGCCACCGCGTCGAGCGTCGCGAGGATGCGCAGACCGCGCGCATCGAAATAGCCCTTCACCTTGCCGCCGCGCGCGCGGTTCTTCGCCGCGTCCTCCGGCGAGCGGTATTTGCCGGTGAGGAAGCCGCCGGCGAGCGAGTAATAGGTGATGACGCCGAGGCCCTCCGCCTTGCAGATCGGCGCATACTGGCTTTCGAAATCGACGCGGTCATAGAGGTTGTAGTTCGGCTGCAGGCTTTCATAGCGTGGAATGCCAAGCTTTTTGCTGGCCGCGAGCGAGGCCTTGAGCCTGGCGAGGCTCATGTTCGAGGCGCCGACCGCACGCACTTTTCCCTGCGCGATCAACTGGGCGTAGGCCGCGATGGTCTCCTCCGGCGGTGTCACCTCATCGTCGAAATGGGTTTGCAGCAAATCGATGCAATCGACCCGCAACCGCCTGAGGCAGGCCTCCGCCGCGCGCAGAACGTAATCCCTGCGCAGGGATTTGCCTTCGCCCATGTCGTTGCCGATCTTGGTGGCGATGACGATCTTGTCGCGCTTGCCGCTCGCTTTCAGCCAGTTGCCGATGACCGTCTCGGATTCGCCGCCCTGGTGGCCCTTGACCCAGCGCGAATAGGTGTCGGCGGTGTCGATCGCGCTGAATCCGGCATCGATGAAGGCGTCGAGCAAAGCGAATGAGGTCGGCTCGTCGACGTTCCAGCCGAACACATTGCCGCCCAGCACCAGCGGCGCGAAATGAATGTCGGATTGGCCGAGGCGGCGTTTGTCCATCCGCCTACCGCAGCGAGGCGTTGAACTTCTCCAGCGCCGCCTGGCCGGGGCAAAGCTCCGT
Source organism: Pseudolabrys sp. (assembly GCA_035501975.1). Classification (GTDB taxonomy): domain Bacteria; phylum Pseudomonadota; class Alphaproteobacteria; order Rhizobiales; family Xanthobacteraceae; genus Pseudolabrys. The sequence goes on from DATJVE010000128.1 coordinate 12,884, forward strand.
CTCGCCGAGCGCGTTGAGCGGACCATCGACCGTGCGCAGATGCGCGTGGAGGTCTTCTGGGTCCTTCTCGACGTAGAGCAGCCCGGTGACAATCTGCCCCTTGGCGGCGTGGTGCTGCAGGAAGCCGAGCGCCGCGCTACGGTCATGCAGTTCGTAGTCGGCGGCGAGCTTGCGCAACGCGAGCTTCGAGCCGTCATGCTGCTCGACCACCTCGACGGTGCCGGGCTCGTATTGCACCTCGATCGGCATGCGGCTGGACATGAAATCGAGCCGGTTCACCGCCTCGTTGTGCTCGCGCACGAAATCGAAGCTCTTGGTCGAGCCGGCGTGGTTGTTGAAGGCGACGCAAGGGCTGATCACGTCGATGAAGGCCGCGCCCTTGTGCGCGATCGCCGCCTTGATGATCGGCACCAATTGCTGCTTGTCGCCGGAGAAGGAGCGGGCGACAAAGGAGGCGCCGAGCTGCAGCGCCATGGCGACGAGATCGATGGAATTGTCGGTATTGATGAAGCCGCGCTTCGACTTGGAACCGCGGTCGGCGGTGGCGGAGAACTGGCCCTTGGTCAGCCCATACACGCCGTTGTTCTCCACGATATAGACCATATTGACGCCGCGGCGCAGGCAGTGCGCGAACTGGCCGAGCCCGATCGAGGCGCTATCGCCGTCGCCGGAGACGCCGAGATAGATCAGGTCGCGGTTGGCGAGGTTGGCGCCGGTCAAGACCGACGGCATGCGGCCGTGCACCGAATTGAAGCCGTGCGAATTGCCAAGAAAATAAGTCGGCGTCTTCGACGAGCAGCCGATGCCGGAGATCTTGGCGACCCGGTGCGGCTCGATCGACAGTTCGAAGCAGGCCTGGATGATGGCGCCGGTGATCGAGTCGTGGCCGCAGCCCGCGCACAGCGTGGACACGGTGCCCTCGTAGTCGCGGTGGGTATAGCCGAGCTCGTTCTTCGGCAGCTCGGGGTGGTGGAACTTCGGCTTGGCGAGATAGGTCATGACTTCACCTTCAGCGGCGTCACTTTCAAGGCATCGATGTGATCGCCGATCGCCTTGGCGATGAAGCGGGCGGTGATCGGCGTGCCGTCGTAGTGCAGGATCGGCACCAGCCGCACCGGATCGATGCCGCATTCGTTGACGATGAGCGAGCGCAGCTGCGCGTCGCGGTTCTGCTCGACCACGAACGTGAAATCGTGGTCGGCGACGAACGAATTGACGCTCGAGTGGAACGGGAAGGCACGCACGCGCATGCGGTCGAGCGAATGCCCGCGCGCCTCGATCATGGCGATCGCCTCGTCCATGGCCGGCGAGGTCGAGCCGAAATAGATCACGCCGTATTTGGTCGGCTTGGTCGCGTTCGCTTGCAGCGGCCGCGGCACCAGATCCTTGGCCGTGTCGAACTTGCGGATCAGGCGCTGCATGTTGTCGACGTAGGGTGCGCCTTCTTCCGTGTAGCGCGCGTAGCGGTCGCGCGAGGTGCCACGGGTGAAGAACGAGCCCTTGGTCGGGTGCGTGCCAGGATAGGTGCGGTAAGGGATGCCGTCGCCGTCGACGTCGAGATAACGGCCGAATTCCTTGCCGGCATCCAACTCCTCGGCGGTCATCACCTTGCCGCGGTCGTATTTGCGCGAGTCGTCCCAGGCGAGCGGCTTCGACAGATGATGGTTCATGCCGATGTCGAGATCGAGCATGACGAAGATCGGCGTCTGCAGCCGGTCGGCGAGATCGAAGGCCTGCGCGCCCATGTCGAAGGCTTCCGCCGGGTCCTCGGGGAACAAAAGCACGTGCTTGGTGTCGCCGTGCGAAGCATAGGCGCAGGAGATAATGTCGCATTGCTGCGTGCGCGTCGGCATTCCGGTGGAAGGACCGGCGCGCTGCACGTCGAACAGCACGGCGGGGATTTCGGCGAAGTAGGCGAGCCCGATGAACTCCTGCATCAGCGAAATGCCGGGGCCGGAAGTCGCGGTGAAGGCGCGCGCGCCGTTCCAGCCGGCGCCGATCACCATGCCGATGGAGGCGAGCTCGTCTTCGGCCTGGACGATGGCGTATTTCGCCTGCTTGGTCGCCGGATCGACGCGAAACTTGGCGCAATGCCGGGTGAAGGCATCGGCGAGCGAGGATGACGGCGTGATCGGATACCAGGCGCAGACGGTGGCGCCGCCGTAGACGGCGCCGAGCGCCGCCGCCGAATTACCCTCGATGAAGATGCGGTTGCCGACCTTGTCGCTCTTCTTCAGGCGCAGGCCGATCGGGCAGGCAAGGTTGAGCGTGGCGTAATCGCGCCCGATATGCAGCGCCTTGATGTTCGGCTCGATCAGCTTTTCCTTGCCCTTGTATTGCTCGCCGATGAGTTGCTCGACCGCCTTGACGTCCATGTCGAGCAGCGCGGTGAGCACGCCGATATAGATGATGTTCTTGAACAGCTGGCGCTGGCGCGGATCGGTATATTCGCGGTTGCAGATCGCGGTCAGCGGTACGCCGATGACGGTGATGTCAGCGCGGAACTTGGAGGCGGGCAACGGCTTGGTCGAATCGTAGAGCAGGTAGCCGCCCGGCTCGATGCCGGCGATGTCGCGCTCGAAGGTCTGCGGGTTCATCGCCACCATCAGGTCGGTGCCGCCGCGGGCGCCGAGATGGCCGGCTTCGGTGATGCGCACCTCGTACCAGGTCGGCAGGCCCTGGATGTTGGAGGGGAAGATGTTGCGCGGGGCCGCGGGCACGCCCATGCGCAGCACGGCGCGGGCGAACATTTCGTTGGCGCTCGCCGAGCCCGAGCCGTTAACGTTGGCGAAGCGGACGACGAAGTCGTTTACGCGGCTGATCGGCGTGGCGGTCGGCATGAAGTCCCTGCGTGCGTCATTTCCAACAAGAATTTCTGCATGTCCCAGGCCCCGGTCGGGCAGCGCTCCGCGCACAGGCCGCAGTGAAGACAGACGTCCTCGTCCTTGACCATGACGCGGCCGGTCTTCAGCCCCTCCTGCACGTAGAGCGCCTGGGCAAGATTATGCGCCGGCGCGTTGAGGTGCTTGCGCAGATCGCTTTCCTCGCGGTTCACCGTGAAGGAGATGCAGTCCATCGGGCAGATGTCGACGCAGGCATCGCATTCGATGCAGAGCTGCGCCGTGAACACGGTCTGCACGTCGCAATTCAGGCAGCGGCCGGCTTCCGAGAGCGCCAACTCCGCGTCGAAGCCGAGTTCGACCTCGGCCTTGATGTCTTTGAGCGCCACGACCTTGTCGCGCAGCGGCACCTTGTAGCGCTTATCCAGCGCGATCTCGTTGTCGTAGGACCACTCGTGGATGCCCATCTTCTGGCTCATCATCGAGACGGCCGGAGCGGGGCGGTCGGCGATGTCCTCGCCGTTGAGCATCTTGTCGATCGACACCGCGGCCTCGTGGCCGTGCGCCACCGCCCAGATGATGTTCTTCGGGCCGAAGGCCGCGTCGCCGCCGAAGAACACCTTCGGATGCGAGGACTGGAACGTCGTATCGTCGAGCTTGGGCAAGCCCCAGTCGTTGAACGCGATGCCGGCGTCGCGCTCGATCCAGGGGAAGGCGTTCTCCTGGCCGACCGCCACCAGCACGTCGTCGCAGGGGAAATGCCGATCGGGCTCGCCGGCCGGCACCAGCTTGCGCCGGCCTTTGTCGTCGTACTGGGCCTTCACCTTCTCGAAGGTGATACCGGTGAGCTTGCCGTTCTCGTGGGTGAAGACCTTGGGCACCAGGTAATTGTGGATCGGGATGCCCTCGTGCATGGCGTCTTCCTTTTCCCAAGGCGACGCCTTCATTTCCTCGAAGCCCGAGCGCACGACGACCTGGACGTC
>DATJVE010000129.1:0-23321 GCA_035501975.1 Pseudolabrys sp.
GCGGCGAGCGCGATGCCTTCGCGCGCGGCGCCGGTGAGCGAGCCCCAGGTGATGACGGCAAGATCGCCGTCGCCTTCGACCGTTGCCCAATGGTCGCCGTAGTTGAAACGGTCGAGCTTGTCGCGCCGCTTGTCGAGCTGCGCCATATGATCGGCGGCGCTGCTGGTCGGCGTTCCGCGTTCGGAATGGGTGAGGCCATCCGCCGTATATTGGCCACCGCGTGTGCCGGGAATGGCCATCGGCGACACGCCGCTGGCGGCGATGGCGTGGCGCTTGTAGGTGCCGACGATGTCTCTCGCGACCGCGCGGGCGCCGATAAAGGCGACGTCGGCCGGCCGCTCAATGGCGGCGCGCGACTGCCCCATGAACTGGTCGGAGAGGACGATCGCCGGTGCTTGCATGGCTTCCGCCAGATAGGTCGCCCATTGCGTCGTGAACACACAGTCGCCGATCGATTGCGGCGCCAGCACGAGATGCGGCGCGTCGCCGTGCATGCCGTAGATCGCGATGTTGAGGTCGCCTTGCTCCGACTTGGTGGGAATGCCGGTCGACGGACCGCCGCGCATGACGTCGACCACCACCACCGGAACCTCCGCTGCGGTGGCAAGGCCGAGCGCCTCGATCATCAGCGAAAGACCGGGGCCGGCGGTCGCCGTCAGCGATGGCGTGCCGCCGTAGGAGGCGCCGATGATCATATTGATGGCGGCAAGTTCGTCTTCGGCTTGCAGCAACGCGCCGCCGGCCTTGGTCAAGTTCGGCGCCAGCCATTCGAGGATTTCGGTCGCCGGCGTGATCGGATAGGCTGCGGCGAAACGGATGCCACCGCGCATGGCGCCCAGCGCGGTTGCCTCGTTGCCGGAGAGCAGCCAGCGGCGGCCTTTGCTCGGCTCGGGCGCGGCAAGCTGTTTGCCAAAATCGATGCCGGCGGCGGCGCCGAACCCGACCTTGATACCGGCGAGGCTCGCCTCGATCGCGGCGGCGCCCTTGCCGGCTAGGCGCTTCTCGATCGGCGCCAGTGCCTGCTCGGCGGTAAAGCCCAACAGCCGGGCCGCGATGCCGAGCGCGATCATGTTGGGGCGCCCGTCGGGGATGGCCTTGGCCATGTCCTTCATCGGCACCTCGACGACGCGAGCGCCGGACTCGGTTACCATCGGCGGCAGGTCGCCGCCGCGCGGATCGCTGATCACCAGCGTTTGCGGTGCAGCCTTGATTTCGGCGCCAAAACGATGCGCGTTGAGCCAATCGATGCCGATCAGGAGATCGTAACGCTCGGGCGGGCATTCGACCGGGTGAACAGCGAGGCGAAGTAGCCCTGCCGCTTCGCCGCCGCGGATCTGGGGGCCCATGGTGCGGGTGAACAGCCCGTGCCAGCCGGCGGTGCTGGCGGTTTCGAGCAGGGAATCCACGGTCGTCAACGCGCCGGCGCCTCCGCTGCCGATGATCGCAATCGAGATGCTGGGCGAGGCTGCCATGGCTGTTTTTCCCTGGATCGGCGCCGGTTTTGCGGGGCGGACGGCGCCAATATGTATTTAAGTACTAGAATGCGTTTTTTTGCTTTTCCTTGACCTTGATCAAGGAAGCGAAACCGCCCGCCCCCGAAGAATGACGGCAACAATCGTACGCAGGTCCGCCGAGGAGTCGTCGGGCCATCGGGAGGGCAGATCGATGAGCGCCAAGCCGGTTCGCTGGATGATGACGGGCGCAGGCAAGCCCTTCGTCCCGATGGAATTCGAGATCGGCGCGCTCGCCCCCGACGAAGTCCTGGTCGAAATCGCCGGCTGCGGCGTTTGCCACACCGATCTCGGCTACTACTACGACGGCGTGCGCACCAAGCACGAGCTGCCGCTGGCGCTCGGCCACGAGATCAGCGGCCATGTCGTCGATACCGGTACCGACGCACTCTGGTTTACCGACCGCGCGGTGATCGTTCCCGCGGTGATCCCGTGCGGTCAGTGCGACGCCTGCAAACGTGGCAAGGCGACCATCTGCCCGAACCAGAAAATGCCGGGCAACGATATTCAAGGCGGCTTTGCCACCCACATCGTCGTACCGGCGCGCGGACTGTGCGTCGTCGACGAGCATCGCCTGGCGTCGGTCGGCATCGATCTCGCCGACCTGTCGGTGATCGCCGATGCCGTGACCACGCCTTACCAGGCGGTGGTGCAGGCCGGCGTCGGCAAGGGCGATCTGGTCATCGTCAACGGCGTCGGCGGCGTCGGCGGCTATTGCGCGCAGATCGCCGCGGCAATGGGCGGCATCGTCGTCGCTATCGACGTCAATGACGACAAGCTCGCCGCGATCCGCGGGCGGGGCGCCTCGCTCACGTTGAATTCAAGGCAGATGTCGCCGCGCGATCTCAAGGCGGCGATCCAGAAATTTGCCAAGGAGCACGGCCTGCGCCAGACCGAATGGATCATCTTCGAATGCTCCGGCAGCAAAGCCGGGCAGGAAACCGCCTTCAGCCTGATCAATCACGGTGCGACGCTGTGCGTCGTCGGGTTCACCATGGACAAGGTGGAGGTGCGGCTGTCGAACCTGATGGCCTATCACGCCCGCGCGCTGGGCAATTGGGGCTGTCCGCCCGAACTTTATCCCGACGCCTTGGAGCTGGTGATGAACGGCCGCGTCAAGGTCACGCCGTTCGTCGAGAAGCACCCGCTGAGCGACATCAATCAGGTATTCGAAGCCGTTCATTCCGGCGCGCTCAAGCGCCGCGCCGTTCTCGTTCCCGCGCCGCAAGGAGTATCGCAATGAGCGCTGAAGCTGCCCGCGTGGCCGCGCAAGATACCGAGCCCAAGGATCACAATTTGGTCAGTGACTCCGCGCGCGCGGCGGTCTCCAAAGCCGTGCACTACGAGAAGCGTGCGGTGAAGGGTAGCGACGGCAAGCCGGTAGCCGGGCTGTTCAATGCCTGGATCACGCTCGACAACCCGGGCCAGTTCAACTCCTACACGACCGACATGGTGAAGGCGACTATCCTCGCCTTCCGCGCGGCGAGCGCAGCGCGCGACGTCGTCGCCGTGGTGTTCACCGGCGCCGGCGACAAGGCCTTCTGCACCGGCGGCAACACCAAGGAATACGCCGAATATTACGCCGGCAATCCGCAGGAATATCGCGGCTATATGCGGCTGTTCAACGACATGGTCTCGGCCATCCTCGGCTGCGACAAGCCGGTGATCTGCCGGGTCAACGGCATGCGCATCGGCGGCGGCCAGGAAATCGGCATGGCCTGCGACTTCTCGATTGCGCAGGATCTTGCGCGTTTCGGTCAGGCCGGTCCCAAACACGGCTCGGCGCCGATCGGCGGGGCGACCGACTTCCTGCCCTACATGATTGGCTGCGAGCAGGCGATGGTGTCGGGCCTGTTGTGCGAGCCGTTCTCGGCGCACAAAGCCTATCGCCTCGGCATTATCAGCGAGATCGTGCCGGCGCTGAAAGTCGACGGCAAATTCGTCGCCAATCCGACGGTGACGACGGACCGATATCTCGACGAATACGGCCGCATCGTGCACGGCGAGTTCAAGACCGGCGCCGCGGTCGCCGAAGGCCAGGCGCTCTTGAAGCGCGGCGTGATCGACCTCAGCCTGCTCGATGAGCGCGTCGAAGCGCTGTGCACCAAGCTGCTTTATACATTCCCCGAATGCACGACCAAGACGGTCGAGGAATTGCGCAAGCCGAAACTCGTTGCCTGGAACGCCAACAAGGAAAACTCACGCGACTGGCTGGCGCTCAACATGATGACGGAAGCGCGCGCCGGCTTCCGCGCCTTCAATGAAGGCACGCGCGAGACCGGCCGCGAAGTCGATTTCGTGGCGCTGCGCCGCGCGCTCGCCGCCAACACGCCATGGAGCGACGATCTCACCGACAGCATCCAGCCGCGGGCGAGGTCCTGACCGTGAGCGAGCCGCTCAAGCTCTGGCACGAGGCGGATGGCCGTTTACTGCGGTTGCGATTGAATCGTCCGAAGGCCAATCTGATTGATGCGGCGATGATCGCCGCGCTCGACAAGGCGCTGGCGGAGCAACTCGGCAATGCCCAGCTCGGCGCCGTGCTGATCGACGCCGAGGGGCCGCATTTCAGCTTCGGCGCCAGCGTCGAAGAACATCTGCCCGGTCAATGCGCGGCCATGCTCGAAGGCCTGCACAGACTGATTTTGCGCATGGTCGAGTCGCCGGTGCCGATCTTGGTTTCGGTGCGCGGCCAATGCCTCGGCGGCGGACTGGAACTGGCGCTCGCCGGCCATCTCATCTTTGTCGCGCCCGACGCCAATCTCGGCCAGCCGGAAATGAAGCTCGGCGTATTCGCGCCGGCGGCGTCCTGCCTGCTGCCGGAACTGATCGGCCCGCAGCGCTCGCTCGATCTGCTGTTGTCCGGCCGCAGCATCACCGGCGCGCAGGCTGCGGCGATCGGCATCGCGCATGAAGCGGCCGCCGATCCCGAACACGCCGCGCTTAGCTTTTTCGAAGAGCATCTCAAGCCGAAGAGCGCGAGCTCGATCCGCTACGCCGTCAAGGCGGCGCGGCTCGATTACGTCAAGCGCGTCAAGGACAAGATCCGCGCCGTCGAGCGGCTCTATCTCGACGAACTCATGGCCACGCACGATGCGGTGGCCGGTCTCGAAGCCTTTATCGCGAAGAGGTCGCCGCTATGGCAACACCGTTGAAGCAACCGGCGACAGCCGACATCATCGCCCGCGCCACCGCGCTGTTCGAGGATCTCAACTTCGGCACGGCGCGCGCCTGGAAAGCCGCCAAGCCCGGCCGCAAGGTGATCGGCTACATGCCGATCTACGTGCCGCGCGAACTCATCCACGCGGCCGATATGCTGCCGCTCGGCATCGTCGGCGGCGGCGACCAGCTCGAAGTCATCCACGGCGACGCCTACTACCAGAGCTACATCTGCCGTATCCCGCGCTCGACCATCGAGCTCGGCGTGTCCGGCCGCCTCGATTTCGTCGACGGCATGCTGTTCCCGTCGATCTGCGACGTCATCCGCAATCTGTCCGGCATGTGGAAGATGATGTTTCCGCACGTCTATTCGCACTATTTCGACGTGCCGCAGAACTACCGCGACGAAATCGGCGGAAATTTCTACGTCAACGAGTTGGCCGAACTGCGCCACGACCTCGGCGAACTGCGCGGCAAGCCGATCACCGACGCGGAGCTGGCGAATTCGATCGCCGTCTACAACGAAAACCGCCGCTTGGTGCGCGATCTCTACACCTTCCGCGCGGAGAAACCGTGGCAAGCGCCCGCGGCGGAGGTTTATCTGATGGTGCGCGCCGGTCTTGTGCTGCCGGTCGAAGAACACACCGTGATGCTGCGCGACTATCTCACCGCGGCGCGCGCCGAAGAGCGGCCGATGCGCGACAACTGCCGCATCGTGCTGACCGGCATGTTCTGCGAGCAGCCGCCGCTCAATTTGATCAAGTCGCTCGAACTGTCTGGCTGCTACGTGGTCGACGACGACCTGCTGCTGGTCACCCGCTGGCTCACCGGCGATGTCGAGACCAAGGGCGATCCGCTGCGCGATCTCTCGGATGCCTTCCTGCATCATTCCGAGTCGACGGCGGCGAAATACGAACCCAGTCAGAAGGAAAAGGGTCAGCACCTGGTCCGCGCCGTCAAGCGCACTGGCGCGGAAGGCGTGATCTTCGCCGCACCGAGCTTCTGCGATCCGGCGCTGCTGGAGCGGCCGATGCTGCAAAACGTGCTCAAGGCAGCCGGCATTCCCTACATCGCGTTCAAATACGCCGAGAACTCCGGCCAGATGCAGCCGATCCGCGAGCAGGCCGGCACCTTCGCCGATTCCATCAAACTGTGGAGCGCAGCATGACGACGCAGACCAAGATTGTCACCTCCCGCGCGCCGGTGAAGGAGGTCGTCAAGGATGCATCCATGGTGAAGCAGAAGGAGATGATGGCGGCGCATTACGACAAGCTGACCAATGTGCCCCAGACCGGCGACAAGGTGGCCGCAACATTCGTGCCGGGCAATCTCAACGAATTGATCATGTGCTTCGACCTCCTCAACAATCTGCCGGAGGTCAACGCCATCCAGAACGGGCTGCGCCGCATCAGCGGCAGCTACGTGCTGGAAGCGGAAAAGATCGGCCACTCGGAAGACGTCTGCACCTACGTGAAGTCGGACGTCGGCATGATGGCCAAGGGCAACCTCGCGCCCAACGGCAAGAAATTCCCCAATCCTGACGTGCTGCTGCTCTCCTACACCGGCTGCTTCACCTTCATGAAGTGGTTCGAATTGCTGCGCGAGCAGTACAAGTGCGAGACGATCATGTTGCACACGCCCTACATGGGCGACGGCAAGATCACCAAGAACATGATCGACTACATGGTCAAGCAGCTCAAGGAAGAGGTCATCCCGACGCTCGAACGCGTTTCCGGCGTCAAGTTCGACATCGACCGCCTGCGCGAATATCTGAAGAAGTCGACCAAGGCCGAGGACGATCTGGTGCGCGTGCTGCAAAGCGCCAAGTCGAAGCCGTCGCCGATCGACGCCTATTTCGGCGGCATCTATTACATCGGTCCGATCTTCGGCGCCTTCCGCGGCACCGACGACGCGGTCGACTACTACAAGTTCCTGCGCGAGGAAGTCGAAGCGCGCCAGGCCGCGGGTCTCGGCCCGGTCACGCCCGACGGCGACATGGGCAAGGAGAAATATCGCCTGGTCGTCGAAGGACCGCCGAACTACACCAGCTTCCGCCAGTTCTGGAAGATGTTCTACGACGAAGGCGCGGTGGTCGTCGCCTCGAGCTACACCAAGGTCGGCGGCGTCTATGATTTCGGCTTCCGCCACGATCCGAAAAATCCGCTGGAGACGCTCGCCGAGTATTGCCTCGGCGTCTACACCAACCGCAGCCTGCCGATGCGCATCGACATGCTGTGCAACTACATCAACGAATACGAAGCCGACGGGCTGTTGATCAACTCGATCAAGAGCTGCAACAGCTTCTCGGCCGGGCAATTGCTGATGATGCGCGAAGTGGAAAAGCGCACCGGCAAGCCGGCGGCCTTCGTCGAATCCGACCTGGTCGACCCGCGCTATTTCTCGGCGGCCAACATCAAGAACCGTCTGGAGAGCTATTTCCAGATGATCGACCAGAAACGCGCCGGCGTCGACGCCGCGGCCTGAGGAGGAACGTATGAAAACTTTCGTCGGCATCGACCTCGGTTCGACGACGACCAAGGCGGTCCTCCTCGACGAGGATCGCCAGGTGATCGGCCACGGCATCACCAATTCGCGCTCGAACTATGCGACCGCCGCGCGCGTCGCCAGTCAGGAGGCGCGCGTCGACGGGCAGTTCACGTTGTTCCGCCGGGCGCTCACCGACGCGCACGCCAAAATCGACCTCGATACGTTCCTCGGCACGCTGGAGCGCGCTTTTCGTCTCGAGCAGTTCCTCGAACAGCTCGACGATCTCGAGCAGACCTGCATCGGACAAATCCAGGGCGAACGCTTCGCCAAGGTCGCGTCCGGCGTGAAGGACTCGCTCGGCGAGGTGTTCAAGCGCCTGCGTGCGGAGGCGCCGGAGCTTTATGCACCCGGCGCCAAGCGCAAATCCGACTTCTTCCGCGACATCGCGGGCTCGCGCTACCACACCCACGCCGAAGAAGTGGCGCGCGCCGCAAACCTGCCCTACGACCTGCTGCTCAACGTCTACGACAAATCGATCATCGAGGTGGAGAACCGGCCGCCGGCGGGCGAACTCAGCGACAAATTCCGGCGCGCGCTCGGACGCGTGTTGAAAACGGACGACTCGGTCAAATCGGCGGCGGCCGACATCCAGAAGATGATCGAGGCGGCGCTCGCGGTCGATTTGGAGGAAACCTATCTCGTCGGCACCGGCTACGGCCGCGTGACGCTGCCGTTCTCCAAAGAGCACATCCGCTCGGAAATCCTGTGCCACGGCCTCGGCGCCCATTTGATGTATCCGCAGACGCGCACGGTGCTCGACATCGGCGGTCAGGACACCAAAGGCATCCAGATCGACGAGCACGGTATCGTCGCCAACTTCCAGATGAACGACCGCTGCGCGGCGGGCTGCGGGCGCTATCTCGGCTACATCGCCGACGAGATGAACATGGGCCTGCACGAATTGGGTCCCATGGCGATGAAATCGGACAAGCCGGCGCGCATCAACTCGACCTGCACGGTTTTCGCCGGCGCCGAATTGCGCGACCGCCTGTCGCTCGGCGAAAAGCGCGAGGACATCCTGGCCGGTCTGCACCGCGCCATCATCTTGCGCGCGATTTCCATCATCTCGCGCTCGGGCGGGGTCACCGATCAGTTCACCTTCACCGGCGGCGTCGCCAAGAACGAGGCGGCGGTGCGCGAATTGCGCAAGCTGATCAAGGAGAACTACGGCGAGGTCACCATCAACATCAACCCCGATTCGATCTACACCGGCGCGCTCGGCGCGGCGGAGTTCGCGCGGCGGGCGCATTCGGGCCAGGCGGACGGGAGCGGACAATGACCATCGCGGCAGGCATCGACATCGGCACCAGCACCATCAAGGCGGCGCTGTTCAACGTCGAGAACGGCAAGGAGACCTGGCTGTCGCGCTACGTGATGCGCATCCGGCAACGCGATCCCATGGAGCTCGCTCGCGTCGCCTACGACGCCGTGCTGGAAGACGCCAAGCTCAAGCCCGGGGACGTCAATTACGTCGCGACCACGGGCGAAGCCGAAAGCGTGCCGTTTCACACCGGCCATTTTTACTCGATGACCACGCATGCGCGCGGCGCGATCTATCTCGATCCTCAATCGCGGGCGGCGCTCGACATCGGCGCGCTGCACGGCCGCGCCATCCTGATCGACGGGCGCGGCAAGGTCCTGAGCTACAAGATGACCAGCCAATGCGCCTCGGGCTCGGGGCAATTCCTCGAGAACATCGCCCGCTATCTCGGCATCGCGCAGGAGGAGATCGGCTCGTTGTCGCGCCAAGGCGACAATCCCGAAGTGGTGAGCAGCATCTGCGCCGTGCTGGCGGAGACCGATGTCATCAACATGGTGTCGCGCGGCATTTCGGCGCCGAACATCCTCAAGGGCATCCACCTGTCGATGGCGGCGCGGCTGTCCAAGCTTCTCAAGTCGATCGGCGCGGTCGATGGCTCGGTGATGGTGACCGGCGGGCTCGCCCTCGACAAAGGGCTGGTTGCAGCTCTCGAAGAGGATATCTCGCATATCAAGGACATGAAAGTCGCGGTCCGCAGCCATCAGGATTCGATGTATGCCGGCGCGATCGGCGCCGCGTTGTGGGGCGCGTTCCGCTTTGAAAAGCTGGCCACCACCGGCCGCGTGCCGGCGGCGGCGTGAGAATCTGAGGAGATAATGCCATGGCCCTGATGATCACCGACGCTTGCACGGCCTGCGATGCCTGCGAACCGGTCTGCCCGAACAAGGCGATCACCGCCGGCAATCCGATCTACGTCATCGATCCGCTGAAGTGCACCGAATGCGTCGGCGCCGAGGACGAGCCGCAATGCAAACTGGTCTGTCCGGCCAATTGCATCGATCCCAATCCGGATTGGAATGAATCGCAGGACGACTTGCTGGCAAAATATCAGCAGTTGCACGGCTAAACCATGCACTTTCAGAACCGCGTTTGCCAGAAATTGCACGAGGAACACGACGCCGTCGTCGCTCTGCTTGACCGGTTGGCACAAACCATCGCGCGCAACCGGGACGGCGTTCCCGACGCGAAAGATGCAACGGTGGCGAAGCTATTAAATGACCTCGCCGCCGAACTGCCGGGCGAAGTCGAACGCCATTTCGATTTCGAGGAGGCGGAGTTGTTCTCCTACCTCGCCGAAGAGGGAAATGACGGTATCGGCGCGCATCTCACCTACGAGCACACGATCATCCGTCCGATCGGCGCCGCGCTGGTCAAGCTGATCGGCGAAGTGCGCGCGCAGGGCTTCGACGCCGCGCGCTGGGCGGAATTCCGCAGCCTTGGGCAGCAATTGTACGATTCGCTGGTGCCGCACGCACGCAAGGAAGACATGGCACTGCTGCCGCTGCTGGACGACATGATGGATCCCGAAAAGGAAATGCAGCTTTACGAAAAATACGTCGAGAATGCGTGAGGGGTTTGCATGAACACTGTCGCCGCGACCCTAGACAACACCGTCCGCCCGCTGCGCTCGGCCGATCTTGAGCGGGTCATCGCGATTGATTCGGCCCACGTCGGCGAGCCGCGCCGCCGCTTCTTCGAGAAGCGGCTGGCCCACGCCAGGCAGCATCCCGAAGACTACGTGCATGTCGGGGTGACGCACAATGGTATGCTGGTGGGCTTCGCCTTCGCCCGCGTGCTGCGCGGCGAATTCGGCCGCGAGCAGGCGAGCGCCACGCTCGATGCCGTCGGCGTCGAGCATGATAGCCGCGAGCGCGGCGTCGGCCGCGCCTTGATGGCGGGCCTCACCAAGCTCATGCGCGAGAAGGGCGTGCGGTCGCTGCAGTCGCAGGCCGACTGGACCAACCACGCCTTGCTGCGGTTTTTCGATTCATCCGGCTTCCGGCTGGCACCGCGTCTGGTGTTGGAGCGCTCCGTGCTCACGCCGCTCGCTGAAACCGTCGACGAGGAATAACGAGCATGGTGCAAAAAACCGGCATCACGATCCCGCGACACGTCGGCGAAGCCGCCGAAGTCAATTACAGCGGCACGCCCGCCGCCGATTATGGCCCGCTGGCGCGGGACAAAATCCCGGTGCGCTCCATGGCCGAACGCGACTTGCGGGCGCTGGTGGCGATCGACCGCCGCATCACCGGCCGCGACCGCGCCGCCTATTTCCAGCGCAAGCTGGCGGACGCGCTGACCGAATCGGACGTCTGCGTCTCGCTCGTCGCCGAACTCGAGGGCGGCCCGGTCGGCTTCATTATGGCGCGCGTCGACCTCGGCGAATTCGGCCGGGTCGACACCACCGCGGTTATCGATACGATCGGCGTCGACCCGGACTATCAGAATCGCGGCGTCGGCCGCGCCTTGGTCTCGCAACTGTTGACCAATCTCGGCACGCTGCGCGTCGAGAAGGTGCGCACCGAGGTCGACTGGCAGGACCACGACCTGCTCGCCTATCTCGACCGCAATGGCTTCCTGCCGGCGCAGCAATTGTGCTTCGACTGGCCGCTCGGCTAACCCCAACGCACCATGCGCACCATGAAGCCGCCCTCGCAATCACCGCAATGCGACTCGACAACTTCGTGGCTCCAGCCGCGCTCCTCGAGCTCGGGATAAAGGAAGATCGGCTCGGTATCGAAATGGCCGACCAGCGCGGCGTCCGCGTCGCCGTTCTCGACGACGCGCAACACGGTCGTCATGGCCTCGGCGGACTGCAGGCCGCGCAGATCGACATGCATGCCGTCGCTGTCGCGCCAGACGCGCGCGCCGTCGGCCGGGCGGGCATGGTGGTGGTGATGATGATGCACGGCGAAGCTCCCTCTGCGCCAATTGATCTAAATCAGTACCAAAATGCCTAATTTGCGCTATGAGTTCTTGATCAGAATCAAGGGCCGATGCAGGTGGCGGGAGCGAGAAAAGCGTGCGTGAGCGAGGCCGGCGCGGTGCGGGTGCGCCGGGTACGCGCCTCCGACATGGCCAATGTGATCGCGCTCGACGCCCACGTCACCAAGCTGGCCAAGGCGGACTATTGGAATGACGTTTTCCGTCGCTACGGCAAGCAGCGCCTGCATGAGCGCTTCTTCCTGGTGGCCGAGAGCGGCGGGGCGCAGCGGCCCGACCGGCGCGTGCTGGGGTTCATCATCGGCGAGGTCCGCGCCTGGGAATTCGGCTCAACTCCCTGCGGCTGGGTCTTCGCCTTGTCGGTCGAGCCCGACATGCGCCTGCACAATGTCGGCGGGGCGTTGTTCGAAGCGATTTCGCGCGAATTCAAGAAGGCTGGCGTCGGCAAAATGCGCACCATGGTGGCGAGGGACGATCGTCTGCCGCTGCTGTTTTTTCGCAGCGAGGGCATGATGGCGGGGCCCTACATCCAACTGGAGAGGGATCTCGATTGAGCGGGCAGGCGGCGTCATGAGGCTGCAGATTTCGACCAAGCTCGCCATCTTCGCGGTGCTGGAGCTGGCCGCGCGCGAGGGCCGCCAACTCTCGGTCGCCGACATCGGCGAGAAATACGGCGTCTCCAGTCATCATCTCGCCAAGGTGATGCACGTCATGGGCCGCGCCGGGCTGGTCCGCGCGGTGCGTGGCGCCGGCGGCGGCTATCAATTCGCCGGCAACGCGCGGCGCACCACGCTGCTCGATTTGGCCGAGCTGTTCGAAGAGCTGAGCTCGGTCGAGCACGACTTCGGCGCCGCCGGAGCGACGGCCGAGGATCAGGCCTTGCGGCAAGTGCTCAACGAGATCGACGACATCGCGCGCGCGACGCTCGGCTCAATCACCATCGCGACCATGCGCAAGCTGGTCGACCGCCGCAGCAATGGCGGCGCGCGTCCGAAGGCCGATGCGGCACGCCGCAGGCCGTCGCGGGCCTGATCTCCAGACTTTTATTTATCTTCGCAATTGCACAATGGAATCGCCACGGACGGCGCCGAAACCCTTGAGCTTTAACAGGCTTAATCCGGGCTCATTGTGCAATGCAGCACAATCCGCAAGATGGGATCCCAACGATCGTTGATCGAGATCAAAGCGGTATCGCTTGGCGTATTTTTCACTGCTGCGGGACTTATCCGAAGGCGCATTCTTATGGCTTCCAAGCTGACGGCCGGCGACCTGCAGATTATCACCCGCGTCGCGGTGTTCCGCGGGCTCAAGGCTGAGACCGTCGAACACATTATCGCGCCGGCGACCGCCGTCATGCTGCGCCCGCACGAATGGATCATCCGCCAGGAAGATCCAGCGACGGCGTTTTTCATCGTCATTGACGGCTGGGTGAAGCTTTATCGCAGCACACCGGCCGGCGATGAGACCGTGATCGAGATCATGACCAAGGGCCAGAGCTTCGCCGAGTCCGTCGCCTTCACCGGTGATCGCTATCTGGCGACTGCGGAAGCGGTGAGCGATGCGCGCGTCGCCCGCATTCCGGCCGATCACATCGTCCGCTGCATCCGCGAAAGCCCCGATATCGCGCTCGGCATGATCGCATCGGTCTCCCGGCACATGCATTACCTCGTGCAGCAAGTCGAACAGCTCAAGGCGCAAAGCGGCGTGCAGCGGGTCGCCGAGTTTCTTGCCTCGCTCTCGCTGGCGGAGCACGGGCATTGCGCGGTGGCGCTGCCTTACGACAAGGTGCTGATCGCCGGGCGGCTCGGCCTGACGCCGGAGTCGCTGTCGCGCGCTTTTGCGCGGCTGCGCAGCATCGGCGTCGTTGTCGACGCCTCGCATGTCGTGGTCAAGGACGTCGCCAAGCTGCGTCAGCTTGCCAACGACGATCGCAGCGCGGTGCGCGGCACTTTGCGGACGGTACGTTGATGGCGGCGCGGGTGCTGCATCCGCCCGGCTGGTCGCCGCCGATCGGCTATGCCAACGGCATTAGCGCGCCGGCCGGCCGCATCGTGTTTGTCGCCGGCCAAGTCGGCTGGGACGCCGAACAAAAATTCCACAGCGAAGAACTCGTGCCGCAATTCGAGCAGGCGCTCAAGAACATCATCGCGGTTCTGGCGGAGGCCGGCGGCAAGCCGAGCGACATCTGCCGGCTTACCGCCTATTGCATCGACAAGCCGGCTTATCTCGCCGGTCGGCGCGAACTCGGGCGCATCTGGAAATCGCTGGTCGGCAGTCACTTCCCGGCGATGAGTATGATCTTTGTCGCCGACCTGCTCGATCATCCGGCCAAGATCGAATTGGAAGCGACCGCCGTTATCCCGGCGTAGGGGCCAAACTCAAA
Source organism: Pseudolabrys sp. (assembly GCA_035501975.1). Lineage (GTDB taxonomy): Bacteria > Pseudomonadota > Alphaproteobacteria > Rhizobiales > Xanthobacteraceae > Pseudolabrys. The sequence continues at coordinate 13,862 of DATJVE010000129.1, forward strand.
GCGGGTTCCGCGAACAGCCTTGCGGTGAGACGCCGCGCCAAGGCCGCGGCCGCGAGGCGGCGGTAGTTCGCCGAGACCAGCGTGGTGCGCATCGGCTGCACCTGCTTCTGCACCAGCCGGTCGATCTCTTGGAGCAGCTTGTCGTCGACGGTGCGGCCGACAAATGCATCCGTGCCGGCGAGCAGGAAGGGCCAGGAATTTGTGCCGGTGAGGGCAATACGGAGCGAACCGAGCGTTGCTCCGGTTGCCGCGAGCGCGACCGCGACGCCCGCTAACGGGAAATCGATCGCCCCGCGCTGGCGCACCTTTTCATAGGCCGCCGACGGCGGGGCCGGCGGCAGATGCGCGGCGACCAAAAGCTCGCCGGCGGCGAGCGTAAGGTGTGCCTTGCCGTCTTCCACATAGAGCTCGCTCAGCGGGATTCGGCGCTGGCCTTGCGCGCCGGCAACGGTAATTTCCGCACCGTAAACCAGCAGCGCCGGCGCCAGATCCCCGCTGAAGGCGGCATGGCACCGTTGACCCTGCGGGGCGACATGACACGTGTCGCCGCGGTTCTTGAGGCAATAGGCGTTGGCGCTGCGCCACCATTCGCTTTGATTGTAATAAATGCAGCGTGTGTCGAGACACAGGTTGCCGCCGACCGTCGCCATCGCGCGATGACCCGGTCCGGCGATCGCTGCGGCGGCTTGCGCGAGCGCGCGATAGCGGCCGGCGACTTCCGTGTTGCGCGCCAGCGCAGCGAGCGTCACGCCGGCGCCGATCGTCCGGCCGGACGCGTCGCTGCTAATCGCGGTTAACTCGTCGATGCCGGACAGGTCGACCAGTACGCGCGGACCGGCGATGCCGCGCCGCATGTTGACCAGCAGGTCGGTGCCGCCGGCGACATAGCGGCTGCCCGGATTCTGGCAGCAGGCCGCGACCGCGTCTTCGACGGTAAGCGGCTGCGCGAGGCGGAAGTCGGCGAGCGTCATTGGGCGGCCTTCACGGTCTTGGCCAGCCGCGTCTGCCGCCGGCGCTGGACGAGTGTCTCCATCACGCGGTCCGGCGTCACCGGCAATTCGTTGAGGTCGATCTTGATGGCGTTGGCGATGGCGTTGACCAGCGCCGGCGGAAAGCCGGCCAAGGCGCCCTCGCTCGCCTCCTTGGCGCCGAACGGGCCGTAAGGGTCGTTGCTCTCGACAATATAGGTCTCGATCGGCGGCGATTCCGCGATCGTCGGCATGCGGTATTCGAGCAGGCTCGCATGCGCCGGTAAGCCGTCGAGATAACGCGTCTCCTCGCACATCGCCTGGCCCATGCCCATCCACACCGAGCCCTGGATCTGGCCTTCCACCGCCAGCGGGTTGATGGCGTGGCCGCAATCGAGCGCGGTCCACACCTTGTCGACACTGACCGTGCCGGTCGCGTCGTCGACGCTGACCTCGACCACCTGTGCGGCGTAGCTGAAGCCCATGGTCGAGCCGACGGCGCCACCGCGGTGCTTGCCGCCCTGTGCTTCGACCGGGGTGGTGAAGGTGCCTTTCACGGTGATCGCGCCCTCGTCGACCAGCGCCGCCGCCACCACGTCGGCAAAAGGCAGGGCCGATTGACCGCCGCTGCCGACGCGGAAGGTTTCGCCGGCGCATTCGATATCCTCGGGCCGCGCCTCGAGCTTGCGCGCCGCCGCCGCGACCAGCACTGCCTTGAGCTTCTTGGCGGCATCGATTGCCGCATTCCCCACCATGAAGGTGATGCGCGACGAGTAGGCGCCGTTGTCTTTGGGCGTGACCGCGGTGTCGGCGGCGACCACGCGGACGCGGTCAAGCGAGATGTCCAGCGTCTCCGCCACGGCGATTGCCACCATGGTGGAGGACCCTTGGCCGATATCGGCTGCGCCGGTCAGCGCCGTCACGCTGCCGTCGAAGTCGAGCTTGAGATTGACCACCGCGTGCGGCTCGCCGGTGCGGTGAATCGGCTTGGCAGCACCGCTCACATAATGCGAGCAAGCCATGCCGAGGCCCTTACCGGCCGGCATGCGGCCGACGCGGTCGCGCCAGCCGCTCGCCCGCTCGACGATGTCGAGGCATTCGTTGAGGCCGTAGCTGTTGACCGTCAGGTCGTTCAGCGTGCGCATCGGCGCATGCAACAGATTGGCGCGCCGCACGGCGAAGGGGTCGAGACCAAGCTCGCGCGCCATGCGGTCGACCAGACATTCGAAAGCGTGACGCGTATCGACCGAGCCGTGCCCGCGCATGGCGCCGCAAGGCGGCAGGTTGGCGTAGACGCGGTAGCCGTCATATTTCACCGCCGGAATATCGTAGATGCCCTGCAGCAAGGCGCCGGCATAGAGAATGGTGATGATGCCGTAGCCGGCATAGGCGCCGCCGCGCTGCGTGACTTCGCATTCACAGGCGGTCATGCGGCCATCCTTGCGCATGCCGAGCTTCAGCCGGATATCGGTCTGCGGCCGGGCGCGATGGGTGATGAAGGTCTCCTCGCGGGTGAGCTGCATCATCACCTTGCCGGTGCTGGCACGGGCGAGCAGCGCGGTGATGATCTCGAAATTCAACGCTTCGACGCGCGCGCCGAAACCGCCGCCGATGAACGGCTTGATCACCCGGATGCGCGAGGTGTCCATCTCCAGGCATTCGGCGATCATCAAGTGCAGGTAGTAGCCGACCTGCGACACGGTCTGCACGGTGAGACGGCCGGTCGCCGGGTCGTATTCGGCGAGGCTCGCGTGCGGTTCGATCTGCGCGTGGTTGATCTCGGCGCAGTTGAATCGCTCCTCGCGCACCAGATCGGCGTCGGCAAAGCCCTGGCCCACATCGCCGAACTCATGGTGCACGTCGCGCTCGATATTGCCGAGCTTGTTGTCGTGCAACAGCACGGCATCCGGCGCACGCGCCGCCTCCGACGTATAGTAAGCCGGCAACTCCTTCACCTCGAATTTGATCAGAGCAAGCGCGCGCTCGGCGGTCTCCGCGTCGATTGCCGCCACCGCTGCGACCGGCTCCCCGCGATAACGCACGCGGCCGCGCGCCAGCGGATATTCGTTCATGGCGATCGGCAGCACGCCGTAAGTGTGCGGGCAATCGTCGCCGGTGACGACCGCGACCACGCCGTCGAGGGCGCGTGCGCCGGACACGTCAAGGTGCACGATCTCCGCGTGACTGTAGGGGCTGCGGTAAATGCGCCCCACGAGCGCGTCGCCGTGGTCAAGATCGGCAGTGTAACGCGCCTTGCCGGTGACTTTTTCGATGCCGTCGATGAGGGGTACGCCCGGTCGCTTGGCAACGCGCGTGCTATCGGCAGACGTCGTCATGGCGCGGACTCCGCCGCCGCCCGCACCGATTCGATGATCTTCACATAGCCGGTGCAGCGGCACAGATTGCCGGACAGCGCGGCGCGGATGTCGTCGTCGCTCGGTTTCGGATTGCGCCGCAGCAGCGCTTCCGCCGCCATGATCATTCCCGGCGTGCAGAAGCCGCATTGCGTTCCGAGCTTCTCATGGAAGGCGCGCTGCAATCGGTTGAGCCGGCCTTGCGTCGCCAGGCTTTCGATGGTCTCGACGTCGCGGCCCTCGCAGCGCACCGCAAGCGTGATGCAGGCCGGCACGGCATCGCCGTCGACCAGCACCGTGCAGGCGCCGCATTCGCCGCCGTCGCAGCCGGTCTTGACGCCGGTGAGGCGCGCGACGTCGCGCAGATAGTCGACCAGCAGGGTCTGTTCGGCGACAGCGTCTTCGCGCCAGCGCCCGTTCACTCGCAATCGCAAAAGCCGCTTCTTCGGCTGCAGGGCCGGCGCATGCATCGGTGCACTCCTCAATCAAAAAATGCGCCGTCCGCGGGCGCATTTCCATGACAAAAATCAAGACGATAGGCCCGCCCCGGCGACCTAACCGAAGTCAAGGATTTGCCGGCGCTTAGCCGATAATTTTTGCCGATAAGAATCCAATGGCGAGGCTTAAAAAATGGCGCTTCGCGATTACAACGCCGCCGTCGATTTTGTGGACCGCAACGTCGCCGAAGGCCGCGGCGACAAGACCGCATTTATCGATCCCTTTCGCAACCTGACTTACGCGGAATTGCGCGACGCCGCCGCGCGCATCGGCCCGATGCTGGCGCGCATGGGCATCGAGCGGGAAAACCGCATCGCGCTGGTACTGCTCGATACGGTCGACTTTCCGATCCTGTTCTGGGGTGCGATCCGGGCTGGTATCGTTCCGGTTCTGGTCAACACGCGGCTGACGGTTGATCAATACCGTTACCTGTTCGAGGATTCCCGCGCCAAGGCGGTCTTTGTATCGACCGCGCTGCTGCCGGTCATTCAAGAGGCCGCAGCCGATTTGCCGAACCTGAAGCAGATCGTCGTCGTCGGCGGCGGTCCTACCACGGTGCCGCGGCTCGACATGCTTCTCGCGGCCGAAAACGAAGGCGCGGCGCCGGCGCGAACGTCGGCCGACGAAGTCGCCTATTGGCTCTACTCGTCGGGCACCACCGGCAGGCCGAAGGGGACGATGCACGTGCATTCGAACCCCAAGGTCATGGCGCAGACCGCCGGCCAGCGCCGCATCGGCTATCGCGAAGACGACCTGGTGTTTTCCGCCGCCAAGCTGTTTTTCTCCTACGGTCTCGGCAACGCGATGATCTGTTCGATGTGGGTGGGGGCGACGTCGGTGTTCTACCCCGAGCGCCCGACCCCGCAGACCGTGTTCGAAATGCTGCGCGGCTATCAGCCGACGATGTTCTTCGCGGTGCCGACGCTGTATGCGGCGATGCTCGCCGATGCCGAATGCAAGAAGGAGAACATCTCCAGCCGATTGCGGCTCTGTTTCTCTGCCGGCGAGCCGCTGCCCGCGCATGTCGGCCTCGCCTGGAAGGAGCGGTTCGGCCTCGACATCGTCAATGGCGTCGGCTCGACCGAGATGGGACATCTCTTTCTCACCAACCTGCCCAACGCGGTCGAGTACGGTACCTCCGGCGTGCCGGTCGACGGCTACGATCTGCGGCTGGTCGACGAGAAGGGCGGCGACGTCGCCGACAACGAGATGGGCGAACTGCTGGTGCGCGGCGAATCGTCGGCGGCCGGCTATTGGAATCAGCGCGAGAAGTCGCGCCGCACCTTCATCGGCGAATGGACCCGCACCGGCGACAAATACGTGCGCCGTCCGGACGGCGTCTACACCTACTGCGGCCGCACCGACGACATGTTCAAGGTGAGCGGCATCTGGGTGTCGCCGTTCGAGATCGAGGATGCGTTGATCACGCATCCGAAGGTGCTCGAGGCGGCGGTGGTGCCGGTTGAAGACGACAACGGCCTGATCAAGCCGAAAGCCTTCGTCGTGCTCAAAATTCAAAACGACGGCGATACCGGCCGCGCGCTCTACGAAGAGCTCAAGGTGCATGTGAAGCGCGCGATCGGGCCGTGGAAATACCCGCGCTGGATCGAATTCGTCGACAGCCTGCCGAAGACGGCGACCGGAAAGATTCAGCGTTTCATGTTGCGTGACAAAGGGCCCGTCGCGCACGCCGGTGACCGCTGATGGCGCCGCTCGCTCATCTCGACTGGCCGTTCTTCGGCGACGAGCACCGCCGCTTCGGCGCGGCGCTGGCGGATTGGGCCGGCAAGAATGTCGGCCAATACATCGACCACGGTAATATCGACCAATCCTGCCGGGCGCTCGTTCGCGCTTTGGGGGACGCGGGTTGGCTGAAGGCGGTTGTGCCGGCGGCCTACGGCGGCCTCAAGGAAAAACTCGACGTGCGCACGATTTGCGCCGCGCGTGAGATTCTGTCCTGGCACGACAGCCTCGCCGATTTCGCTTTCGCCATGCAGGGGCTGGGCACCGCCTCGATCTCGCTGTTCGGCAGCGACGGGATCAAAGCAAAATACCTGCCCCCGGTGTGCCAGGGCCGGCACATCGCGGCCTTTGCGTTGTCGGAACCCGAAGCCGGGTCCGACGTCAGCGCGCTGGCGACGACCGCGACCAAAGACGGGGCGGCGCACGTGCGCATCGACGGGCTGAAGACCTGGATCTCCAACGGCGGCATCGCCGACCATTACATCGTGTTCGCGCGCAGCGGCGAGGCGCCCGGCGCCAAGGGACTCTCCGCTTTCGTCGTCGACGCCGACACCCCGGGCCTGGAGATCGCCGGCCGCATCGACGTCATCGCGCCGCATCCGCTGGCGACGCTGCGCTTCACCGGCTGCCGCGTGCCGCTGGCCAACCGTCTCGGCGGGCCGGGCGAGGGCTTCAAGGTGGCGATGGCGACGCTCGATATCTTCCGTTCGACCGTTGCTGCCGCCGCGCTCGGCATGGCGCGCCGCGCCTTCGACGAGATGATCAACCGCGCGGCGACGCGGAACCTATTCGGCGCGCCGCTCGCGGATATGCAACTCACGCAAGCCGCGCTGGCCGATAGCGCCATCGACATCGACGCGGCGGCCTTGCTGGTCTACCGCGCCGCCTGGGAAAAGGACCGCGGCGCTCCGCGCATCACGCGCGAGGCCTCAATGGCCAAAGCCTTCGCGCCCGAGATGGCGCAGCGGGTCATCGACCGCGCCGTGCAGCTCTTCGGCGGCAACGGCGTGCGCACCGGCGTCAAGGTCGAGGCGCTGTACCGCGAAATCCGCGCGCTGCGCATCTACGAAGGTGCCACCGAGGTGCAAAAGTTGATCGTGGCGCGCGAATTGTTGAAGGCGCGCGAAACCGCGCGTCGGCAGGCCGCCGAGTAGATCGAATGTTGCTGACCGAGGAGCAGGAAAACGTCCGGGATACCGCGCGCGACTTCGCGCAAAACGCCTTGGCGCCTTTTTCCGCCGAATGGGAGAGCAAGGCGCTGTTTCCGCGCACGGCGTTGCGCGAGCTCGGCAACCTCGGCTTCATGGGAATGACAGTGCCGACTGAGTGGGACGGCGCCGGCGCAGATTACGTCGCCTATGCGCTGGCGATCGAGGAGATCGCCGCCGGCGACGGCGCCGTTTCCACCATCATGAGCGGCCATAATTCCGTAGGCTGCATGCCGCTGGTCGAGTACGGGACGCCGGAGCAGAAGGAAAAATATCTGCGGCCGATGGCGCGCGGCGAGTTGCTGAGCGCGTTCTGCCTGACCGAGCCGCAGAGCGGCTCCGACGCCGGCGAAATTCGCACCCGCGCCGAGCGGCGCAACGGCGCCTACATCCTCAACGGCACCAAGCAATTCGTCACCTCGGGCAAGAACGCCGACGTCGCGCTGGTCATCGCCGCCACCGATCTGGCGCTCGCCAAGCAGGGCATCAGCTGTTTCATCGTCGAGACCAGCCAGCCCGGCTATCGCGTGCGCCGCGTCGAAAACAAGATGGGGCAGCAGGCCTCGGACACCTGCGAGGTGCAGTTCGACGAGCTCAGCGTGCCGGCGGAGAACCGGCTGGGCGCCGAAGGGCAGGGCTATCGCATCGCGCTTGCCAATCTGGAAGGCGGCCGCATCGGTGTCGCCGCGCAGGCCGTCGGCATGGCGCGCGCGGCCTTCGAGATCGCGCTGGCCTACGCGCAAGAGCGCCGCAGTTTCGGCAAGCACATCATCGAACATCAAGCCGTCGCCTTTCGGCTGGCCGAGATGGCGACCCAACTCGAAGCCGCGCGGCAATTGGTGCTGCATGCGGCCAGCCTGCGCAGCCAAGGCATGCCCTGCCTGAAGCAGGCCTCGATGGCGAAATTGTTCGCCACCGAAGCCGCCGAGCGCATCTGCTCCGACGCTATTCAGACGCTGGGCGGCGCCGGTTACATGGCCGACTTCGGGGTCGAGCGCATCTATCGCGCCGTGCGTGCGACCAAGATCTACGAAGGCACCAACGACATCCAGCGCATGGTCATCAGCCGCGCGCTCGTAAGCCAGTCGGGCCAGGAAAGGCGGAATTGATGTTCCTCGCCCACACCGCCGATGGCGTGACCACGCTGACGCTGAGCCATCCTCCGGTGAACGCGATCAGCGACGCATGGGTCGCGGCGTTCGAGGCCAAGCTCGACGAGCTGGCGCGCGGCCCGTGCTTTACCGTCCTGCATATCCGCTCGGAGCAGAAGGTATTCTGTGCCGGCGCCGATCTGAAAGAAGTGCAGGAGCGCATGGATGCGCCTGACGGCCCCGACCGCATGTATGCGTATGTGGCGGGCATCCAGCGGCTCTACGCGCGCATCGAGCGCCTGCCGCAGGTCACGCTGGCCGAGATCGGCGGCGCGGCAATGGGCGGCGGACTCGAGCTTGCGCTGTCCTGCGATCTGCGCATCGCCGCGAATGAAGCCAAGATCGGCCTGCCGGAAGTCCGCCTCGGGCTGATCCCCGGCGCCGGCGGCACGCAACGCCTCACAAGGCTATGCGGTCCGGCGCTCGCGTCGCGGTTGATCCTCGGCGCCGAGATTCTCGATGGTGCGGCGGCCGCCAGCCTCGGAGTGGTGCATTGGGCGGTGCCGCGCGCGGAACTCGCGCAGCGCGCCGCCGAAACCGCGCGCCGCATCGCCGGCCTGCCGGCGGCGGCGCTTGCCGCCAGCAAGGCTTGCATAGCCGCCGCCCAACAGCCCGGAACCGGCGGCTTCACTGACGAGTTGGAATTCACCCGCCGGCTGCTCAGCGACGCCGAGACCCGCCAGCGCGTTGCGGCTTTCCTCGCCGGCGCCGACAACTCCACGAAACAGACAAGCAAAGGGACGGCACGATGACATTCGATGGCAAGGTTGCGCTGGTCACCGGCGGCGCCTCCGGTATCGGCAAGGCGACGGTGATGGCCTTCGCCCGCGCCGGCGCGACGGTGATTTGCGCCGACGTCAACGCCGCGGCCGGCGCGGCGCTGAAGAAGGAAGGTAACGGCAAGATCGATTTCGTCGCCATCGACATGGCCGACTCCTCCTCGATCCGCGCCGCCGCCGCCGACGTGCTGCAGAGATATCCGCGCATCGACGTTCTGGTGAACGCGGCCGGCTGGGGCGACATCCAGCCCTACATGCAGAACTCGCCCGAGTTCATCAACAAGGTGATCGCCATCAACCTCGCGGGGCCGGCGCATCTGACCCAGGCGCTGCTGCCGCCGATGATCGCCGCGAACGGCGGCAAGATCGTCAACATTGCCAGCGACGCCGGTCGCGTCGGCAGCGGCGGCGAGACCGTCTATGCCGGCGCCAAAGGCGGGCTGATCGCCTTCACCAAATCGCTCGCGCGCGAGGTCGCCCGCTACTCGATCAACGTCAACTGCGTGTGCCCGGGCCCGACCGATACGCCGATGCTCGCCACGCGCTCGGAGAAACTGCGTGACGCGTTCCTCAAGGCGATTCCCTTCCGCCGCTTCGCCAAGCCGGAGGAGATCGCCGACGCCGTTCTGTTCTTCGCCAGCCCGCAAGCCGACTACGTCACCGGCCAGGTGATGAGCGTGAGCGGCGGGCTGACTTTCGCAGGTTAGTTTTTCGAGATCTCATGGAGGGAAACATGACTGCAGTGGCAATGACCAAACC
>DATJVE010000130.1:0-5042 GCA_035501975.1 Pseudolabrys sp.
CGGAATGATACGCGCCGACAGGATCGAGGTGAGCGCCGGCGTACGCTTGAACGAACTGTCGGTGTGCCAGAGCTGGTTCGCCTTGTTGCGCATGGCATAACGGTGATCCGGCGGCACCACCTTGCCGTCCGCACCGATGGTGGTGAGGATGACGAAATAACTGCCGGTGCCGAGCGAGCCGACCTTGGTCACCTCGGGCGGGCCGAAGCGGCGCGAGAAGGCGAGCTGGCCTTCGTCACTCACCTCCTGGCCGCGGAACACCAGCACCGAATGCTCCTCGAAGGTCGCGCGCGCCGCGGCATAGGCGGCGTCATCATGCGCGATGTCGGCGAGCGTGACGCCGCGCAGCTCGGCGGCAAATCCCGGACCCAGCGGGACGATGTCCATGGCGCGTTCTCCCGGTTTTATTTGTTTTTTAAAGTGTCCCGCAAAAGCGCTCCGCTGGCAAGCAAGCTCCGCCTTTGCGCGGCGTGTGCAATCCATTACACACCATTGAAAAGCCGGGCTGAAACGAAACCGGCGTGGGGGAAACAATGGATACGACCTCAAACGTCGCCCTGGTGACCGGCGCGGCGCGCGGTATCGGGCTCGCCACCGCCAAGCGCTTCCTCGCCGACGGCTGGCGCGTGGCGCTGCTCGACATCGACGGCGAGAATTTGCAGCGCACGTTTGCCGCACTCGCCAGGCCCGAGGCGACGATCGCCATCACCTGCGACGTCGCCGATCCGCCCGGCGTCGCCCGCGCGCTGGCGACGGTCGCGGGGAAATTCGGCCGGCTCGACGCGCTCATCAACAATGCCGGCATCGCCATCTTCAAGCCGATCCTCGACGTCACCTACGAGGACTGGTCGCGCGTGCTGGCGGTCAATCTCACCGGGCCGTTCTTGTGCACGCAGGCGGCGGCGCCGCTGATGCGCGACTCCGGCGGGGGATCAATCGTCAACATTACTTCGATTTCGGGCCTGCGCGCCTCGACGCTGCGCACCGCTTACGGCACCAGCAAGGCCGGACTTGCGCATTTGACGCAGCAGCAGGCAGTCGAGTTCGCGCCGTTGAACATCCGCGTCAATGCCGTCGCGCCGGGGCCGGTCGATACCGCAATGGCCAAGGCCGTGCATACACCGGACATCCGCGCCGCCTATCACGACGCCATCCCGCTCAACCGCTACGGACTTGAAACCGAGCTCGCCGAAGCGATCTTCTTCTTGTGCAGCGACCGCGCCAGCTACATCACCGGCCAGACGCTGGCCGTCGACGGCGGCTTCGAGGCGACCGGCATCGGCCTACCGTCGCTGCGCGAAGCAAAGCGGAATAGTTGATCACGCGACCCTTGATCCGTCGTCCTGAGGTGCGAGCGAAGCGAGCCCCGAAGGATGATCGGCCGCCACCCTTCGAGGCCCGCGCTAGGCGCGGGCACCTCAGGGTGACGGAGAGGCGCGCTCCCGCTCGTAGCGTTCGACGAAGCGCGGCGAGAGCTTGCGCAGGCGATCGAGATCGACGCGGCCGGAACGGGTGATGTAGCTCATGGCGAAGTCGGCCGGCTTGAGTTGCATGAACTCGGCGAAATTCTCGTACCAGGCGGCGCTGGCGCTAGCGCCGGCAACCAGCTTGTCGACGATCGGCCGGCGCGCCGCTTCGAACGCCGGCAGCGCGGCGGCGACGTCATCGCCGTGCTGAGCGAGCGCGCGGTCGAGCGCGATGGCGTCCTCCATGGCGAGCCGCGTGCCGGAACCGATGGAAAAATGCGCGGTATGCAGCGCGTCGCCGATCAGCGCGTATTTGCCGTGATGCCAGCGCGCGTTGGCGACCTGCGGAAACCGCCGCCAGATCGAATTGTTGGAGATCAGTGGGTGGCCGCCGAGCGCGTCGGCGAAGATCTTCTGGCACAGGCTGCGCGATTCCGCTTCCTCCATGCGTTCGAAACCGGCACGCGCGAAGGTCGCGTCATCGGTCTCGACAATGAACGTGCTGCGTCCCGGCGCGTAGCGGTAATGGTGCGCGTTGAAATCGCCGAACGGCGTGTGGCGGAAGGTCTGCGTCAGTGTGTCGTAGCGCTGGCCGGTGCCGAACCAGGCGAAATGGTTGGCGAGATAGCTGACGCTGGCGCCGAATTGCTCCGCGAACGTGCGCCGCACCAGCGAATTGACGCCGTCGGCGCCGATGACGAGATCGGCGTCGCCGAAATCGTCGAGCGAAGTCACTGCGCGGGAGAACTGCGGCTCGATGCCGACCGAGCGCACGCGCTGCTGCAGCAATTGCAGCAGCCTCAGCCGGCCGATGGCGGCAAAGCCGATGCCGTCGATGACGACGCGCTCGTTGCGGATCACGAGCGTCATGTCGTCCCAGGATTGCATCTGCGGCGTGATTGCCGCGTATGTTTGCGGATCGTCCTCGCGCAGGAATTCGAGCGCACGGTCGGAGAACACCACGCCGAAGCCGAAAGTGGCATCGGCCGGGTTCTGCTCGACAATCATAATGTCGGCGTCCGGCCGCCGGCGCTTCAGCAGATATCCGAGATAAAGCCCGGCTGGCCCGGCGCCGAGAATGGCGATGCGCATGATTGCTTGTACCGCACGGGCTGTTGATCGTCATGCCCGGGACAAGCCAAGCCATATTGCGTAAAATTATCCGGTTACCAATACGGAGCGGCTCCATGGCCGAAACCAGCCTCGCCCTCACATTTCACATCCTCGGCGCCGTGGTCTGGGTCGGCGGCATGTTCGCCGCCTATGTCTGCCTGCGGCCGGCGGCGGGGCCGCTGGAGACGCCGCAGCGGCTGGCGCTGTGGCGGCGGTTCTTCGCCAAATTCTTCCCCTGGGTCTGGGCCTCGGTCGTGCTGTTGCTGGCGAGCGGATATTTCATGCTGCTGACCACCTTCGGCGGTTTCCACGGCGCGCCGCTCTACATCCACGTGATGCAAGGAGCCGGCTGGGTGATGATCGCGTTGTTCGCCTACCTGTTCCACGGCCCGTGGCTGAAGTTCAAACGCGCGGTCGACGCGCAGGATTGGCCGGCCGCCGGCGCCCAGCTCAACGACATCCGGCAGATCATCATGATCAACCTGCCGATCGGCCTGATCGTGGTGGTGATCGGCGGCACGGGCCGGTTCTGGGGCTAGACCTCAAGCGGCGTGGCGGGGAACGTTACGGCCAGCCGCCACGGAAGATGAAGCCGCCGTCGCGCACGACGTCGACGATGTCGCCGCGGGTGATGCCCATATCCTTGAGCATCAAATCGTCGAGTCCGCGAAGCTCGGCGATCGCCGTGGCTTCCTCCCGGCGCCGTCTGCGCATTTTCCGCCACGCGACGAACGCCGCATAGATCCGCCCGCCAATCCGCCGCAGCGGCCTGAAAAACGCGGCAAAGCCTTGCCGCAATGCCTGGTTCCGCTCGATGCCGGCCCGCGCGATGGCGCGCCGCCTGAGGCAAGCCTTCTCCTCCCAGCTCAGCGCACTGTAGTCGACGCTTGAAAAATCGATTTCGTCCTTGTCCAGCATAACAACCTCCGTCGCTCGGACGATCTCATGCGGAGGGGTTTACGCGCGGCCGATAATCCCATAAAATGATTAATCTAGATCACGTCTATCTCTAGGAGAGAACGATGGACCTGGCCGACTTGCGCATCTTCCGCTCGGTGGTGGAGGAAGGCGGCATCACCCGCGCGGCCGCTAAGCTGAACCGCGTGCAGTCCAACGTGACGACCCGCGTGCGCCAGCTCGAAGAGGATCTCGGCGTCGGTCTGTTCATCCGCGAGGGCAAGCGGCTGCATCTGTCGCCGACCGGCAAGGTGCTGCTCGACTATGCCGACAAGCTGCTCGACCTGGCGCAGGAAGCGCGCGACGCCGTGCACGACGGGGCGCCGCGCGGGCTCTTCCGCCTCGGCGCGATGGAAAGTACGGCGGCGATCCGGCTGCCGGAGCCGCTCAGCGTTTTCCATCGGCGCTATCCGGAGGTGAGGCTCGACCTGCACTCCAACACGATCCCGCGCATGCTGGCCGCCGTGCTCACCGGCGAGCTTGACGCCGCGCTGGTCGCCGAACCGGTCACCGATCCCGCGCTGGACAAGGCGCCGGTCTACGACGAGGAGCTGGTGCTGGTGGCGGAGGCCGGGCGCAAGCCGATCCGTTCGCCCCGCGACGTCACGTCGGAGACCGTGCTCGCCTTCGAGCACGGCTGCGCCTATCGCCTGCGCATGCAGCAATGGTTCGCGCGCGCGCGCGTGCTGCCCGAGCGCATTGTCGAGATGACGTCGTGGCATGCGCTGATCGGCTCCGCTGCGGCGCGCATGGGCATTGCGTTGATGCCGCGGATGGTGCTGACGAGCTTTCCGCAAGCTAGGCTCAGCGTTCATTCGCTGCCAGCGGAGCTCAATCACGCGCCGACCGTGCTGGCATGGCGCAAGGGCGCGCGCTCGCCGAAGATCAAGGCGCTGCTTGAGGTGCTGATCGATGACACCGGCGCGAAGCCGGCCGCACGGAAGACGAAGAAGGTCTAGTCAGATCGTCTGATTATATTCGCCGACTTCTGGGTGCGTGCGCAGCACGCCGTCGACCGCCTTGAACATCTCGCGCATGCGCGCCTCCGACGCCGGGCTTTCGACGACGACCACCAGCTCCGGCTTGTTCGAGGAGGCGCGCACCAAGCCCCAAGTGCCGTCCTCGACAGTGACGCGCACGCCGTTGACGGTGACCAGATCGCGGATGGTTTGACCGGCGACTTTGTCGCCTTTCTTCTTCGCGTCCTCGAAATGCTTCACCACCGCGGCGACCACGCCGTATTTCTTTTCGTCGTCGCAATGCGGCGACATGGTGGGCGAGCCCCAGGTCTTGGGCAGCGCCTTGCGCAGATCGGCCATGGTTTTTCCCGGGTTGCGGTCGAGCATGTCGCACACCGCCAGCCCGAAGATCATGCCGTCGTCATAGCCGCGGCCGAACGGCTTGTTGAAGAAGAAATGGCCGGACTTCTCGAAACCGGCGAGCGCGCCCAGTTCGTTGACGCGGCGCTTGATGTAGGAATGACCGGTCTTCCAGTAATCGGCCTTC
>DATJVE010000131.1:0-9863 GCA_035501975.1 Pseudolabrys sp.
TCCAGCAGTCGGGCGATGAACTTCAGCCGTTCATCCATGGGTTTACACGCCTTCCAGGGCATCTTGCGCTCCCCGCAAAAGGCCCCATTGTGTAACCCATGTCTCCGGAATGAACTGTCACCCTTCTCTCAGGAAGGGCAAGGCCGGCGTGCGCTGGCTGCAATCACGAGAATGCAATGTCGGCAAATCCAAAAGTCGTCGTTCGCTTCGATTTTCCCTACCATCCGGCGATGGCCGAACGGTTTGCGCGCGAAGAAGATATCGATCTGCGCACCTGCGACAGGAAGGGCGACGAGAGCAAGGCCTGGAGCGAGCTCGCGCAGGCGCATGTCTATATGGTGTCCTCGGCGAAGGACGAATTGCCGCGCCGGTGGTTCATCACCGCCGAGCTGCTGCAACGTTGCCCAAAGCTGCTTTGCGTTTCGACCAGCGGCGCCGGCTACGACACAGTCGACGTCGCGGCCTGCAGTAAAGCCGCCGTCATCGTCGTCAACCAAGCCGGCATCAACGCACCGGCGGTCGCCGAGCATACGCTCGGCCTGATGCTCGCGCTTTCGAAGCGGATCGCCGAAACCGACCGGCGGCTGCGGCGCGAGCGTGGCTTTGCGCGCGAAGACATGATGGGTAGGGAAATATCCGGAAAAACGCTCGGCATTGTCGGCATCGGCCATGTCGGCACGCGTGTCGCGAGGCTGGCGAACGCTTTCGGCATGACCGTGCTCGCCTATGACCCCTATGTCCCCGCCGACGAGATCGCGCGGCGCGGGGCCCGCTCAGTGAGCTTCGACGAGATGCTTGCGCAATCGGACTTCGTGTCGATCCACTGTCCGCGCACCAGCGAGACGCTGAGCATGCTCGACGCGCGCGCCTTCGCCCGCATGAAGCCCGGCGCAATCTTTGTCACCACCGCACGCGGCGGCATTCACGATGAGGCTGCGCTGTTTGCGGCGCTGCAATCCGGCCATATCAGCGCCGCCGGGCTCGACGTCTGGGAAAAGGAGCCGCCGCCGCTGCAGCACCCGCTGCTGACCCTCGAGAACGTGATCGCGACCTATCACACCGCCGGCGTGACGATCGAAGCGCGCCGGGCGGTTGCTGCAGAGGGAGCCGAGCAGGTCATCGGTCTGCTCAAGGGCGGGCGGCCGCCGCGCCTGGTCAATCCAGAGGTGTGGCCGGCCTATCGCGCGCGGTTTGAAGCCATCATGGGCGTGACCGCCTAGCGGTCGATCGTGATCTCGTCGGTGAGCGCGCGCGACACGCAGATCATGATGCTGTCGGAGCGGTCGTGGTCGGGAAGATAGAGATCGCGATGGTCGGCTGCGCCGGCCAACAGTTTGGTGCGGCAGGTGCCGCAGGTGCCGGTCTCGCACGAGCTTGGCACCTCAAGGCCGTGCGCACGCAAGACTTCCAGGATGGTCTTGTCGATCGGCACGTCGACCACCTGGCCGGAGCGCGCGAGCCGCACCTTGAAGGCCTTGTCGGTCGGCTTGTGCGTCTCGGCATCGCTGAACGCCTCGAAGTGCACGGCGGCCGACGACCAATGATCCGTGAAATGACGTACCGCTTCCATTAAGGGGCGCGGCCCGCAGCAATACAGATGCTCGCGGTTTTTCCGCTCGGCAAGGATCGGCTTGAGGTCGAGCGATTTTGCCGGATCGCCTTGGTCGTAATGAATGACCACGCGGTCCTTGAATTCGGGGGTGCTCAGCTCGTCGATGAACGCCGTCGTTTCCGGCGAGCGTGAGCAGTAGAATAGCCGGAAACGCTTCCCCTGCCGCCGCACCTCGCGGATCATCGCCATGATCGGTGTGATACCGATGCCGCCGGCGATGAACAGGAAATCTTGCGCCCGTTGCGGCAGCGCGAAGTCGTTGACCGGCGGCGCCACCATCAGTTCGTCGCCGGCTTTGGTGTTGTCGATGAGGGTGCAGGAGCCGCCGCGGCCGTTCGCCTCGCGCTTGATTGCGACCAGATAGCGGTCGCGTTCGGCCGGGTCGTTGCACAACGAATATTTGCGCAGCAATCCATTCTGCGCCCGGATCGTGATATGCGCGCCGGCGGAGAATTCCGGCAATGCCTTGCCGCCGACATCGCGGAATTCGAGCAAGTGGATGCCGTCGGCGATTCTGTCGTTACGCGCGACGCGCAGCGGCAGCATCGGCTGCTGATCAGATGTGGTCATTCATACCCAAGGATTAATCGATACGTTGCCCAACAAGTGGCGAATTTAGGCCGCCGCGGCAAGAGGGCGGTTCCAACTAAATCTGGCGGATCGAGGCAAAATCGAACGTGATACCGCTGGGATTTTCGCCGATACGGATCAGTTTGTCGTTGACGAAGCGATAGGGCGGCACCGGCAGGTTGTAGGGTGCCGGGACGCCGCTAAAAACGCGGCCGGCGAGGTCGTATCTAGAACCGTGGCAAGGGCAGAAATAGCCGCCCGGCCAGTCGGCCACGGGCTGACTCGCGCTCGGCTGCGGATAGAACATCGGGATACAGCCGAGGTGCGTGCAGATACCGACGAGCACGCCGTATTCCGGCTTCACCGAGCGGTGCCAATTCTTTGCGTAAGGCGGCTGTTGGGTCTCCTGCGACCGGGGGTCGGCGAGCCGATCTTGCAGCGCCTGTGATTTGAGCGCGTCCAGTACCTGGGCCGGACGATTGATCACGAAAATCGGCCGGCTACGCCAGCGCACGACGACCTGCTGGCCAGGTTCGACCTTGCTTAGATCGAGATCGACCGGACCGCCGGCGGCTAGGGTGCCGGCGTCGGGGTTCATCTGATTGATCAAGGGGACAAGCGTTGCGGCAACGCCAACCGCGCCGACGCTCGCGGTGGCGATGTAGAGAAAGTCACGCCGTGTCGGCTGAGCGTTTTTGTCCGGACGAGAAATCGCGTTGGCCATGACTTGCAGAAACTTGTCGTCATCGCCCCGCGGCCGCGGCTGTCGCCACGCGGCCTCCGTAAGGGCAACGCGCCAGCGCCGCCAATGTTCACAGTCGCGGTGAAATATTTGCCGGTCAGCGCGCGCCGGTGTTTACACGCTCGACCGGTCGCGGTGCCGCAGCGGTGATCGGGGCTTTTTCGGCCATCAGCGCGCCATAGGCGTCAGCGAGTCCTGCGCCGAACATCTCGTCGCGCCCCTTGGGCCCGAGATCCTTCGCCGTCGCCAGTAGAATGGCGCGCACTTTGTCAGGCGCAAGATCGCGCTGCCGCTCGAGCATCAGCGCGACGATGCCGCTCACTTCCGCCGCGGAATAGGACGTACCGGACGACACCTGATATTTGCTGTCGGGAATGGCGACCAGAATATCCGTGCCTGGCGCTGCCACCGCGATGTAGCGGCCGCGATTGGATTGCGCGAACAGTCTGTCCTCGGCATCGGTCGCGGTCACCGCGATCACGTCCGGGTCGGCGGCGGGATATAGCGGCGGCGATTTCGGTCCGGCGTTGCCAGCGGCCGCCACCAGCACGATGCCCTTCTTGTGTGCGGCGACGATGCTGCGGTGAAGCGCCGGGTCGGGCGGACCGGCAAAACTCATATTGATAACGCGGGCGCCGTTCGCCGCCGCCCAGTCGAGACCCTTGAGAATGTTGAAGGTGGTGCCTTCGGCGCTCGCGTCCGTGCCGTCGAAGGCGCGGATCGCCAGGATATGCGCGGCCGGCGCCCCGCCCGTGAGCTTGCCGTGCGCGGCGATTAGGCCGGCAATGGCGGTGCCGTGCTTGTGCGGCGTCGGCGGCGACGCGAGGGTGTCATAGCTTTGCACGATTGTGCCGGCGAGCTCGGGATGATTGGGATCGATGCCGGAATCGATCACTGCAACCAGCACATTATCGCCCGTGGCCAGCGTGTGCGCCTGCGGCAGATGCAGCTTGGCCAGTTCGTATTGCCCAGCGTCGCCTTCGGCCTTTGCTCCGTCGCCTTGCAGTGCGAACAGGTAATTCGGCTGCGCCGAGGCGACGATGCGGTCGGCTTCCAGCGCACGCACCACCGAGGCGACCGAGCGGCGGTCGGGAATCCGCCATCGGAACAGCGTGGTGCCAGACAGTTGGAAGGTCTGTGATTCGAGGCGGGTTAGCCGATGGCGGCGTTGCAGCGCCTCGATCTGTTGCGGGCTGACCGAATTGGCAACTTCGATCACGACCTCGTCGGGCACCATGCGCCGCTCGTTGGCCGCCGGCACGCCGCTCGGTGTGCGCCGCGCCTGGCGCGGCCGCCGGGGGCCCGGACTGTCGTCGTCGATGTCGCCGCCTTCGAATGTTTGCACGACGCCCGGCGCGATACCCGGCAGGTAACCGCCAAAATTTCCACCCACATAGCTGCGGCCGCCGCCACCGTGATAGCGGCCGCCGTAGCCGCCACCGCGCACGACGCCAATGTTTGGCGAGCCGCCACGGTTGAAGACTTTCTGCGCGTCGGCGGCGTCGCTCGCCGCCAGCGCCAGCGTCGCGACCGCGGCGACGGCGAGCAGGGCGCTACGATAGAGGCGCATGGTGATGTCTCCGGCTCAACCCGCGCGTCATTCGGTGGTGGCGATGAAGCCAACGACCTTGTCTTGCTGCAGCTTCTTGACGATGCGCGCGAGCTCTTCCTTCGGCAAGCCGGTCACCGCGACGCGGACCTTGTACAGTCCGCCGGCCGTCGGTCCGGCCGCGATTTGCAGCTTATTGGCCTCGAGGAACTTGGTGATGTCGTCGGAGGACGCCTGCGGCGCGAAGCGGATGATGGTGAAGGCACCGACGCCCGGGTCGGTGCTCGGCGCCGACGCGGTTTCGTAGCCGCCGGAGCTTTGGCTCTTGAGCACGATGGTGGCGATCAGCCCGGCCTGCAGCAGGATGGCGATGGCGGCGGCGGTCGCCGACCAGGCGAGCGTGCGCGGCGTGAGGCCGGCGAAGAATTCCGCGACGCGCGCGCCGAGATTGAGCGAGACGGCTGGCTTGCGCGCCGGTTCGGCATCGATCTTGGCGAACAGCGTCTCCATCGCGCGCGCCGAGGGCGCGCCCAGCGTCTCGTTCAGCAGAATGGTCTCGCCCAGTTCCTCGCGCACCAGCGCGTAGCGGCGGGCGAGCTCCGGATCGCGGGCCAGCGCCTCTTCAACGCGCTGGCTGTCGCGACGGCTCAGCGTGCCGGCCGCGTGCCACGGCAACAGCTCTTCGATCTCGCTGTGCGTGTCTTTGTTCGTCGTCATCATGGCCAACCTCGATCGATTCCTTGCTCCTTCAGGAGCTCTGAGAGTTTCTTGCGCGCGTAGAACATGCGCGTCTTCACGGTCGCTTCCGGGATGCCGACAATTCCCGCGACTTCCTCCACCGATTTCTCGTGGTAATAGACGAGATCCACGATCTCCCGGTGCTCGGCCGACAGCTTGCTCAAGCATTGGCGCAAGACTGCGGCTTTATCTTTTTTCGCCAGCGTAACCTCGGGATCGTCGGCGTGATCCTCGATCTGCTCTGCGATCTCCTCGTCGAGTTCCTCGTCCGGCCGCTTGCGCAGCGTCGACAAGGCCTTGAAACGCGCGATGCTCAGCATCCAGGTCGAGACCGCGGAGCGGCCCTCGAATTTTCCGGCCTGCCGCCAGATGTCGAGGAACACCTCGCTGATCAAGTCCTCCGCCGTTGCCTCGTTGCGCACCAGACGCAGCACGAACCGGTACACACGGACGTGGTGCCGGGCGAACAGCACCTGCATCGCAAGCCGGTCGCCATCTGCGATCCTGGCGATCAGGGCATCGTCCGGAGTCGTTTGCATCGCAGGCCTATCGGCTCGTGAATGGGTCGCTGGGGACGGCGGCTAGGTTCAAGCAAAATCGGAGAAAATTGGCCCGCCCGGCCCGGAACTGGGGCGGAACGGCGGCGGCAGTGTCCCCTTTTCCGCCATGACTCGGCAAGCCAAAGCCGGCAAACACCCCGCAAAGCGAAGCTTTTTTGCTTAAAAATGAGTGGGGAGCGGCCTGGACATGGTCGGGACAGGCCCAGTTATGATAGCTGCCACTCATGATGATCCCCGGTTTCACCCGCAGCGATATCCAAACCACCGGCGCCCGCATCGTCACCGTCACCGGCGGCAGCGGGCCGCCGCTGTTGTTGATGCACGGCAACCCGTTCAATCACCTATCCTGGCTCCGGGTGGCGCCAACGCTGGCGCGAGAGTTCACCGTGGTCGCGACCGACTTGCGCGGCTATGGCGACAGCGAGAAGCCACCGGGCGGTCCCGACCATTCCGGCTATTCCTTCCGCGCCATGGCGCAGGACCAGGTCGAGGTCATGGCCGCGCTCGGCTTCGACAGCTACTACGCCGCCGGTCATGACCGTGGGGCACGTGTTCTGCACCGCTTGTGCCTCGATCATCCCAACAGAGTAAAGCGTGCGGCGATCCTCGACATCATCCCGCAGCATCATCTGCTCAATCATATGACCAAGGAATGGGGCCGCTTCTCCTGGCATTGGCTGTTCAACATCCAGCCCGAGCCCTTACCGGAGAGGATGATGGGCGCCGATCCGGATTGGTTCATCGAACGCAAGCTCGCCAAGACCACGCAGGGCCTGAGCTTCTTCGACAAGGACGCGCTCGCCGAATACAAGCGCTGCTTCCGTAATCCGGAGACCATCCACGCCGTCTGCGAGGACTATCGCGCCACTTTCGGCGTCGATCTCGATATGGACACCAAGGATTTCAACGCCGGACACAAGATCGAGTGTCCGGTCCTGCTGCTATGGGGTGCGACCGGCGGGGTGGGGCGCAATCATAATCCAGGGCCGGCCGAGATCTGGCAAAGCTACGCCTCCAACATCGTCGCCGCCAAGGCGATGCCGAGCGGACATTATCTGTCCGAGGAGGCGCCAACGGAGACAACGGCGGCGCTGCGGGAGTTTTTCGCAGCGCCTTAGGCGTGCTTTACGCCGCCGCCGGCGGCGGCTCGGCGAGGAAATTGCGCAGCGCGTAAAACAGCAAATGCCGGTTCTTGCTGTAGCCGGCGCTATGCGCGGTCCGCGGCAGGATGACAAATTGCCGGTCGCCGTTCGGCAGTTGACCGAAAAAGTCGAGCAGATCCGCATTGGTCGAGTTGCCGTCGAATTCGCCGCGCAGCATCAGCACCGGCGAAAAGATCTTCTTCGGGTCGACGATTGGCAGGTTTGCCGCCATGTCGAGGTAGGTGCCGCTCGGCACCTCGTTGCCGAATTTCATCTCATCGGCGATCAGCGCCTCGATCATCGCCGGGTCGTATAGCTCGGGATGGCCGTCGCGCGTGAAGATCGAGGTGATCATCTTGGCGTCGCGTTTACGGCGCGGGCTTGCGCGCAACGCCTCGATCTTCTTGCGCCGCCGTTCGATCTCCGCCGCGCCGTTGCCCTTGTAGGTGAAGGCGGCAAGCATCAGCCGGGCCACGCGGTCGGGCTGCGCCTGTGCAAAGGCCGCGGCGCGGATGCCGCCGGAGGAGGTGCCGTAGAAATGCGCCTTCTTCTGCCCGGTTTCCTGCGCCACCACCGGCATCGCCGCCTTGAGGTCCTCGACGCCGCTGGCGATGTCCGAATTGTTGCCGGACGAGCCGGAATGACCGTAGCCGTCGTGGTCCATGGTCCAGACGTCGTAGCCGTAGCGCGACAGCACGTTCATCAGCGAATACTCGCCCTTGCCGGGCACCGTCAGGTCGTACGACGAGCGGGACGAGTTCGACGAGCCATGCACCAGGAATACGACCGGCAGCGCAGGCTCGCCTTGCCTGGGCGCACCGACCCGCTTGCGCCACAGATTAAGCTTCACCCCGCCCTTGTTGGCCCAATAGTCCTTGCTCCAGATATCGCCGCCGGCCGGGCTGCTTTGAGCCTGGGCCGGACCGATCAACCCGGACAAAAGGCCGGCGCCGATGCCAACACCCTGCAAGACCGCGCGGCGCGGCATGGAACCATCGGATTTCCTCATGCGTCTCCTCCCGTCGGTCGTGTCGAAACAGGCGGCCGTTAATCGTGCAAACTAGCAAATCGCGGGAGCCGGCGGCAGTCCACTCGCGCCGGGGAGTGAGTTCTGCTAGGGGGGGTCGCATAGCGCGCCGTCGGGCGCGCGGCGTAGTGGGGTCTCTTAGCCGGGGGACCCATGCGCCAACCGGAGGAACGATGCTCGATTTGTTGCGCGCGGGGGCGCGATTTTTCCAGAAATACATCGGCTGGAATAGGATCGGCGTGCTTCTCAGTCTGGCGATCATCGCCTTTGCGGCGGTGGTGCTGGTCCATATGCTGCGCGACATCAATCGCGATGAGGTGATGGCCGCGCTGCGCGCGGTCGACCGCGACCGCATCATCGCCGCCGCCGTCTTTGTGGCCGGCGGTTATTTCACGCTCACGTTCTACGACTGGTTCGCGCTGCGCACGATCGGCCACCCGGAAATCCCCTACCGGATTGCGGCGCTGTCGGGATTCACCAGCTATTCGATCGGCCACAATATCGGCGCCACCGTCTTCAGCGGCGGCGCGGTGCGCTACCGCATCTACTCGGCGCACGGGCTCGATGCCATCGACGTCGCGAAGATCTGCTTCATTGCCGGTCTCACCTTCTGGCTCGGCAATGCCACGGTTCTTGGCCTCGGCGTCTTTCACTCGCCGCACGCCGCCGGCTGGCTCGATCAACTGCCGGTTTCCGTCAACCGCGCCATCGCCGGCGTAATCCTCCTTGTCCTTGCGGCTTATCTCGGCTGGGTATGGAGCGCGCCGCGCCAGATCGGGCGCGGCGAATGGAAGGTCAATCTGCCGAGCGGGCCGTCGACCTTGCTGCAGATTTGCATAGGCATTCTCGATCTTGGCTGTTGCGCAATGGCGATGTACATGCTGCTGCCGAGCGAGCCGAACATCGGCTTCGTGACGCTCGCGGTCGTGTTCGTGTCGGCGACGATGCTCGGCTTCGCCAGCCACGCGCCCGGCGGCCTCGGGGTATTCGACGCCGCCATGCTGGTGGCGCTGTGGCAGTTCGACAAGGAGTCCGTGCTGGCGGGATTGCTGATCTTCCGGCTGCTTTATTACTTGGCGCCGTTCGTCGTTGCGTTGCTAATATTGGGCACTCGCGAGATCCTGATTTCCCTGCGCGGCACGCCGTCTCCACCGCCGCGGACGGTCACAGCAAGCGCGCCCTTGCGCAGCGAAATCGAGGCCGAGAAGATCAACGCCGATTGACCATGGCAAGCGAAGACAACAGCGCGAACCTGCTCCACGGCGCGGATTGGCCGAGCCGCCTGCGCGGCGCTTGGCTTGCCTTGCTCGGCCGGCTCGGCGGTGATGCCGCGGCCGGGCAGGGGCGGCCGATCTACGACCGCACCGCCGCGCATCCGCAGGCGCTGTTGATCGAGTCGCTGATCGCCGGGCTGCCCGGGCCGGCGATCGTGCTCGACCGCGACGGCCGCGTCATCGCCTTCAACGCCGCGGCCTCGGCGATCGCGCCGTCGCTGCGCCGCGGCGAGCCGGCGCTGATCACCTTGCGCATGCCCGAACTGGTCGAGGCGATCCGCCGCGCCACCGCCAGCCGCACGCCGCAGCGGGTGGAATTCTTCGAGCGCGTGCCGCTCGACCGCTGGTTCGAGGCCTTCGTGACGCCGGTGCGGCTGGCGAATGTCGGCGATGCACGGGCCGAAATTCTGCTGATGACGTTCAACGATCTTACCCCGCTGCGCCGGGTCGAGGAAATGCGCGCCGACTTCATCGCCAATGCCAGCCACGAATTGCGCACGCCGCTCGCCGCGCTGCTCGGCTTTATCGAGACTCTGCAGGGCACGGCCAAGGACGACGCCGCCGCGCGCGCCAAGTTCCTCACCATCATGCAGGGGCAGGCCACCCGCATGGCGCGGCTGATCGACGACCTGCTCTCGCTGTCGCGCAT
>DATJVE010000132.1:0-4217 GCA_035501975.1 Pseudolabrys sp.
ATGCTCAAGGGCGTCAACGATTCGATCGAGGACGCCAAGGCGCTGGTGCGGCTGTTGAGGGGCATCCCAGCCAAGATCAATCTGATCCCGTTCAATCCGTGGCCGGGCAGCCGCTACGAATGTTCGGACTGGGAGCAGATCGAAAAATTCTCGCAGGTCGTGTTCGATGCCGGCTACGCCTCGCCGGTGCGCACGCCGCGCGGCCGCGACATCTTGGCCGCCTGCGGCCAGCTCAAGAGCGCGACCGAGAAGCTGTCGGCGCGCGAACGCATGGCGTTGCGCGCGATGGCGATGACGGAATAGGCCGTGGCGCTCCTCGGCCGCATCATTGTCATTTTGTTTGCTTTGTTCATGGCGACGGCAATGGCCGGCATCGCCACCGCCGTCGCCTTGCTCGGCCTCGAATTGCACATGCTCGGCCCCGATCCGGCCGAGCACGTGTTTTTCTGGGGCACCGCGGCCTTCGCCTCCGGCGTCACCGTGCTCGTCGGCTTTCTGCCGATCCTGATCGCTGTTGTGCTGGCCGAAGCTTTTTCCATCCGCTCGCTGGCGATCCAGGCGGCGGCGGGCGCAGCGATCTTCCTGCTCGGCTATTACAGCGCGGGCTTCACTTCGGCTTACGAGGAATCGATCGATTATCCGCCGCCGCCGATCTCGCGCCAAGCCGAGATCGCGGCCGCGGTTGGCGTCGTGTTCGGCTTCACCTACTGGCTGCTCGCCGGCCGCAACTCCGGACGCTGGCGCGGCCGCTGACTTCCCTTTGCAATCTTGCTCGGCTAGACCGCAGGCGCCGTCGGCGGGGAAACCCATGAATCGGACCGGACTGATCATCGCGCTTGGCCTCGCCACCGTTGTCGGCGTCGTCTTCGGGCTGTTTCCGCAGCTCGATCTGATGATCTCCGCGCCGTTTCATCCGATCTACGACGCCAATCACAACACCTTTGCCTTGCATCTTTATCCCAGCGTACAGTTGGCGCGCGATGCCGGGCTGTGGGTCGGCACCGTCATCATCGTTCCCGTGGTGGCGGCGCTGCTGCTCAAGCTGCTGCTGCCGCGCCGGCGGCTGCTGATGTCGGGACGCGCCATCATCTTTTTGGTCTCCACCATGGCGCTCGGCCCCGGGCTCCTGGTCAACGTTACGCTCAAGGATCACTGGGGCCGGCCGCGGCCGATCGACGTGACGCAATTCGGCGGCGACCAGCATTTCGTCGCCTGGTGGGATCCCCGCGGCGACTGCCCCGGCAATTGCTCGTTCGTGTCCGGTGACGTCTCCGGCGCGGTGTGGACGCTCGCGCCCGCGGCGCTGGTGCCGCCGCAGTGGCGCGCGCTCGCCACCGGCGCCGCGCTGGCGCTTGGCGCGGGCATGGCCGCGTTGCGCGTCGTGTCGGGCGCGCATTTCTTCAGCGACGTGGTGTTCGCCGGGGTGTTCACGTTCCTCATCATCTGGGTTGTGCACGGGCTG
The DNA here is from genome assembly GCA_035501975.1 of Pseudolabrys sp. Classification (GTDB taxonomy): domain Bacteria; phylum Pseudomonadota; class Alphaproteobacteria; order Rhizobiales; family Xanthobacteraceae; genus Pseudolabrys. The sequence goes on from DATJVE010000132.1 coordinate 1,463, forward strand.
CTCTATCGCTGGCCGCGCACGCGGCTCACCGACGAGGGCGTCGAGCATGCTCTGGAGCGTGTCGCGCTGCCGGGGCATGATTTTTTGGTCCGCTTGCTGCGAAAGCGAAAAACCGAACTGTGACAGAGAGTTACGTCTGATTTCCGCCACCCTCGCGGCAGCCCTCGGTTAGGCCAATGGGAACTTTGTTCCCGCCGCGCTATTGCAGAGGTATTGCGTCGGGGAGGATCGCTAAAAAATCGGGTTTCCGTAACGATTGGAGCACGTTGTGCACGGCCCCTCCGCCAAGTTCTATCCGCCGGCTCCCCTCCCACGGCAAAAGCCGCTGGGCCCGCTGGCGCTCTTGCGCGTGCTGGCCAGGAACCCGCTGGAAGCCTGGACGCAGGAACATTTCGAAAAGCCCATTGTGATGGGCGGCCTGTCGATCGGGCGGGTGGCGCTGGTCAGCGATCCGGCGGCGATCCGCCGCGTGCTGATGGACAATGTCCAGAACTATCAAAAGGACTGGCTGCAGCAGCGCGTGCTGTCGGCCGGCTTGAACAACGGCTTGCTCACGGTCGAGGGCCAGCAATGGCGCACGCAGCGCCGCGCCCTGGCGCCGCTGTTCGCGCGCCGGACGGCGTCGAATTTCACGGCTACGATGACAGAAGCCGCGGCGGGTATCGTCGAGCGTTTGAATGCGCGCGAGGATCGAGTTGACGACATCGCCGTCGAAGTCACGCGCGTGACGCTCGACGTGCTCGAACGCACGATGTTTTCCGATGGCCTCGGCCGCGACACCGAAGACATCCGCATTGCCATGAAGCATTACTTCGAGGCGATCGGGAAGCTCGATCCCTTCGACGTGCTCGGCGTGCCGGCGGCGGTGCCGCGGCTCAGCCGCTGGAAAGTGCGGCCGATGCTGCGGCTGTTCGAATCCGCCATCGACACGATCATCGCGACGCGCCGCAAGCGCCTTGCGGACGAACCCGACGCCGTGCCGCGCGATATCCTCACGCTATTGCTCGAAGCGCGCGATCCGGAAACCGGCGCGGCGCTGAGCGAAACCGAGGTGCGCGCGAATATCCTCACCTTCATCGCCGCCGGTCACGAGACGACCGCGAACTGCATCACCTGGACACTGTATCTCCTGTCGCAGTCGCCCGAGTGGCGCAGCCGCGTGCAGGCCGAGGCCGACCGCGAGCTTGACGGCGGCCACGATAAGCTGTCCGAGCGCCTCGTCGAGACGCGCGCGGTCATCGAGGAAGCAAATCGGCTCTATCCGCCGATTGCCGCCATCAGCCGCGCCGCGCTGGGTCCGGACGAGCTTGCCGGCGAGCCGATCCGGCGCGGCACCATGGTGGTGATCGCGCCCTACGTGCTGCACCGGCACCGCACGCTGTGGAGCGATCCCGACCGCTTCGATCCCAACCGCTTCCTCGACGGCGAGCGCGAGCGCATCGACCGGTTCGCCTATCTGCCCTTCGGCGTCGGCCCGCGCGTCTGCATCGGCGCGGCTTTGGCCATGCAGGAGGCCTCGATCGTGGTGGCCACCGTCATGCGCCACTTTACGCTGGAGTTGGCGCCCGGCCATGCGGTGTGGCCGCTGCACCGGGTCACCATTCGGCCGGCCGGGGGCTTGCCCATGATCGTCAAGCGGCGATGATGCACCGATCGGTCCGCCTGCGGGCGGACCGCGGGGTGGTAAAGTGCTCCGATTCGTGCGGGGAGGTGCTAGTGGCCGAGCCTAAAGAAGAACGCCTCAACCGGGTGCTGCAACTGCGCATGCGGGCGCTCGGCGAGCCGGCGCAGGTGCTGGCGTTGATCCGCAGCGCCGCCCCTTTCTACCGGACCATCGGCGGGACCGGCTTCCGCATCCTGCAGAACGTCGACGACCGGGCGCAGATCGTCATCGAGATCGAATACGCCGCCAATGCCGCGATCGAGCTCAACCGCCACAAGGTGGCGAGCGACCCCATGGTGCGCACCTTCCTGCAGGGTTGGCGCGCCATCCTGGCCGGCAGCGCGGATATGGACGTCTATGAGGACGTAACCGAGTAGACCGCCGCCCCTTGACCGCCGCCGCCATCCTGAGTTCAACAATCCCCGGACGGCGCCCGTTCCGGGCGGCCCGCGGAAAAGCACCATGCCTGGCGAGACCAAGAAAGCGCCCAAGAAAGTCGTGCTCGCCTATTCGGGCGGGCTCGATACCTCGATTATCCTGAAGTGGCTGCAGACCACCTATGGCTGCGAGGTGGTGACCTTCACCGCCGATCTCGGCCAGGGCGAGGAGCTTGCCCCTGCCCGCAAGAAGGCCGAGCTGCTCGGCATCAAGGAGATCTTCGTCGAGGATCTGCGCGAGGAGTTCGTGCGCGACTTCGTGTTTCCCATGTTCCGGGCTAACGCGCTCTATGAGGGGGTCTATCTGCTCGGCACCTCCATCGCCCGGCCGCTGATCGCCAAGCGGCAAATCGAGATCGCCAAGCTGACCGGCGCCGATGCCGTCGCCCATGGTGCGACCGGCAAGGGCAATGACCAGGTGCGTTTCGAGCTCACTTATTACGCGCTCAACCCCGACATCAAAGTGATCGCGCCCTGGCGGGAGTGGCACTTCAAATCGCGCAGCGACCTGATCGAGTTTGCCGAGAAGCATCAGATCGCCGTCGCCAAGGACAAGCGCGGCGAAGCGCCCTTCTCGGTCGACGCCAATCTGCTGCATACGTCCTCTGAAGGAAAGCTGCTGGAAGACCCGGCGCAGGAATGTCCGGAATTCGTC
>DATJVE010000133.1:0-9042 GCA_035501975.1 Pseudolabrys sp.
TCGGCGTCGAGCCGGCCGAGCTCGCGATCACGCTCCGGCCCGCTTTTGCACAGCGCGGTGATCGCACGCGCTTTCACCACTTCGAGGAAATAGAGCCGCGTCGCGGTGCAGGCTTCGGCGCCATGCGCGGATTTCATGCGCGATTGCAGGACGCTGACTTGCGCGGAGGCATCCGCCAGATCGCGCGCGCAGCCGGGCGGCTCGAGCGGCGCGGGCTGCGCCGGCGCCGCCAGCAAAGCGAGCGCGAAGGCGGCGGGGAAGATCAGCCCGATAAACGTGACGGTTGCGACGATAAAGCGTTTGACCACGGCAGCCCCCTGTTCGTTTGTCCTATCAGTCGGCCGGGGCCGGAAAAGGTTCATGACATGGATCATGAATCCATTGCCCAAAAGGGCTATGATGCAACCTGCGCTTCGGAGCGATGTTGAATCGGACGAGGGGAGGCTTGCGATGCCGGCGTTTTTGCCCGTTCTGGTGGCAGGGTCCTATCTGGTGTTGGCGGCGGACCAGGTGCCCAAGTTCGATAGCGACGCGAGCTGCCACGCGGCGGCCGCCGCCTCGACCGTGATCAACCGTAACGAGGACATCTGCAAGAAGGACGAAAGCGACGCCCGCGCCAAGCTCGAGCAGCAATGGGGGCAGTTCGCGCCGGCAGACAAGGTGCGCTGCGTCTCCTTGTCCAGAACCGGCGGCTCGCCGAGCTATGTCGAAATGCTCACCTGCCTGGAGATGGCCGCAGCGGCCAAGAAACTGCCGGCGGCCGACAAGCTCACCGGCAGCAAGATGAAATAGGCGTTACTTCTTGCCGGGCGGGTTGCCGTAGGGACTGGCCGAAGCCCCCTGCATCTGCGCCAGCTTATACGCGGACATCTGCTTTGGCTTGTCCTTGTCGGCTTTCGGCTTCTTCTTTTCTTTGGGAACGCGCATCTGACCCTTCGCCATGACGACCTCCTAAAGCGACGTGGGATGGGGATGGTGATACGGCCGCCAGTGGCCCGCAAGGGGAGGCGGCCGGCTTGTCCCGAAGCTTAAGGCTTCTTGCCGGGCTCGTCCGTATCCGCCGGCTTCTTGTCTTTGTCGCCGCCGGCGGCCGCGGGTTTCTTTTTCTGGGCCTCGGCCGTGGCGGCGGCCGGCTTCTTCTTTTTGGCCTCGGCCTGCGGCGCGGGTGCCGCGCCGGCCGAGCCGCCCTTCAGCTTCTCGTCGATGCATTTGTCGACCACGTCGGCACGCTTGTCGAGCGACATCGAGGCGGCGCCCTTTTCGGTGGACATCCAGCATTGCTCGGCGGCGCGGGTGCGCGTCATCGGCGGCTCCGGCACCTTGGCGGTCTGCGCCGGAGCGCTGGTGCCAGTGGTTTCGCAGCCCGCCAGCGCCAGGGCGGCGAGCGCGGCAAACAGGAGACGCGGCACGAGGCGGGTCGGGGATATCGTCATGGCATCGCTTCCGGTAAATCGAATGGCTGCTTTTAGCGGCACTGTTCCGAATTCCGCAACTGGGTCGTGAAGCGCCCGGAAATGGCGCCATTCACATTCGCGTGCGCGGCGGCGAACCGCACCCGTGCCCCGGCGTTGCCCAAACGGACCGATACGCAAAAAATATTTCCGGAGGCGAATATGCGTTTGATGTGGGCTGCCACGGCGGCTGTGACATTGATTAGCGGCGCCGTTTCTGCCGACGAGCCGTCGACCAAGACTCTCGCCGGGCCGAGCGTCGGCATCGGCATCATTTGCAACACCGCCGAGCAGGCCGGCCGCTTCGTCAGCCTGCGCGCTGGGGGCGCCGATTCGCCGCATGCCCTCCAGGCGGTGAACGCCGAGGCGAAAGACCCGCGCGCCTGCGGCGTCGCCGCGGTCGCTTTCGTGCGCGACGCCACGCTCGATAGCCGCGCGGTGAACGACAAGCTGCTGCAGGTGGTGCGCATCAACATCGTGGCCGGCTTCAACGGCAGCGCCTGGCATCGCGTATCGGGCATGATCCAGTACGCGGTGATCGAAGGCGAAGGCGAGGCGATCTGATGGCGGCGCTGAAAACCATGATGGCGTGCGGCGCCGCGCTGGCGCTGCTTTCGATCGGGGCGCTGGCGCAGAACAAGCCAAGCGTCGAGCCGAACAAGCTGACCGTTGAGTCGAAACGGCCGCCCTTGCAGCTCAACGACAAGCAGCGCGCCGCGCTCGAGCAGGGCCTCGTCAGCGAGAACACCCAGCAGAAGACGCCGCCGAAGTTCGCAGCCAAGGTCGGCACGCCGATCCCGGCGTCGATCAAAGTCGACGTGATGCCGGCGAAACTGCTTCAGCAGGAGCCGTCGCTCGAGCCCTACGGCTACGCCAAGCTCGCCAAAGAGCTGCTGGTGATCGACCCGATGAAGAAGACGATCGTCGCCGTCATTCCGCGCCTGCAGCCGGCGAGCGGCAAGGACCTCAAGCCGGCCGATTGGGCGGCGACGCGCGGCCGCGAGTTGACCGGCCAGGCGCCGCAACCGGCGGCGGCCGGCCAAGCGCCCGAACCGGCCGGCGACGGCGGCGACGTCAAGAACGGCACCGAGCAGACCCCCAAAGAGAAATAGACGCCGGCCTCTCCTCCCCTCCGCTTGCGCCGGCGCGCCGGATCGCGTTCCCTTGCCGGGGAGCGGCGAGGGCATTTCCGTGTCGGCCGCACCGGGAGGACGTCATGCGCGCTTTCATCTGCGCCGCCGCCATGCTGTGCGCCGGCGCGTTTCCCGCTCTTGCGCAGACCGCGCCGTCGCCCGCCGCGCTCACGGACCTGGCGCCGACCGGCAGACTGCGCGCGGCGATCAATTTCGGCAATCCGGTGCTGGCGCAGAAGGGCCCGAACGGCGAGCCGCGCGGTGTCTCCGCCGAATTGGCCGCGGCGCTCGCCAAGAGGCTCGGTGTGCCGCTCGACTACGTGACGTTCGAAGCCGCCGGCAAGGTGTTCGCCGCGCTGGCCAAGAGCGAGATCGACGTCGGCTTCATCGCCATCGAGCCGGCGCGCGCCGCCGAAGTCACCTTCTCGCCGCCATACGTCCTGATTGAAGGCACCTATTTGGTGCGCAAGGATTCGCCGCTCAAGGATGTCGGCGACGTCGATCAGCCCGGCATCCGGATCGCCGTCGGCCTGGCTTCCGTTTACGATCTTTATCTCACGCGCACGCTCAAGCACGCGACGTTGGTGCGCGCCAAGGTCGGCGGCGCGGCGGCCGGCATTCCGGTGTTCCTCGAGCAGAAGCTCGACGCCGCCGCCGGCGTGCGCGAGCCGCTCGACGCCTACGCCAAGGAGCATCCCGAGATGCGCGTGATGAAGGGCGCCTTCGAGCAGATCCGCCAGGCCATGGGCACGCAAAAGGACAAGCCGGCGGGCGCCGCTTACGTGCGCGCCTTCGTCGAGGAGATGAAGGCGAACGGGTTCGTCGCCGACGCGCTCAAGCGCTCCGGGCAGACCGCGCCCGTGGCGCCGGCCGGGATGTAGGCTTGCGCCGCCGCGCGGCGACGAAGGCATTCGCCTTGGCGCGCGTTGCGAAGCGCTTGCGCTGGCGATAGCCGGGCTCGGCGCGCGCGGATTTGGCCGCCTCGAACACGACGAAGGCCGCGCCTTCGCGCTCGACGATCAGCGTGCGGTCGTCGCTCTTGTAGGCGAAGACGTCGCGCGCCGCGCAGAATGGGCAATCGCTCTCAACGACGACCGCCGCTTCGGCGAACCAGGAGCCGTCGCAGGCCTGGCAGGAATAGTGGTGGCGGAACCAGGGCATCGCGCTCTCGGGCTTCGGTTGCGGCGATCATCTGAGGCGATTCGTGTGGCGAGATCGAGTCGCTTCTCCCGCCGGGGCAGAAGGAAGCGCGAGTGCCGCGTCTTCCGTGCGCCCGCCGATGCAAATGTCAAACAGCCATGCCTCATCGCCCGTAGTCTTTGTCGAGACGCCGGGGTCGCCTGTCGTTCTGCGTCCCTCTCGACCAGGGGGATGGGGGAGTCGACCCCCCCCCCCGCAAAAAAAGTGAGGGGGGTGGAGCGCCGCGAGGCGCTGCCGGTGTTCCTTCCGTACGCGAGCTATTCCGGCACGCGCATTGCGTTCTATGCCGGATGGCAGCCGAACGGGTTTTTCGGCTTCAAGTTCAATCTCGTCTCGGCGTCCTGAGCGGATCGCCGACCGCGCCGACGCAGAGTGCCGCCGACAATTCGACAAAGCTTGCGACCACCGCATATCTCGACGGCAAGCTCGCCGTTGCGCCTGGACGCTCGAAAACAAAAGCGGCGGCGCGGTGACTTTCCATGGCGGCCTCGTCTTTAAATTGCGTTAGGTCATCAACCGGCTTTGCGGACGATCAGCAAAATAGAGGTCGCGACAAAACTGTGCAGCAACAGCTTTATATGCTGCTTGCCGTCTTTGCCGGAGTAGGGCGGCACGTCGTAATCGAGGTCGTGAGGACGAACCCCGGCGAAATAGTCGACAGGTTCCATGCCGCAGCGATGCAGCCGCAGGTCGCGGTCCAACTGCTCTATGTCGCGCCGCCGGTAAATGACCTCCTGGCCTTCCGTCGCGGTCAGATCGTTCGACGAAACGTTGTATTCTGTGGTGTGGACCGCGATGCCGCCGGGCTTAAGGTAGCGCATGGCGTTGACGACGAAATCGGCGCCGGCGGAGAGCGAGCCGAGGTGCTCGAACGCGCATGAGCTCCACAGAAAGTCGTAGTGCGCTTCCTCGATGCCCTCGATCGCGCGCATGTCGGCGAATTGAAATTTGACGAGACTGTCGAACGCCTCGCGCCCGACGATCTCTGGATAGAATAGATCGTCGCGCCCGTTGGCGTGTTGGGTGGTCCATGCGGCGCCGCATTCCTCCAGATCGGTGGCCAGGATCGAGCAGCCGCGCGCGGCGAAGGCGGCCGGCAGGTGTTCGCGCCCGCAAGCAAAGCCGAGGCCGGCTTTACCCGCACCGAGCGCCCCACGCTCGTCGAGCGCCTGCGCGATGGCGCAGAATTCCCAATGCTTGCGCTCGAGACGCGGATAGGGCGGCACGGTGAGGCCGAACGTGCGGGACCACCGCGCGTACCAGTCGGTCTCGAAGTGTTCGTAGCGGCAGACGGTCGAGGTGAGCATTTTCTCACACTTCTTGGTCTTTGCGGCCGACCAAAGCTCGCTTTCCATCGTAGCGCAAGATGCGAGCAGCGGCACCGTCAGAAATAGGTATTGGGTCAGTGCTGATCCACTACCAAGTTAGAAAATTTAGGCTATGCCTTTCCGCCGTCATGCCCGGCCTTGTGCCGGGCATCCACGTTTTCATTGGTGGCGGGAAGCAAGGCGTGGATGGCCGGTCCATGCGCGAGCGCTTTGCGAGCCGCTAGAATAAGGACTTTGCGTTTTCCTCGAAGCCTAGCTTCATAACGCCCCAAAGTACCGGGACAGTTTGAATAGGCTCTTAAGAAGCTTTCCGGACGGGCTTTCCCTGCCTCACATCACGTCATTCAGCAGCCACCACCCCGCGAGCCACAGCGCGAAGCCGAGGAGGGCGCCGAGCAACGCGCCGATGACGCGGTGGCGGCGCCACACCAGCGCGCCGACCAGCCCGCCGATCGGCAGGCCGGGCGCGCCGAGGATCAGCAGCACGAAGGCGACGCTCCAGGGATCGTTGAGGATGCCGATGTCGGACATGCGGCCGGTTTGCGCCTAGTGTTCGGCCGGCTGCGCGCCGCGCGGCGCGATGCGCACCACGTAATAGGCGGGCAGGCCGCCGAACAAGGTGCCGGCGAATTCGAACAGATTCATCGTCGTGAAATGGCCGGCCACGGTGTTCTTGGCGATCAAGGCGATGGGAAACAGCAAGGCCAGGGCCCACAAAGCCAGCGCGGCCGTTTTGCCGTCGTCGCGCCGGACGACGAACGCACCGGCGAGCACCGCGCAAAACGTCGCCAGCGCCAGGATCCAGCGCGACGCGTCGGCGGGATCGCCGCCGAACTTGCGCCACATCAGATAGCCGAGCGCGAAGGCGACGATATAGGCGGCAAAGCCGACCACCACGGCGCCCGCCCAGCGCAGCACCCGCCCGACATCGATCATTGTGAGGCCCCGACTTGTCGCGGGTGGCCGCGATTCGTCACCCGTCCGTCCCGCGATCACAGTCAGCCGATCGCGCGCGCAGGGTCAAGGCCGCGCGGGATTACCGCCGCTTGAAGCCGCCGCGCATGCCGGGCCGGCCGAGCTTGGAGCGCGGCGAGTCGGCGCGCGCGCTGACGCCGACGGCATCAATGGAAGCGTCTTCGCCCTTGGCGGATCGGAGCGCCAATGCGCGGCGCCGAGTGCCCCGCAAGGGCGCTGTTGACACGGCCGATCGAGCTGTCGAGCCGCTGCTTGTTCGCGTGGGCGTCTTTCATGTCTTGCTCAACGCCTTGCAGGCCCTGATAGGTGTCGCTCTTCGCGGCAGGCGCAACCTGGATGTTTTGACCGTCGTCTTGCGCGAGCGCGGGCGATGCGCAAGACAGCAACACAGCAAAAACGCCTAGCGGGCATATTCGATGCATGCCCGTCAGCATAGCAAATCGGCAAGGCGGCCAAAAACTGCCGGTCCCGGTTTACCGCCCCCGCTTAAATCCGCCGCGCATGCCGGGGCGGCCGAGCTTGGAGCGCGGCGAGTCGGCGCGCGCCGGCTTGACCTCGTGGGTGGTGGCGATGCCCATTTCGTCGAGGCCGGGTTTGTGCGGTCTTTCTACGGAAGACGGGCTTCGCCCTTTCGTGACGGCGCGGCGCAGCTTCGGGTCCTGCGCCAGCATCACGCGCTTGGCGGTCGGATCGTCGACCACCGCCAGCTCGGTCGCGCGCAGGCGCTTGATCTCGTCGCGCAGGCGCGCCGCCTGCTCGAAGTCGAGATCGGCGGCGGCCTCGCGCATGCGCGTCTCCATGTCGGCGATCACCGCCTCGAGATTGTGGCCGATGGTGGCGGCCTCGGCGAATTCGCCTCCGCCGGCCGCGCCGGTGGCGATCAGCACGTGGTCGCGCTCGTAGACGCTGTCGAGAATGTCGGCGATGCCCTTGCGCACGCTCTCCGGCGTGATGCCGTGTTCGGTGTTGTACTCGACCTGCTTTTCCCGCCGGCGGTTGGTCTCCTCGATGGCGCGCTGCATCGAGCCGGTGACATGGTCGGCGTAGAGGATGACGTTGGAGTCGACGTTGCGCGCGGCGCGGCCGATGGTCTGGATCAGGCTCGTCTCGCTGCGCAGGAAGCCCTCTTTGTCGGCGTCGAGAATGGCGACCAGCGCGCATTCGGGAATGTCGAGGCCCTCGCGCAACAGGTTGATGCCGACCAGCGCGTCGAAGGCGCCGAGCCGCAAATCGCGGATGATCTCGATGCGCTCGATGGTGTCGATGTCCGAGTGCATGTAGCGCACGCGAATGCCCTGTTCGTGCAGGTATTCGGTGAGGTCCTCGGCCATGCGCTTGGTCAGCACGGTGATCAGCGCGCGGTAGCCCTTCGCCGCCACCTGCCGCACCTCGCCGACGAGGTCGTCCACCTGCGTGCGCGCCGGGCGGACTTCGACGGGAGGATCAATAAGTCCGGTCGGGCGGATCACCTGCTCGACGAAGACGCCGCGCGCTTCCTCCATTTCCCAGGGCCCCGGCGTCGCCGAGACGGCGAGCGTCTGCGGCCGCATGGCGTCCCATTCCTCGAAACGCAGCGGCCGATTGTCCATGCAGGAGGGCAGGCGGAAACCGTATTCGGCGAGCGTCGCCTTGCGGCGGAAGTCGCCGCGGTACATGCCGCCGAGCTGCGGGATGGTGACGTGGCTCTCGTCGACGAAGACCAGGGCGTTGTCGGGCACGTATTCGAACAGCGTCGGCGGCGGCTCGCCCGGCTTGCGGCCGGTGAGATAGCGCGAATAGTTCTCGATGCCGGCGCAGCTGCCGGTGGCTTCCATCATTTCCAGGTCGAACACCGTGCGCTGTTCGAGGCGCTGGGCTTCGAGCAGACGGCCGGCATTGTTCAATTGCTCGAGGCGCTGGCGCAGCTCATGCTTGATCGAATTCATCGCCTGGATCATCGTCGGCCGCGGCGTCACGTAATGCGAATTGGCGTAGATCTTGACGAATTCCAGCTCGTCGGTCTTTTGCCCGGTGAGCGGGTCCATCTCCTCGATCTTCTCGATCTCGTCGCCGAACAGATGCACGCGCCAGGCGCGGTCCTCGTAGTGCGCCGGGAAGATGTCGACGGTGTCGCCGCGCACGCGGAACGAGCCGCGGAAGAAGTCGCCCTGCGTGCGCTTGTATTGCAGCGCCACCAGATCGGCGAGCAGCTGGCGCTGGTCGATTCTGCCGCCCTGCTTCAGCGTGAAGGTCATCGCCGAATAGGTCTCCACCGAGCCGATGCCGTAGATGCACGACACCGAGGCGACGATGACGACGTCGTCGCGCTCCAGCAGCGCGCGCGTCGCCGAGTGGCGCATGCGGTCGATCTGCTCGTTGATCGAGGATTCCTTCTCGATATAGGTGTCGGTGCGCGGGACGTAGGCCTCCGGCTGGTAGTAGTCGTAGTAGCTGACGAAATATTCCACCGCGTTGTCGGGGAAGAACGACCTGAACTCGCCGTAGAGCTGCGCCGCCAGCGTCTTGTTCGGCGCGAGGATGAGGGCGGGGCGCTGCGTCGCTTCGATCACCTTGGCCATGGTGAAGGTCTTGCCCGATCCCGTCACGCCAAGAAGCACCTGCGTGCGGTCGTGGCGCTGCACGCCCTCCACCAGTTCCCTGATGGCGTTGGGCTGGTCGCCCTGCGGTTCGAAGTCGGACTTGATCACCAGGCGCTTGCCGCCTTCGGATTTCTCCGGCCGCGGCGGCCGGTGCGGCATCCACGGCGTTTCGCTGAATTCCTTGCGCCCCTCGCGCAGCAGTTTTTCCAGCGACTGCTGGCTGGCGAGCCCGGCGAAGCCGCCCGGTTGCGTCGGCAGGTCGGCCTTGGGGAGGCGGTACTTCGCTTCGTCGCTGAGGCCGAGTTCTTCGGCGAGTTTAGGATCGAGCCCGCTGACCGGCGGGCCCTCGAAGTCCGCCTGCGGCGCTTCGGCAAAT
>DATJVE010000134.1:0-2062 GCA_035501975.1 Pseudolabrys sp.
AATGTTTGGCTTAATATTCGGCAGGGGACGCCCGCCGCGGGCACTCACGCTGCCATTCCAATTCACAGGACATCGGCACGTCCCGCTGGCAGCTCATGATTGAACGCTACACTAATTTCCGTCGCCTCCGAAAGGGGCTGGCGGCGGGTGCTAGTCTAGTTTCTGTCGCGAAAGGCAAAATAGCGTGGCAGAATCGGCATTTCCAGGGTTTTGGGCGGCAAGTTTTGCTTGCCAATGGGAGGCGGGATGTCTCTCATTTGAGAGATGATTCGCCGCCACACCGAACGGTCTGTCGATGTCGTCCGCTGCCGGATGGGCGGCGGAGGGGTTGGCCTCGGCCTGGCGGTTCTCGGCTGGCTGAGTTGAGCCGTGGCGCGGCCGGCGGCGCGGCAGATGAGCTTTGCCGATCTCGAACTGCTGCGGCAGGGCGTGCGGCTTGAGCCGTTGCTGCAGGCGATCTGTGATTTTCTCGATAAGCAGGGGGCGCCGGTCGAGCGGGTGCGCCGCGACCTGATACGCGGCCTGAATGAGCCGGACAAGGGTCGCCGCGGCCTCACCGCGTCGCAGACGTTGCGCGCGCTCGTTCTGATGCGCCTGAAGAACTGGGATTATCGCGAGCTGCGTGAACGCATCGCCGATGGAATAACGCTGCGCCGGTTCACCGATTTCTACTGCGAGAAGGTGCCCAAGCATGACGCCTTCAACCGCAGCTTCAACCGACTGACGCCGGCGACGCTCAAGGCCATCAACGACCTCGTCGTCGAGGCCGCCGTGAAGCTCGGCTTGGAGGAGGGCAGCAAGCTGCGGGTCGATACCACGGTGGTGGAAACCGATATTCATCATCCGACCGATAACACGTTGCTGTGGGACGTGGTGCGGGTCCTCACGCGGCTCCTCGGTCGGCTTGCCAAGGCGCTGGGGCTGCGGCGCATCGCGGGTTTTCGCAATCGCTCGCGCGCCGCGCATCGGCGCATGTACGAGATACAACGGATGACGACGCGGCAGCGTCAGGGCAAGGGATCGCGGCAGACTGCGACCTACCGGGCGCTGATCAGCATTGCCGAGGAAGTAGTGGCAGGCGCCGGGAAGGCGCTTGACGACACCGCCGCGATGCGCGCCAAGGACCCGTTGACCGCTCTGAAGATCGAGGCCCTGCGCGATGAGATCGCGCATTATTGCGATCTCGGCACGCGGGTGATCGCGCAGGCGCGCCGCCGCGTGCTCGATGGCGAACAGGTGCCCACGTCCGAGAAGATCTATTCGATCTTCGAGCCCCATACCGATCTGATCAAGCGTGGCAAGGTGCGCACGCCAGTGGAATTCGGTCACAAGGTATTTCTCGCCGAAAGCGCCAAAGGCTTGGTTACCCAGTATAAGGTGCTGAAGGGAAACCCGTCCGACGAAGTTCACGTGGCGCCGTCGCTCAGGCTCCATCGCCGCGCCTTCCGCCGTGCGCCGCACCTTTATGGCGCCGATCGCGGCTTCTTCAGCGAGCAGAACGTGGCGGCCTGCGTGCGCGGCGCCGTCGAGACGGTTTGCATTCCGCAGCGTGGCGGCACCAAAACGCCGCAACGCCAAGCCTATGAAAGGTCGGCGGAGTTCAAGCAAGGCCAGCGCTTTCGCGCCGGCATCGAGGGTCGCATCTCGGTGCTGATGCGCGGTCGCGGCATGAAGCGTTGCCGCGCCGAAGGCGCCGAGCGCTTTGCGGTGTTCGTTGGCGCCGCGGTGCTCGCCAACAACCTCATGATCGTCGCCGCCCTGCTGACCAAGCGGTCGGCGCGCCGCCGAAAAGCCACCCGGTAAACAATCCGATCGTCGTCGCACTGGAATAAAACCCGCCGCACCCCAACACGTCGCCGGCCACAACTTGCCCTGGCGGATGCCCGTCCATGTCGAAAACCACGCGACCAAGAACCGGAAAACTCAGCAACACAACGCCGACTTAAGCCCAGTTCATCGGTATAACTGAACAATCCTCGGCCCAAATCCACCCATTTCGCGACTGAAACTAGTCTAGCCTGCAATGTGCGCGATGTGCGCCCGGGCTGTGCTTTCCGCTTTC
>DATJVE010000135.1:0-12036 GCA_035501975.1 Pseudolabrys sp.
CGCACCCTTCACGTCGCGCCGGTTCGCGATTAGGCTCGGGCCGCGATCCATCGCAGGAGCAATGTTCATGACCTTTCGCATCGCCGTCGTGCAGCCGATCACCAATCCGATCGGCGAGGACGAGAAGAATGTCGCCGATGCGGTGAATTTCATCGCCCGCGCCAAGGCCGAAGGCGCCGATTTCGTTTGCTTTCCGGAAACCTATCCCGGCCCCTGGCGCATGCCCGCCTCGTTCGATCCGACGCCGCGCCTGGCCGAAGCCGCCGCCAAGCACGGCATCAACACGATCTACGGCACCATCGAGCCGCTCAGTCATAATGAGGGCACCGCGCATAATTTGATCTGCATGGCCTATGGCGACGGCCGCGCGCCGGTGTCCTACCGCCGCACGCATCCCAACGGGCCGTGGATCTATACCGGCGGCAAATGGTGGGAATTCCAATACGTGCCGGGCAACGAGTTTCCCGTGTTCGATACGGCGCACGGCAAGGTTGGCATGGCGATGTGCAGCGAAGCCTATATGCCGGAGGTGACGCGCGCGCTGGCGCTGCGCGGCGCCGAACTAATCTTCATGCCGGCCGGCACCGACAAGGGAAAATTATGGGCGAGCTGGCGCAACCTGATCTGGTCGCGCGCAATCGAGAACCTCGCCATCGTGGTGACCACGCAGAACCTTTTCAGCCACGCCGAACGCGGGCTTGCCATGGTGGCGGCGCCGGAGGAAATTCTGTTCGAGAGCACGGCGGCCGGTTTTTTCACCGTCGACGTCAGCCTCGAGCGCGCGCGCGAGATGCGCGCCAGCATGGATGGGGTCGGCTCATCGGCGCGCTACGGCGCCAAGCAAGGCGTGCTCGGCCTGCAATGGCAGCGCCCGGAGCTGCGCGAGGCGATGTATCCGCGGCCGGCGGAGTAAGGCGCCACGATTGCGCCTCGCGCGCGTCCGTGCGAATTTCCTTAGCCTATGCCCGCTCGCCCCGAACTCGGCCCCAAACCGCGCCTTGGCTACACGCAAAGCCGCATCGAGCGGGCCGCCGAGCTGCGCGCCGACGATGCCGCCATGGCTCGTCTGATGGCGCAGCCGGGCGCCGGCGCCTATGTCATCGGCGGCGACTGGATCGTGCTGAAGAAGGCCGCGCCGCTCAACGAGCCGCTGTTTACGCTCGATGAAGCGCGCACGCTCGGAGCCGCCGGCGAGACGGCTTTTCTCGGTTTGCTCGACGACGTGGCGCGCTTTGGCTACGGCCTCGCGCCGGCGGCGGCCGAGGCGCTCAAGAGCAGCGAAAGCTACCTCGTCACCGACCTGCGCTCGATCGCGGTGCAGGGCCTGGTCGGCGCCGAACACCTGCCACTGATTGCCGAGGCCAAGGCGGTGCTGCATTGGCACCTGCGCCACCGCTTCTGCTCCAATTGCGGCGCGCCGACGCACGTCAAGCAGGCCGGCTGGAAGCGCGATTGTCCGGCCTGCCAGGCCGAGCATTTCCCGCGCACCGATCCGGTGGCGATCATGCTGGCGGTCACCGGCGATCAATGCCTGCTCGGCCGTAGCCCGCGCTTCGTGCCGACCATGTGGTCGTGTCTCGCCGGCTTCATCGAGCCGGGCGAGGCGATCGAGGACGCGGTGCGGCGGGAAACCCGCGAGGAAGCCGGAATCACCTGCGGCCGCGTGGTCTATTTCCATTCGCAGCCCTGGCCGTTTCCGTCCTCGCTGATGATCGGCTGCCACGCCGAGGCGCTGACCCGCGATATTGTGGTCGACCGGGCGGAACTCGAAGACGCGCGGTGGTTTAGCAAGGCGGAGGTGGAGAGCATGCTGCTACGCCGGCACCCGCAGGGGCTGACCACGCCGCCGCCGGTGGCGATCGCGCATCACCTCATCCGCGCCTGGGTGGAGGACGAGATTCGCTTTGACTGACGCTGGACGAAAAGCGCCGAAAGTATTGTGCGCCGGCATCGCCGTGCAGGACATCGTCATGCGCGTGCACAGCTTTCCAGCGCCCGGCGCCAAGGTTTCGGCGTCGGATTTCATCATCACCGGCGGCGGCTGCGCTGCCAATGCCGCAGTGACCATCGCCCGGCTGGGCGGGCGTGTTGGCTTCGCCGGTCCGCTCGGCGGCTCGAACGACGCGGCAAGCAACCGCATTCTCGCCGATCTGGCCAAAGAAGGCATCGATTGCAACGGCGTCGTGCGCAAGGACAATGGCAGCGCCTCGGTGTCGCTGATCCTGCTCGACGAGACCGGGGAAAAGACGATTGCCACGCGGCGCGGCGTCAATCTCGGCAATGTGCAGCCGGCCGACGCGGCCGGACTGGTGGCCGACGCCGATGCTGTGCTGGTGGACAACCGCTTTCCCGATTTCGTCACGGCGGTGTGCCGCCCCGCGCGAGCGCGCAAGATTCCGATCGTGATCGACCTCGATGAGGCGACCAAGTCGGACGATCCGTTGCTTCAGCTCGGCACGCATGTCGTGGCGTCGGCGGAAGCCTTATTTGGCACGACCGGGGCGAGCGACTACGGCGCGGCCCTGCAGCGGCTGGCCGAACATGTCTCCGGCTTCCTCGCCATCACCGACGGACCGAAGGGGACCTATTGGCTCGACAACGGCGCGCTGCGCCACTTGCCGGCTTTCTCAGTCAGAGCAATCGATTCGCTCGGCGCCGGCGATGCCTTCCACGGCGCCTTCACGCTCGCGCTCGCCGAAGGCCGCGCGCTGCTCGACATGCTACGTTTCGCCAGCGCCACCGCGGCGCTCAAGTGCACGCATTTCGGCGGCGCCGCCGGCGCGCCATACCGTACCGAGGTCGAGGAATTCCTCGAAAAGAATTGAGCGGCTATTTCTTCGATGGACAGGGTGCGCCGCAGGGCGCGCAGGCGCCGGCGAAGTCTTCCGGCGACACGGCGCGGCCACTCGACGGGCTGACCAGGTGGTTGCCGACGATGGCCGCGAAACCGAGCAAAACAACGACGATGTAGACTTTGCGCATCGGCTCAGTTTCCTTGGCGCACGATCTTGAGCGAAAACCGGTTCCCACTTTTCGGGATCATGCGCTACTCCCGCGACAGGCCGAACAGCGGCCGCAGGCGGATGCCGATCAGGCAGCCGGGCAGTGCCGCGGCGAACCAGACCCAGCCGTGCAGCGAACCGGAGGCGACGCCGCCGACAAAGGCGCCGATATTGCAGCCAAAGCCAAGCCGCGCGCCCCAACCCATCAGCAGGCCGCCGACCGCGGCGCCGAGCAGCGATTTCAGCGGCGGCCAGGCGGTCGCCGCGAACGGCTTGCTCGCCGCGGCCGCCGCCATGGCGCCGAACAACATGCCGAAATCGGTCAGGCTCGACGTGTCGGACAGCACCGAGTCGGATAATGCGTGCTTGGGCCCCGGCCACTGCCAGAACGCTGCGTGCGAGAAATCGAAACCGAGCGCGCCCGCAATCTTCGCGCCCCACACCGTGTAGCCGAAGGTCACGCTCCACGGATGGCCGCCGGCGATGAACACGGCGACGCAGAGCAGACCGATGGCGATGCCGCCGAGCACATAGCTGCGCGAGGGTCGGTAATTGGCGCCGCGCTTGCGCGCGACGGCGATGATGACGACCGCGGCCAAAGCGATGCTCGCCAGCGTCGCCGCCAAGCCGCCCCAAGGGCCGAGATAATCGGACGCGAGCACCGGATCGATACCGCCGAGGGCCAGAAACGCCGGCAGCGACAGGCTGCCGAAGACGCTGCCGACGACGAAGAACAAGAGCGCAATCAGCATGCGGCCGGAGCCGCCGCCGACCGTGTAGAGCGTGCCGGAGCCGCAGCCATTGGCGAGCTGCATGCCGATGCCGAAGGTGAAGGCGCCGATCAGCAGCGAGGGGCCGAGCGGCGCGATGGCGCCGCCGAAATCGTGCTTGAGCGCGGCGACCGGCACCACCGCCAGCGCGCAGATGGCGATCACGATGAGGCCGCCGATGAGGCCGCCCGCCTCGCCGCGCGTGAGGAAACGCCGCCACGACGCGGTGTAGCTGAACTCCGCCTTGAGGAAGGCGATGCCGAGACCGAAGCCGCCGAGGATCAGCGCGGCGGACGCCGGCTGGCCGTCAAGCAGCACCAGCGCGACGAGGACCGCGGTGGCGACGAGCGAGAGACCGAGGAATAGGCGGTCGATTGCAGGCGCGGCGCCCGCTTGCGGCGCCGCAAATGTTGCCGTCGTCATTTTAAACGCCCTGATGGAACTCTTACGAGCCGAGCCCGAGCTTCTTCTTCAGGTCATCCCACTTGGTGCGCGCCGACGCAATGGGGCGGTTGGGGTTGCTGGTCCATTCCACCATCGAGCCGGCATAGAGCTTCGCATTAGTGCGGCCGAGCACTTCGTGCAGCACGAACCAATCGGTCGCCGCCCAGTGGCCGGTGTTGCAATAGGTCACCGCCGCGCCGGCCGGCAGTTCGCGGGCAATGGCCGCAAGTTCGGCCTTGGGCTTCAACCGATTGGTCGCCGGATCGTAGAAGCGCGCGCTGTCGACATCGACCGCGCCGGGAATGTGGCCATAGGCCTGCGCCGCGGGCGCCTTCTCCTTGCCGAGGAAGAACGAGACCGGGCGCGCGTCGACGAGCGTGGCGCCGCCGTTGTGCTCGATGGTCTCGACATCGGAGGCAAGCGCCAGAATGCTGGTGTCGATGCTGGCGGTGAAGATCGCCGGCGACGGCGCGTGCGGACCCTTGTCGAGGGCATAGCCCGCCGCCTTCCAGGCCGCGAGCCCGCCGTCGAGAATCGAGACGTCGCGCACGCCGGCGTATTTCAGCGTCCAATAGGTGCGCGCGGCGGAGCCGAAGTCGAGCACGTTGACGCCCGCCGGCACCACCACCACGTGGCTCGTTTCGTCGATACCGAGATCGCCGATCAGCTTCTCGAGCTCGGGCGTGGTCGGCACCATGAACGGCACGTTGTTGCGCGTCACGCGCCAACCGGCCTTGTCGTAGTCGCTGTGCACGGCGCCCGGGATATGGCCCTGCGCGAAGGCCTCCGGCGTGCTGCCGTCGATGGCCGAGCGGATGTCGAGCACCACCAGGTTAGCGTCGTGCAGATGGCTGTTGAGCCAGGCTGGGCTGACCAGCGGCCGCGAGGACGCTGCCATGGCGGGCGCGACGACTGCCAGTCCAATCGCGAGCGCAAGGCCGGCGACGAGGCGACGCAAGGTGAGAGAAAAAGCGGCGGGGAAGATTTTTGTCATGTCCGTGAACCCGGTCGAAAAGCCGCCGAGGCTGCGGCGATAGATTGAGCTTGAAATAGAATTTTTTTCTATATAAATACAGACACCACGCACAAATAAGAATAATATTCTTCACTGCGTTTAGGCTTTAGATTGAACATTCTAAAGATCGAAGGAAACAGAGAATGGACGCTATCGACCGCAAGATCCTCGCCGTCGTGCAAGAGGACGCCTCGCTCTCGGTCGCCGAGATCGGCCAGCGCGTCGGCCTGTCGTCGACGCCGTGCTGGAAGCGGCTGCAGCGGCTGGAGGCCGACGGCGTCATCACCCGCCGCGTGGCGCTGATCGATCCGGAAAAGATCGGGCTCGGCATCACGGTGTTCGTATCGATCGAGACCGGCGACCATTCGCAGGAATGGCTCAAGCGCTTCGCCGAGGTCGTCGGCGCCATGCCCGAAGTAATGGAGTTCTACCGGATGGCCGGCGACGTCGATTACATGCTGCGCGTCGTGGTGCACGACATGCAGAGCTACGACACGTTCTACAAGAAGCTGATCGCGACGGTGCCGCTGAAAAACGTCACCTCGCGCTTTGCCATGGAACGGATCAAGTCGACCACCGCGCTGCCGATTGCGGAGGCGCGCTGAGCGCGGCGGTCAGGTGCAGGCGACGTTGTTGTAGGTCGGCGCTGCGATGCGCGGGGCCATGTACATGTGGTCGGACAGCGTCAGCGTGCCGGTGATGGTGTAGCCGACCGTCGGCGTATAGGCGTAGCTCGCCTCGGCGAACAGCAGTTGCGAACTCGGCACCTGCAGCGCCGAAGGGATCGTGACCGACGATCCGACCGCCCGCGCGGTCCCGTTCAGCGTCGCGCTCCAGGCCACCGTCACGTTGTTATTCGCGTCGATCTTCAAGCACGACAGCGTCGCTTTCAGATTGTTCGCCGAATAGGGCGTAATGATCGAGCCCGACGCGTTGAGAATATTGGTCATGTCGGCGGTGCTGATGGTGGTCACCTGCGCCGACAGGTTGGCGAGCGCGTCGACGATCAGGCTGACCTTGCGGTCGGCGGCGACGCCGTCCGAAATCTCCACACAGCCGAGATAAAGCCCGATCATCACCGGCGCGACGAAAGCGAACTCGACGGCCGAAACGCCACGGCGGTCGCGCTTGAACCGCGAAAGGCATCCGAGGATGGAGGTTTTCAGCATGCGGCCGGCCCGTAAGGTTCGTTGCGGAAGACCGAGGTCGCCACCAGCAAGCGGTAATTGCCGTTCAGATTGGAGAGATTGTTGCCGAGCAGCGACACATAGATCGGCCATTGATAGAACAGTTGCACCGCGACGATGCAGTTCGGCCCGCCGGGCGTATAGGCCATGTTGGCGGTGTTGAGCACGCCGTTGGTGACCGGCGGCGCGGTGTTGACCGCACTGAAACTGGCGTAGCTCGTCACGTTCACGTAGACGCCGTTGGCGCAATCGAACAGCCCGCCGGCGAGATCCGCGCACACGGCATTCTTGAAATCGGCTTGCGAGAAGCCGCCGTTCTGCGCCTGGCCGGTCATGACCAGCCGGCCGGCCTCGGACGCCGCGGATTCGAGCGTCTGTCCGGCGAAGAACACCAAGGCCGTTTCGATGATGGCGAAGGTCAGCGCCAGGAATGGAACCGCGACCAGAGCGAACTCGACCGCAGCGGCACCTTCCTGTTGGCGCGCGAAACGGCGCGCGGCGCGCGCCGGCAGCAGCCGGCGAAGAGGCATGGTCGTCAGGCTTCGAATGCGCTCAAGCATGGCAACCTTCGGGACCGTGGAACAGTGGTGAGGCACCGGGCGCTGTCTTAGCAAATGCACGTTGTCGAATTATTGCGCAGGCGGTGCAGAAACCCGGAGTTCCCGTTAACTTTGCGCTAATCATGGCCGCGCCGCGAACGCGGCCGGAAGAACCGGTCAATGCGGTTGCGCGCCGCTTTGCGCCTGGCCGGTGCGGGAGCCGCTCTGGCTCAGCGCAGAGTTGAAATAGCCTTGCGAGTCGCCGAGCGTGATGCGGTGCTCGCAGTCCGGCGCGCAGCTATAGGTCTCGCGCTCGGTGCCCTTGTAGACCACCACCAGATTGCTGCCAGAGGCGCCCAGCACCTCGACGGTCTTGTCCATCACGATGCTGCCGTTGCGGTCGAGCGCCAGCATATTGGTGGTGCCGTAGCCCTTGCCGGTGATGACCAGAATGCCGCCGTTTTGCAGGGCGGCGTCGGCGATCAGCGGATTGCCGATGACAACGGTGGCGACGCGGTCAGGCAGCTTCATGATCTGCGCCTGATCGACGCTGACGGTAATGGCGTCGGCTTGCGCCGAGGC
This sequence comes from Pseudolabrys sp., assembly GCA_035501975.1. Lineage (GTDB taxonomy): Bacteria > Pseudomonadota > Alphaproteobacteria > Rhizobiales > Xanthobacteraceae > Pseudolabrys. Next base: position 7,540 of record DATJVE010000135.1, read on the forward strand.
AACACCGGGGATGGCCGAGGCGACGATCGTCCAGGCGCAGATATTGATCAATCGCCGGCGATATCCCAGCACAGCCGCCATCGCACTCTCCAGCACGCTACACACAACGCGGCCGCAGCGGCGGCCGGAACGACCTCAAGAGTTGACTGCAAATTGGTGAATGAAGTGCAAAGACCGCCAATTCAGCGACGGAATGGATAGAGTAATTGCGCGCCAAAGCTCTCCGGGAAGCTGCGGTCGTCGATGCCATAGGCATCCGGCAGTTCGCTTTCCGGCATGTAGAAGGTGCCGAACAATAGGTCCCAGATCGGGAACGTGCCGGCGAAATTCATGTTGCCGCCGCGGTCGGCAGCGGTGTGATGCCAGCGATGGAAGACCGGGCCAGCGATCACGTATTTGAGCGGCCCCAGCGTCCAGTTCAGGTTGGCATGCACGAAGGCCGATGAGGCGGTCGTGAACGGACCGACCCAGAGCATCACGTTCGGCGAGATACCGGCAAGCAGCAGCGCGACGTCGACCAAAACCGTGCCGAGCAGGATATTGACTGGATGAAAGCGCGCGGCGGAGATCCACTCGAGCTCTTCGGACGAGTGATGCACGGCGTGGTACTTCCACAGCGCGGCGCCATGATAGAGGCGGTGGAACCAGTACAGCAGGAAATCCGACACGACCAGGAAGGCGAGCGCTTGCGCCCAAAGCGGCATAGCGGCGAGCGGCCCGAAGCCGTTGTCGTAGAATTTGATCAGCGCCTCGGCGCCGTGGATGTTGTAGAAATAGGCGGCACCCATTACCAGCAGGCCGATGCGCACAAAGCGCGCGCCGAGCGGGATGAGAAACCAATAACAGACGTCGGTGACGATCTCGCGCTTGCGCCACCACGGCCGGCTCGGATTGCAGGCGGACCAGTGGGTCAGCACGGCGAAGACGATGCCGAGGGCGATGGAGATCGGAACGATTTTGAGGACGGTCGCGCCTGCGACTAGCAGGACGGAATAGAGCTCGACAAACATTGCCTAAAGCCTGCCTGACTCCGGAAACGGGTCAATTCGGTATCAGCGTGTGCGGTTAAGATCGGGTGTACGGCACTCATGGCGAGCGGCGGGCAGCGGCACGCGCCGGGCGCGCAGGCGAAGATATCGGCCGTCGTTGGCAGGTCGCAGCCAGTATTGCCCCGGTGCCCCCAAGTCACAAAAATAAGCGGCAGCGGCGGTTCCTCAACGCCTATGCACGTCAATTCAATGTAATAATACTAATACCTTGGCAATATCTCATGTATAACCGCATTCAATGAATTATTAACTTTGTTATTCTTCTTTCAATATCTTGTTAACTACAGCGCATCCCCCAATGATTACCTTATGTTTCTTTGATTGTATTAACTTGCACTCAAGACCTCGCTGATACGGTGCGCCATGATCCGGAAGAGCCGCAAGCTAATTCGGTCTCCTGGATCAGCTCAGACAGCCACGTGTGGATCCTTAGGAGCTAACCAAATGAAGAACCTCTTCGTGCGTTTCGTGAAGAACGAATCCGGCGCCACCGCGATCGAGTACGGCCTCATCGCAGCGGGTATCTCGGTCGCGATCATCGCGGTCGTCAACGGCCTCGGCACCAAGCTGAACGCCACGTTCACCAGCGTTTCGACCCAGCTCAAGTAATCGAGCGCGTCGTCGATGCAATAAGGCTCCGGCAGGCCGCCGGAGCCTTTTCATTTCCTGCGGCCCGGTTTACCGCGCGTTAAACGTCTGCCGCGCTAACCGAACCGCAAGCTTGCGCTGCCTAACGTTACGCAGCCAGGCGATTCGCGCGAGGACAGTCCATGTTGACCGACGTGATCAGGCTCGCCCTGTTTCCAGCCCTGATGGCGTTCGCCGCCTCCAGCGATCTCCTGACCATGACGATCTCCAACCGCCTGTCGCTGGCGCTCGCCGGCGGCTTTTTCCTGCTCACGCTCATCACCGGCATGGGTTTGACGGCGATCGGCATGCATCTGGCCGCCGGCGCGCTGGTGCTGGCGGTCTGCTTCGGTTTCTTCGCCATGGGCTGGATTGGCGGCGGCGACGCCAAGCTGGCGGCGGCCACGGCGCTTTGGTTCGGTTTCGATTATCTGCTGGATTACTTGATCTATGCCTCGCTGTTCGGCGGCGCGCTGACGCTGCTGCTCATTCAATTCCGCCGTCTGCCATTGCCGGACCTCCTCGCCCGCCAAGGCTGGATCGCCAAATTGCACGACGCCGGTTCCGGAGTTCCCTACGGCATCGCGCTCGCGGCCGCGGCGCTCACCGTTTATCCCAAGACCGGCTGGATGCCCGGCCTTTGAAACCGCAGGCGCGGCGGCAAGACAATATTAACTCGATTTAGATACCGCTCCTTAACCATACCTTGACCTTTAGCTGTTGAAATCCAGTGCAGGCGGCCTTTCCCGCCGCCATGTCGATTACGCGGCCGACCCGGCCGCCTTGTCACTGTGAGAGTGAGCGTATGAAAGCCGCGCGTCTCGTCGTGTTGACGGTTGCCATCGCCGCGGGCGGTATCGCCGCCATGCTGGCCGGCCGTTCGGAAAAGCCGCCCGAGGTCAAGGTCGCGCCGGCGCCGAAGATCGCGACCGTCGACGTCCTCGTCGCCAAATCCGACATCGCCATGGGCCATTCGATCGCGCCCGGCGACGTGCGCTGGCAGGAATGGCCCGCCGAGGCGGCAAGCGGTGGAAGCTTTATCCGCCGCAATGACCGGCCGAACGCCATCGAAAATCTTTCCGGCTCCATCGCGCGCGCGCCCTTCATCAACGGCGAGCCGATTCGCGAAGCCAAATTGGTCAACGCCAAGGGTTCCGGCTTCATGGCCGCGATCCTGCCGACCGGCATGCGCGCCATCGCCACGCAGATTTCGCCGGAGACCGGCGCCGGCGGATTCATCCTGCCGAACGACCACGTCGATGTAATCCTGACGCGGCGCGACCGCGACGCCGATAAATCGGCAAACGCCGATACGCACTCGAGCGAAATCATTCTCACCAATGTCCGCGTGCTGGCGATCGACCAGAACGTGCAGGAGAAGGACGGACAAAAGGTCGTGGTCGGCAAGACCGCGACGCTGGAGCTGACGCCGCGGCAAACCGAGGTTCTCGCGGTGTCGCAGCAGCTGGGCACGCTGTCGCTGGCGCTGCGCAGCATCTCCGACGCGTCGGGTGACAAGCCGCAAGCGGCAGACTCTCTGAGCGGGCGCCGCGGCGGCGTGAATATCGTGCGCTTCGGCGTCGGGACGACAGTGACGACGAAATGATCGAGCGAGGGGAAACGGGGTTATGGCGATGACGACTACATTCCGCGCCGCCGCGCTGCTGGCACTCGTGATCGGCACTGGACTGGCGCCCTCGGCGTCGGTGGTTGCGGCCGACGGACGCGTGCCGGTGATCCAGGTGGCAGCGAGCGAGGCGACGTCGCGCTTCATTCCGCTTGGCATCGGCAAGTCGGTCGCCATCGATCTGCCAGCCGACATCAAGGACGTGCTGGTGGCCGATCCCAAGATCGCCAACGCGGTGGTTCGCTCCTCCCGCCGGGTTTACATGATCGGCGTCGCCATCGGCCAAACCAACATCTTCTTCTTCGACGCCGCGGGCAAGCAGATCGCTGGCTTCGATATCGCGGTCACCCGCGATCTCAACGGCGTGCGCGCCGCGCTCAAGCAGACCATGCCGGACGCCGACATCCACATCGAAGGCGTGGGCGACGGCATCATGTTGTCGGGCACCGCCGCAAGCGCCGCCGAATCGCAGCAGGCCTACGATCTCGCCACTCGGCTGGTCGGTGACAATGCCAAGGTGGTCAACGGCATCACCGTGCGCGGGCGCGATCAGGTCATGCTCAAGGTGACGGTCGCCGAAGTACGCCGCGACGTCATCAAGCAGCTCGGCATCGATTTGTCCGGCACCTTCAACTACGGCACTGCGGTGGTGAATCTGAATACGCAGAACTCGTTCTCCGCCACCGGCCAGCCGCTCAGCAACACCGCGTTCGCCGGCACGTTCAACAACGTGACCGCAACCTTGCGCGCGATGGACCGCGCCGGCGTCTTGCGCACGCTCGCCGAGCCGAACCTGACCGCGATCTCCGGCGAGACGGCGAGCTTCGTCGCCGGCGGCGAGTTTCCGATTCCCAACGGCCTGTCGTGCGACACCACCAAGTCGCCGCCGGTCTGCCAGGCGCAGGTCGACTTCAAGAAGTTCGGCGTGAGCCTGGTGTTCACCCCGGTGGTGCTGTCGGAAGGCCGCATCAGCCTCAAGGTGATGACCGAAGTGTCCGACCTGACCACGGACAACGCCTTGACCCTGTCGGTGCCGGGCTCGACCCAGACGCTGACCATTCCTTCGATCACGACCCGCCGCGCCGAGACCACGGTGGAAATTCCGTCGGGCGGCTCGCTGGCGCTCGCCGGCATGATCCAGCAGTCGACCAAGCAGCAGATCAACGGCGTGCCCGGCCTGATGCAGTTGCCGGT
>DATJVE010000136.1:0-8534 GCA_035501975.1 Pseudolabrys sp.
TGGGCGCTCGACGACGTGATCGAGATCGTCGGCGCGGTCGGTGACAAGCTCGACGTCATAATGCTGCCCAAGGTCGACGGACCGTGGGACATTCATTACCTCGATCAGTTGCTGGCGCAGCTTGAGGCGCGCCACAAGATCAAGAAGCCGATCCTGATCCACGCCATTCTGGAAACCGCGCAGGGCGTTAACAATGTCGAGGCGATCGCCACCGCCTCCCCGCGCATGCACGGCATGAGCCTTGGCCCCGCCGATCTCGCCGCCTCGCGCGCGATGAAAACGACACGCGTCGGCGGCGGGCACCCGGAATACAAAGTCCTCGCCGATGCGCAAGGTGATGCGCCACGCGCATCATACCAACAGGATCTCTGGCACTACACCGTCGGCCGCATGGTCGACGCCTGCGCCGCCGCCGGTATCAAGCCGTTCTACGGCCCGTTCGGCGACTTCTCCGACCCGGCCGCCTGCGAGGCGCAATTCCGCAACGCCTTCCTCATGGGCTGCCTCGGTGCCTGGTCGTTGCATCCTTCGCAGATCGCCATCGCGAAGACCGTGTTTTCGCCCGATCCGGCGGAAGTGGCGTTTGCGAAGAAGATTGTCGCCGCCATGCCGGACGGCGCCGGCGCCGTGATGATCGATGGCAAGATGCAGGACGATGCGACCTGGAAGCAGGCCAAGGTGCTGCTCGATCTCGCCAAGCTGGTCGCCGCCAAAGACCCGGACATGGGGGCGCGTTACGCCCTGTAAAGGGGGTCTGGCGAAGCGCGCCGCGATGGATTAAGTGGTCGCCGACATGGAAAAGATACGCATCGCCAAATACAAGATCGGCCAGGTGGTCAAGCACCGCCTTTATCCGTTCCGCGGCGTAGTGTTCGACATCGACCCGGAGTTCGACAACACCGAAGAATGGTGGGAATCGATCCCTGCCGACGTACGCCCGCGCAAGGACCAGCCGTTCTATCACCTTTACGCGGAGAACGCGGACACCGAGTACATCGCCTATGTGTCCGAGCAGAATCTGTTGCCGGACACCTCCGACAAGCCGATCCGCCATCCGCAGGTCAACGAAGTGTTCGTGCAGGACGACAGCGGCAGCTATCGCCCGCGCAATAGCCAGTTGAACTGAAATAGCCGGGTCGCCGTCAAAACAAAAAGGCGCGGCCGAAGCCGCGCTTTTTCTCATCAACCGCTAGGCCGATTACTTCTTGTCCGCCGGGGCAGGCGCCGCGGCGGCTGCCGGAGTTTGCGCCTCGAGTTTCTTGCGCGCCTCTTCGGCTTTCTTCTGCAGCTCTTCTTGCAGTTTATGCTGCTGCTCCTCGACCACCTTCGGGTCGGTCGGCGGGCCGTCATAAGCTTTGGCGAAATCGTTGAGCGGCAGCGGCAGGCTGATCGGCGTGCCCTGCATATTGATCGCCTGCAAGACGATCTGCTGCCCCTTCTTCATCTTGGCGATCATGTCGTCGGTGACCGGATAGTCGGACATGCAGCCGACCGGGAAGCAGATCTTGTAGGGCTGCTGCGCCGGCTGCTCCTGGTCGATGATCATGCGGGTGCCGTGCTGCAGCTGCATGCCCAACGGAACGGTGATGCGCATCACCTTCGGCTCACCTTCCGGCTCGAACAACTGCACCACCGCGACCGGCATGCCGTTTTCCAGGCGGCCGTCTTTGGTCAGCACGCAAACCTGCTTGTTATTGGTCTCCGGGCCTTTGCCGCAGACCTTGATCCACGGCGAATACATCAGCTGCGGCGGCGCGGCGGCGGCTTGCGGCGCCGGTGCAGCCGGCGCGGGCGCTTGAGCGGCCGGCTTGGGCGGCTGCGCCTTCTGCGCCGCCGGCTTGGTCGCCGCCTTGGGCTGCTGCGCGAGGGCGGGAGTTCCCGCCACCATGGCCGCTGTCAGCAAGCCTGCGGCGAATGAGGCGGTCAGTGCCCGCCCCGGGGCAATCCGATGAACCATTGCAAATCTGTCCTTTTTTCCCCGCACCGTTCCCGGCATTGCGCCCTGTCCAACGGTGGTCTCGTCGCCCGGCTCTCTCCCCGTGAAATGCGGCGGGAGCGTGACTTCCGGGCTGCCTGATAGCCGATATTGCTCCTGCAATAAAGCCACGAATGTGCCGAAAATGCGGGCCCGCGCGAGGCTGCGACCCTGTGATAAGTTGCGGAAAACCGGAAACGAATCACATCCATACCTCGTCCGCGCCCCCCGCCATCGTACGCGCGCCGATGCAAATGCAGGCATCTCGGCGCACGGTGATGCTCGGCGCGCTGTTGGCAGCGAGCGGCCTCGGACGCTTGCCGGCGCTGGCCGCGGACGCGCACTACGCCATCGCCATGCATGGCGAGCCGGCTTGGCCGGCCAATTTCAGCCACGCGGCCTATGCAGACCCGGCGGCGCCCAAAGGCGGACAGCTGGTGCAAGGCGTGCTCGGCACCTTCGACAGCCTCAATCCGTTCATCGTCATGGGCCTCGCGGCCGCCAACATCCGCAGCTACGTGATCGAAAGCCTGCTCGCGCGCGGCTATGACGAGCCGTTCACGCTCTACGGTCTGCTTGCCGAGAGCGTGGAGAGCGATGCGGCGCGCAGCGCCGTCACATTTACGCTCAACCCGGCGGCACGCTTCGCCGACGGCAAGCCGGTGACCGCCGACGACGTGATCTTTTCCTGGGCCCTTCTGCGCGATCACGGCCGGCCGAACTACCGCATCTATTACAAGAAGGTCGTGAAGGCGGAGGCGCTCGACGCGCGCACGGTGCGCTTCGATCTTGCCGGCGCCGACGATCGCGAATTGCCATTGATCATCGGCCTGATGCCGGTGCTGGCCAAGCACGCGATCGATCCGGCGACTTTCGAGCAGACGACGTTCAAGCCGCTCACCGGCAGCGGCCCCTATACGGTGAGCGAGGTCAGGCCCGGCGAGAGCGTCACCTTCACGCGCGATCCGAAATACTGGGGCCGCGATCTGCCGATCAACCGCGGTCTGTGGAACTTCGACAGCATCCGCTTCGATTACTACCGTGACGGCAACACGCATTTCGAGGCGTTCAAAAAGGGCCTCTACGACGTGCGCAACGAAACCGATCCTGGCCGCTGGCAGACGGCCTACGATTTTCCCGCGCTGGCGCAGGGAAAGGTCGTGAAGGAGGAATTCCCCTATGGCCTGCCCAAAGGCATGGACGGACTCGTCTTCAACACGCGCCGCCCGATCTTCGCCGACGTGCGCGTGCGCGAGGCGATCCTGCATCTGTTCGATTTCGAGTGGATCAATCACACCTATTTTTTCGATCTCTACAAGCGGACCGCGAGCTATTTCGATGGCTGTGATCTCTCCGCGCACGGCGTTGCCGCCAACGCGCGCGAGCGCGATCTGCTGACGCCATTTCCCGGCGTCGTGCGCGCCGACATCAAGGCCGGCACTTGGGCGCCGCCGGTCACCGACGGCTCTGGCCGCGACCGCGCCGGATTGCGCAAGGCCTTTGCGCTGTTCGCCGAAGCCGGCTACGCGCTCAACGGCACGCAACTGGTGCATACGGCGAGCGGCCAGCCTTTCGCTTTCGAGATCCTGACCAGCACACGCGATCAGGAGCGTCTGGCGCTCGCCTTCACGCGTAGCTTGAAGCGTGCCGGCATCGATGCGCGCGTCCGCAGCGTCGATGCCACCCAGTTCGAGCGCCGGCAGATCACCTTCGACTTCGACATGATGCAGTACCGCTGGGAGCAGTCGCTGTCGCCCGGCAACGAGCAGATCTTCTACTTCGGCTCGGCGGCCGCCGACGAGCAAGGCAGCCGTAACTACATGGGCGTCAAGTCGACGGCGGTCGATGCCATGATCGCCGCCATGCTCGCCGCCACCACGCGCGCCGACTTCGTCGCCGCCACCCGCGCCCTCGACCGCGTGCTGCTGTCGGGTTTCTACGTGGTACCGCTCTACTTCCCGCCAAAACAATGGATAGCGCGCTGGACGCGAATCAAGCATCCCTCAAGCACCTCCTTGTTCGGCTATCTGCCAGAAACTTGGTGGCATGGGGGCGCAAAATGATTCTAAGCGGCACGCCAAAAGCCAGCGGCAACCGCGCCACCCTCGACGATCTGTTCCGCCGCGCCGGCGTGCGGCGCGCCGACGCGCTCGCGCTCGTCGATCCGCCCGATTGCGAGCGGCTCACCGGCCGGCCGCCGCGCCGGCTCACGTATGCCGAGGCCGATCGCGCCATCTCGGCGGTCGCCGCCCGGCTGCGCTCATTCGGGCTGCAGACCGACGCCGTGGTGGCGATCCAGCTCGCCAACACCGTCGACAGCATCGTCGCGCTGCTCGGCGTGCTGCGCGCCGGCATGATTGCGGTGCCGCTGCCGCTGCTCTGGCGCGCGCAGGAGACGGTCAACGCGCTGACGCCGATCGGCGCCAAGGCAATCATCACCTCTTCGCGCATCGGCGCCTACCGCCAAGCCGAAATCGCCATGCAGGTCGCGGCCGAGCTATTTCCGATTCGCTACGTCTGCGGCTTCGGCCGCGATCTGCCGGACGGCGTGGTGCCGCTCGACGACGGCATCGATTCCGGACCGCTCGAATTCTTCCAGCCGGCGGCGCGGCCGGAGCCCGCCGCCCATGTCGCTGCGGCCACCTTCGATGTCAGACCTGACGGTACCGTGCCGCTCGCGCGCAGCCACAGCGAGTTGATCGCCGGCGGGCTCGTCGCCTTTCTCGAAGGCGGCATCGCCCGCGATGCGACCATCCTGTCGACGATCCCGGTCGGCTCGTTCGCCGGCATCGCGCTCACGCTGATCCCATGGCTGCTCAGCGGCGGCACGCTGGCGCTGCATCATGGTTTCGATCCCGCCGCGTTCGCCGAGCAAACGCGTGCGTTTGAACCCGAGACCATCGTGCTGCCCGGCCCCGCGCTGACGCCGCTGGCCGAAGCGGGCCTGCTGGGCGGCTCGACCAAGACAATCCTCGGCTTGTGGCGCGCGCCCGAGAAACTCGCTGCCGCCGATCCCTGGCACGGCGAGGCCGCACTCGTTGACATCGCGAGTTTCGGCGAAATCGGTTTGCTGCCGGGGCGGCGCGGGCTCGATGGCATGCCGGCGCCGCTTGCGCTTGGCGCCATCGCCGTGCCGCACGGCGCCGCCGAGAGCGTTGCCGTCGCGGAAACCGCCCGCAACAAAACTGGCACGCTGGTCTTGCGCGGGCCGATGGTGCCAACGCAGCCTTTCCCGCCGAGCGGCGATGCAGAGACCGACGCCCGCGTCGCCCCCGATGGATTCCTCGACACCGGCTATGCCTGCAAGATCGCGCGCGAGGCCGGCACGCTCGCGCTCACCGCCCCGCCCGCCGGCATGACCGCGACGGGCTTCTATCGCTTTCGTCAGAGCGAGGTCGATGCCGTGGTGGCCGCCGCCGATCCCGCCGCCGTCATCGTCGCGCTGCCGGATGGCCTGCTCGGCCAGCGGCTCGCCGGCCGCGCCGCCGATAGCGCCGCGATCACCGCTGAATTGGAGGCCTACGGCGTCAACGCATTGATCGCCGGCGCCTTCCGCCCGCGCGGAATTGCCGCCTGATCTTCTCAATTTCGTTGACGCGCTATTAATCGCGTGCCGGTAGCTTGGCGCACCTTTTGTAACCGCGTGCGCCCCAAAATGTCGTTGCAAGGCCCGTTGATCCTCGTTGCCGACGCTCCGGCAACCGACCTGGTCGAGGCTCTCGGCGCCGCCGGCGCTTTCCCGATCATCGAGAGCAAATGGGCCGATGCGGCGACGGCCTTTTCCTCGGTCAAACCGAGCGGCGTGGTGATTGCCGAAGCGGCCGCGGCGCCGAACGAAGCCGCCGCGCACACCCTCGCCAAAAAGATCGCGACAGCGAGCGGACCGATGATCCCTGTCGTCGCCCGCTTTCGCGGCGCGGACGACGCCACGTTTCCGATTGCGCTCGCGGTCGACGCCGGCCTGCCGGTCGCGCGGCTGATCGCGCGCCTGCAATCGGCGCTGCGCGTGCGCGCGTTGCACGCGACCGTGCTCCGTCGCATCGAGACCTTTGCCGCGCAGGACGGCCATGTGCCGCAGCTGCCGGTCGGCGACGCACTCGACGACGCGACCGTGCTGATTGCCGGCCGCGGACCGCTCTACCCCAGGCTCAGCGTGGCCATGGGCGAGCGCGTGCCTGTTATCGGTGCGCTCAGTGTCGAAGGCGCGGCCAAACACCTCAACACCCGGGACGTCGATGGCGTCGTGATCGGTGACGGCTTCTCGCCGCGCATGGTCGAGGCCTTTCTCACCGTGCTCGCGCAAGAGCCCCGCTTCCGCGACGTGCCCATCGCGGTGATCGACGATCCGGCGCCCGACTTCGTCGAGGTCCTGCCGAACATCGATCACGTCGACGGCGATCCGGCGCGGCTCGTGACGCGCATGTTGCCGCTGGTGCGCATGCACGCCTTCGAGGCGCGGCTGAAGCGAATGCTGACGTCGCTCGATGCCGACGGCGCGGTCGATCCGGAGACCGGGCTGCTCAGGCGCGACACCTTCTGGCAAGAACTCGGTGATGCGGCCGCCGAGGCGAGCGAGCGCAGCCTGGCGCTGTCGGTCGCGCGGCTGTCGTTTGACGCCGCGCTCGATGCGCGCGCCGGCAAGGACGCCGGCCGCCTACTCACGCGTCTCATCCGCAATATCGACTTCGCCTGCCGCGACGACGACGGCGCGCTGATGATCGCCTTCACGCAAACCGACCTGCGCGGCGCCCATGTCATCGCCCGCCGCATCGCCGGCGCGTTAAAGAACACGCTGCTCGCGCCCACCGGCGCCCACAGCAAAGCGGCCGCGACGCTGACGCTGGCGACACTGAGTGCCGGCGACACGCTCGACAGCCTGATGCTGCGCGTGATGGGCGGCGCCATGGTTGCGGCGGAGTGAGCGCAGGCATAGCTTAGCTCCAATCAGGAGCGAGCCATGCCCGACCAGCAGCCTGTGCGTATCGATATCGTCTCCGACGTGGTCTGCCCGTGGTGCTTCATCGGCAAGCACCGGCTGGAAAAGGCGATCGCACTCACGCCCGACATTCCGGTCGAGGTGCATTGGCGGCCCTATTTCCTGAACGATTGGATCCCGCGCGAAGGCATGTCGCGCGAGCAATATCTCACCACCAAATTCGGCTCACCCGAGCGCTACGAGGGCATCGCCCAGCGCGTCGGCGCGGCGGCCGCGGAGGAAGGGCTCGTATATGCCGCCGACAAGTTGAAGCGGCAGCCCAACACGCTCGACTGCCACCGGCTGATCCGTTGGGCGGAAGGCATCGGCAAGGCGGCCGAGATGAAGCAGCGCCTGATGGATCTCTATTTCACCGAGGGTGCCGATCTCACCAATCACGCCGTGCTGGTGCAGGCAGCTAGCGATGTCGGCCTCGACCCGGAAGACGTGCGCGCCGCGCTTGACAGCGACCAGGACGTCGCCGAGGTCGAGCGCGAGGCGCAGTCGGCCAAGGAAGCCGGCATCGAAGGCGTGCCGATGTTCATCTTTGGCGGCAAGTTCGCGGTGTCGGGCGCGCAATCGCCAGAATATCTCGCCGAAGCGATCGCGCGCGCGGCGCAGGCGCAGCAGGCGGCCGAGTAAGGTTTACGCCGCCTTGGCCTGCTCGGCGATCGAGGCGAGCTTGCGCAAGATCGCCGCGGTCCCTTTCAGCCGGTCGTCCGCCTTGTCCCAATCGTCGAAGAACACCAACTGCTGGTTTTTGGCGTCTTTCGGATCGGCGCGCATGCGCACGCTCGAACCTTGTTTCTGGATGAATGCCATCAACCCTTCCGGATTGACGAAAATGTTGTCGCGGAACGACAGCACCACACCCTTCGGCCCGGCTTCCAACTTTTCGACATTGGCGCGGCGGCACAGCGCCTTGATCGCGACCACCTGCAACAGATGCTCGACCTCGCGCGGCAGCACGCCGAAACGATCGACCATTTCGGCGGCGAAACTCTCGATGTCGCGCTCGTCCTCGATCTCGGCCAGCCGCCGGTAGAGCGCGAGCCGCACCGATAGGTCGGTGACGTAATCCTCCGGAATGAGCAGCGCGGTGCCGATGGTGATCTGCGGCGACCAGCGGTCGGCAACCGGCGCGCTGATGCCGGCTTTCAGGCTCAGCACCGCCTCCTCCAGCATCTGCTGGTAAAGCTCGAAACCCACCTCCTTGATGTGGCCGGACTGCTCGTCGCCGAGCAGGTTGCCGGCACCGCGGATGTCGAGGTCGTGCGACGCGAGCTGGAAGCCGGCGCCCAGCATGTCGAGCGATTGCAATACCTTGAGCCGCCGCTCAGCCTGCGGCGTGATCGCGCGGTTGGCCGGCAGCGTCAGCAGCGCATAGGCGCGCAGCTTGGCGCGCCCGACGCGGCCGCGCAGCTGATAGAGCTGCGCCAGGCCGAACATGTCGGCGCGATGCACGATCAGCGTGTTGGCGGTCGGAATGTCGAGGCCGCTCTCGATGATGGAAGTCGAAATCAGAATGTCGTAGTCGCCCTGACCGAAGGCGAGCATGACGTTTTCCAGAACGCGCTCGTCCAT
>DATJVE010000137.1:0-19798 GCA_035501975.1 Pseudolabrys sp.
GATCAACGAGAACGACGTGCGGACCGATGTGATGCGCTCGGGCGGCGCCGGCGGCCAGCACGTCAACAAGACGGAATCGGCGGTGCGGCTGACGCATATCCCGACCAACATCGTGGTGAAGTGCCAGCAGGACCGCTCGCAGCACCGCAACCGCGCCATGGCCTGGGACATGCTGCGCGCCAAGCTGTTCGAAGTGGAGATGAAGAAGCGCGAGGCCAAGGCCGAGGCCGACCAGGCGGCCAAGACCGACATCGGCTGGGGCCACCAGATCCGCTCCTACGTGTTGCAGCCCTATCAGATGGTCAAGGACCTGCGCACCGGCGTGTCCACCTCCGACACCGGCGGCGTGCTCGACGGCGATCTCGACGAATTCATGCAGGCGGCGCTGGCGCAGAAAGCCTTCGGCGGCGGGCCGGCGGAAGTCGAGGACGTAGAGTAGCGCGGCTAAGGCCGTTTCTGAAACTGGTCATTGCGAGGAGGCCCGAAGGGGCGACGAAGCAATCCAGAATTCGCGTCAGTGAACTGGATTGCTTCGCTTCGCTCGCAATGACGAATCAATCTAGATCGCATTGCCCAGCACGCCGCTGCCGAGCCGCACGCCCGCGCGCAGGAACTTCTGTGGATCGACCGGTTCGCCGTTGATGCGCGTCTCGTAATGCAAATGCGGGCCGGTCGAGCGCCCGGTCGAGCCGATCAGGCCGACGGTGTCGCCGATGCGCACCGTTTGTCCGACCTTCACCAGGATCTTCGACAAATGACCGTAGCGCGTGGCGAGCCCGTTGCCGTGGTCGATCTCCACCATGTTGCCGTAGCCGCCTTCGCGGCCGGCGATGCTCACGCGGCCGGCGGCGGTGGCGTGCACCGGCTCGCCGATCTCGCCGCGCAGATCGATGCCGGTGTGGATGGCGGGGCGGCCGAGGAACGGGTCGAGCCGCATGCCGAACGGCGAACTCATGTCGACCTCGCCGGCGACCGGCTTGCGCACCGGAACCGAGATCAAGGTGTGGCTATATTGATTGATCTCCGCGCGCGCGACGTTGATGCGGTAGAGCTGGCGGTCGAAGGCACTGGCGCCCGTGCGCGGCGGCTTCAATGGCACGAACGGCCCGCCGACGCCGGCCGGCGCCTTGAGCGGATTGACGCCGAGATCGCCCAGCGCGCTGCGCATGCGGCGCGCCTTGGAATCCATGCGTTCTTCCATGTCGGTGAGCACGGCAGTCTGCCGGCGCTCGACCCGGTCGAGGGCGCCGGACACGCGTCCGAGGATGCCGTCGAGGCCGCTGCCGCCGCTGCGGCTGGCGACGCGCGTCAGGCTCGCCGGCAGTTCGCGCGATTGCAGCCGCGCCTCGCTGTCGGGCGGGGCGGTGAAGATCACCGTGTCGTTGATCGGCGAGGCTTTCACCGGACGTTCGGGCGTCTCCGGCGGCAGGGCATTGCGTGAGGGGCGGATCGAGCCGGTGATGCCGAGATCGCTGCCGAGCGCGTTGGTGTGCTGCTCCAAGATCGCCTGCCGGCGCAACAATGTGTTGAGCTTCTGCTCGAACTGTTCCTGGTCGAGCAATTGCCGGCTGGTGATGCGGTCGACCTGCGCGCGCAATTCGGCGATGCGGTCTTCATAGGCGAACTGCATCTCGGCCTGCCGGCCGATCAGGCGGGTGAGCACGTCCTCGTGGAAGGCGAAATAGCTGCCGGTGGCGATCGACCAGATCGCCATGATCACGAGCGTGCCGACGACGATCCAGAATGCGACCGGCCCGATGCGGACCTGGCGTCCGCCGTGCACCAGCGTGTAGTCGCCATGGGCGCGATGCAGGTGGCGGGACACGGCGGCGGCCGATTGAGGGTGGCGGCCGGGGTGATGGGAACCCGGATGATACGCTTGGGACGAGTGCGACATCGACGCTCCGCGCCGGTTCGCCCGCCTGCGGAGCCGGCGGACCAGCCCGCCGATATGAGTCGTTTATGGTTAAAAAAGCGGAAATTTGCGCCTTCGGCCGCCGCCGCGGGCGCATAGCTCCAATTCACAGACCTTTTGCGGCTTCCAGCACCTCGTCGGCGTGCCCCGGCACGCGCACGTTCGGCCAGATGCGGGCGATGCGGCCGTTGCCGTCGATCAGGAAAGTCTTGCGGATGATGCCCATGAATTTGCGCCCGTACATCGATTTCTCGCCCCACGCTCCATAAGCTTCCAGCATCGCCTTGGCCTCGTCGGAGGCGAGCGCGATTTTGAGCTTGTGCTTGGACTTGAATTTGTCCTGCGCCTGAACCGGATCGGCGGAGACGCCGAGAATCTCGGTGCCGGCTTTGGCGAAGGCGGCGCGCAGGCCCGAGAACGCGATGGCTTCCTTGGTGCAGCCCGGGGTGTCGGCCTTGGGATAGAAATAGAGGACGAGGTTGCGGCCCTTGAAATCCGCCAGCGACACCGTCGATCCGCCGTCGCGCTGCAAGCGGAAGGCCGGCGCCTTCGATCCCGCGGCAAGATCGCGTCCCATGTGCCTTCCTTTCGTCGTTTTCCAACGGTCAAAGGTGGAAATGCCAGTTGCGTCGCAGGGGCGCAAGCGGTTCTGCGGACGAAGCGCCGCGCTGGACGTATGGCTGGACGACAGCAATAGTCGCGTCCTGCGCCGGACGAGGGGCGCCCGGTAGCGCATGACACCGAACGACGACGATCATAGGCGTTCAGCCCACCGTGCCGCGGGTGCCGGTCATCGGCCGCATCGCCATCCCCGTCATGCGGTGCATCACGCAGCCTCGCGTTCCATCCGCCGGCGCTGGACCGCGCTGCGCCGCGGCGTGGGCAAGGTGCTGCGGACGCCTTGGGTACGGCGCGTCCTATGGAGCGCGGCGGCTGGCGTCGTCGTAATCGGTGTCGGCGTCGCGGGCTTGTGGTGGCGTCTCAACAGCGGGCCGATCGAGCTCGACGTGGCGACGCCGTGGCTGAAAGCGGCGATCGAAAAGAATTTCGGCGGCAAGCAAACCGTTTCGGTCGGCGGCACGCAGATTGAGCGCGACGAAAACGGGCGCACGTCGCTGCGGCTGCGCGACATCATCGTGCGCGACGCCGACGGCACCGTGGTGGCGTCGGCGCCGAAAGCCGAAGTCGGACTTTCCGGCGTCGGGCTATTGACCGGCAATGTCCGAGCGGAAAGCCTCAATCTCGTCGGTGCCGAAATGTCGGTGCGCATCGAGGCCGACGGCGGGGTCACGGTGTTCGCCGGCGCCAACAAGCGGCCGATCGCCACCGCTACGACCAAACTACCCGTCCCGCCGCCCGGTGCGACGGCGCCGGGACCGGTGCGCGCCGGCGCGCAGGATATCGCCGGCGTTCTTGCCTGGATCGACGGTCTGGGCGCAACCGGGCTCGACGGCCACGATCTGCGCGAGCTCGGCCTCAAGAACGGTAACCTGATTGTCGACGACCAGCGCAATGGCAAGCGCTGGACCTTCAGCAAGATCAACGTCAGTTTGACGAGGCCGGAGCAGGGCGGAGTGATTTTCCGCCTGTCGTCGGACGAGCCCGGGCGGCCCTGGGTGTTCAGCGCGGCGATGCGTCCGCTCGACGACGGCGTGCGCGCGGTCGGTATCGAGGCGCGCCATGTCTCGTCGAAGGACATTTTGCTCGCCCTGCGCCTCAACGAAGGCGATCTCGACGTCGATATGCCGCTGTCGGCGAGCGTACGGGCGGAACTCTCATCCGACGGGGCGCTGCATCGCCTGCAGGGCCAGGTGCTTGCCGAAGCGGGCACCATCACCGATCACGGTCCCGACAATCTCAACCTGAAAATCGACCGCGCCGACCTGCGCTTCAACTGGGATGCGCGCCAGCGGGCCTTGATCGTTCCGTTCCAGGTGCAGGCCGGCGGCAATCAATTCACGCTGCGCGCAGCTTTGGAAGCGCCGGCTGAGCAGGACGGCGCGTGGCAGTTCAGCATGACGCGCGGCGATCCGGTCATCGATCCCATCATTCTGGCGTCGGCGGCCAAATCCGACGACGAGGCTGTCGCCCTCAACCGCGTTTCGGTGCGGGCGCGCATCGATACCGTTCACCACCGCATCGACGTCGATCAGGGCGACTTCAGCCGCGTCGATACGCGGCCTTCGCACAATGTCGGGCTGGCGATTACCGGCAGCCTGAACTATGGCGGGCCGACGCCGCATTTGGCGTTCGGCGTCGCAGCGACGCGCATGCCGTTCGCGGTGATGATGCGCATTTGGCCGGTGTTCACCGCGGTCCCTGTCCGCGAATGGGTCGCCGAGCATATGTCAGGCGGCATTGTCGAACGGGCGCTGATCGCCGGCAATGCCCCCTTGCCTGAGTTCAAGGTCGGTGGCCCGCCGATGTCGGACGAGGGCCTGTCGGTTGATATCGAAACCAGCGGCACCACGCTGCGGCCGATCCCGGCATTGCCGGCGATCCGCGACGCCGATCTCACGGTGCATGTCACCGGCGCCACCGCCAATATCAGCCTCGGGCGCGGCACCGTGGAAGTGGCGCCGGGTCGCAAGCTCAATATCGCCAACGGTCTTTTCGAGATTCCGGACACCCATCTCAAGCCGGCGCCCTCGCATACCCGCTTCCGCATCGACGGCGGGGTACCGGCGGCGATCGCGTTGTTGGCGAACGATTCATTGCGCGGCAGCGTCGGGCTTTCGCTCGATCCCGGCACCAGCCGCGGCAGCGTCGCCGCCCAAGTCGCGCTCGATATGCCGATCGGCAACGACGTCCCTGAGAATGCGATGACCTATGTCATCACCGCCGACCTGACCAATTTCGCCGCCGACAATCTGATGATGGGGCAGAAGGTTGAGGCCTCCTCGCTGCGGGTGACCGCGTCGAACGGCGGCTACCAGATCACCGGCGACGTGAAGATCAACGGCACGCCGGCCGCCATCGATCTGAGCAAGCGAAAGGGCGCGCCCGATTCCGATTTACGCTTGCAGGCGAACATCGACGACGCCGCGCGACGGCGGCTTGGCATCGATTTCGGCGGCGCGGTGACCGGGACGATCCCGATCAGGCTCACGGCGAAACTGGCCGACGACGCCAGAGACGCGCCGATGAGCGTCGACGCCGATCTCACGACGGTGAAGCTCGACAATCTGCTGCCGGGCTGGGTCAAGCCCGTCGGCAAGCCGGCGCGGGCCACCTATACGCTGCTCAAGACCGCGCAGAGCACGCGCATCGACGACCTGACCATCACCGGTGCGGGCACCAGCGTGAAGGGCTCGGTCGAACTCGACGGCTCGGGTGACATTATCTCGGCGAATTTCCCGGCGTTCGACCTGGCGGAAGGCGATAAGGCGTCCTTGAAAGCCGAGCGCACCGGCGACGGAACGCTGCGGGTGGCGATGCGCGGCGACGTTTTCGACGGGACCAATTTCGTGAAGTCCTCGCTCGCCGGCGGAACGGGCGACACGGCCAAACCGAAGCGGACCGACCTCGATCTCGACGTCAAGCTCGGCACCGTGATCGGCCACAACGGCGAGACGCTGCGCGGGCTCGATCTCAGGCTGATGCGGCGCGGCGGCCAGATCCGCACCTTCACCATGAACGCCAAGATCGGCCGCGACACGCCGCTTAACGGCGACCTGCGGCTGCGCAGCCGCGACAATCACCAGGTGATCTATTTCGAGACCGACGACGCCGGCGCCTTATTCCGTTTCACCGACATGTATCCGCGCATGTTCGGCGGACAGATGTGGGTGGCGATGGATCCGCCGACGCCGGACCACGCGCCGCAGATCGGCAATCTCGTCATTCGCAATTTCGCGGTGCGCGGCGAGCCGGGCCTCGACCGCATCGTATCGGGCGCGCCGGGACAAGTGACGGGCGGCGTGGAGTTTTCCGAACTGCATTGCGAATTCACCCGCGTGCCCGGGCGCATGGCGGTGCGCGACGGCGTGGTGCGCGGCCCGGCGGTGGGCGTGACGATCGAAGGGCAGATCGACTACGTGAAAGACGACGTGCACCTGCGCGGCACCTTCGTGCCGTTCTACGGCCTCAACAACATGTTCGGGCAGATCCCGATTGTCGGGCTGTTCCTCGGCGCCGGCAGCAACGAAGGCTTGGTCGGCATCACCTACGAGGCGTCCGGCCCGCCGGGTGCGCCGCGCATTTCGGTCAATCCGGTGACGGCGATCGCCCCCGGACTGCTGCGCAAGTTCATTCCCTCGGCGGACAACTTCGACCGCAATTTCATTCAGCCGGTGCGCTAGACCGGCTTCAGCAGCACGTGCTTCTTCTTGCCGAGCGAAAGCTTGATCACGCCTTCGGGCGTCAGGTCTTTCGCGTTCAGCATCAGCTTCTCGTCGGTCACGGTCGCGTCATTGACCTTGAGGCCGCCGGCCTTGATCTGACGGCGCGCTTCGCCGTTCGATGCGACCAACTTGGTCTTGTCGGCAAAGGCGGTGAGCACGCCGAGGCCCTTGTCGAGTTCGGCGCGCGCGATCTCCACGGTCGGCAGCGTCTCGGCGAGCGCGCCTTCCTCGAAGGTCTTGCGCGCGGTGCCGGCCGCTTGTTCGGCCGCCGCGCGGCCGTGCACCAGCGCGGTCGCCTCGGTGGCGAGCACCTTCTTCGCCTCGTTGATCTCGGAGCCCTTGAGCGCGCCGAGGCGGGCGATGTCGTCGAGCGGCAGCACGGTGAACAGCTTGAGGAAGCGCGTCACGTCGCCGTCCTCGGTGTTGCGCCAGTATTGCCAGTAGTCGTAGGGGCTCACGAGATCGGCGTTGAGCCAGACCGCGCCGGCGGCGGTCTTGCCCATCTTGGCGCCGGACGACGTCGTGATCAGCGGCGAGGTGAGGGCGAACAGTTGCGCATTGAGCATACGGCGGCCGAGATCGATGCCGTTGACGATGTTGCCCCACTGGTCGGAGCCGCCCATCTGCAGAATGCAGCCGGTGCGCTTGTTGAGTTCGACGAAGTCGTAGGCCTGCAGCACCATGTAGTTGAATTCGAGGAACGACAGCTCCTGCTGGCGGTCGAGCCGCAGCTTCACCGAATCGAAGGAGAGCATGCGGTTGACCGAGAAGTGCCGGCCGACGTCGCGCAGGAAGTCGATGTAGTTGAGCGTGTTCAGCCAGTCGGCGTTGTTGGCCATGACGGCGTTGCCGCCGGCGCCCTCGAATTTCAGGAACTTGGAGAAAATCGCGCGGATGCCGACAAGGTTCTGCTCGATCATCTCGTCGGTGAGGATGCGGCGGCTCTCGTCCTTGCCCGAGGGGTCGCCGACGCGGGTGGTGCCGCCGCCCATCAGCGCGATCGGGCGGTGGCCGGTCTGCTGCATCCAATAGAGCATCATGATCGGCAGCAGCGAGCCGACGTGCAGCGAGGACGCCGTGCAATCGAAGCCGATGTAGCCGGTGATCGCGCCGGCGCGCGCGCGTTCGTCCAGCGCGTCGGGCTCCGAGACCTGTTGGATGAAGCCGCGCTCGGCCAGAATGTTAAGAAAATCGGACTTATAGGCACTCATTGTTCGGGCTCGTAATGCGACTTGTCGCCTGCATGAGGCGGTGGTGTAACAGGTCCGGCGTCGGATTCAACCAACGGGGCTGATGATTTGGGGGCGGTACGGGCGATCGGGCTGATGAGCGGGACCTCGCTCGACGGCGTCGATGTGGCGCTGATCGAGACCGACGGCGAGCGCATCGTGGGATTCGGGCCGACCGGCTACCGGCCTTATTCGGACGCCGAGCAAGCCTTGCTGCGGCAGGCGCTGCGGGAAGGCGCGACGCTGACCGGCCGCACCGCCCGGCCGGGCGTCTTGGCGCAAGCCGAAGCCTTCGTGACGGACGTCCATGCCGCGACGGTGGAGGATTTCCTTTCCATCGAGGAGATCGACAAATCCCGGATTGCCGTCGTCGGATTCCACGGCCAAACCGTGCTGCATAAGCCGGCGGCGCGGTTGACCGTGCAGATCGGCGATGGCGCGGCGCTGGCGCGCCGGCTGGACATGACCGTGGTTCATGATTTCCGCGCCGCCGACGTCGCCGCCGGCGGCCAGGGCGCGCCGCTGGTGCCGGTATTCCACCAGGCTCTGGCGCGCGACCTCAAGCGTCCGCATCCGATTGCCGTGCTCAATGTCGGGGGCGTCGCCAACGTCACGTATGTCGACGGCGGCGATCCGATCGCCTGCGACACCGGGCCGGGCAATGCGCTGATCGACGATTTCATGCGCGCGCGCACCGGCGCGCCGCTCGACCGCGATGGCGATCAGGCGGCCAGAGGCCAAGTCGACGAGGGCTTCGTGGCGCGGGTCCTCGAAAACGCCTTTTTCAGCCAGCCCTGCCCGAAATCGCTCGACCGCAATGCCTTTGCTTTCGCCAATATCGGCCTGCCGGACTTTTCCGTCGCCGACGGCGCGGCGACCTTGTCGGCGCTGACCGCGGCGTCAGTCGCGCGCATCCTGCCGCATTTGCCCGCGGCGCCGCGCGCCTGGATCGTGGCGGGTGGCGGGGCACACAACCCGACGCTGATGCGTATGCTGGCCGAGCGGCTCCAGCCGGCGAGCGTGGAGACCGCCGACGCAATCGGCTGGTCGTCGCAGGCCATCGAGGCGCAGGCCTTCGCCTATCTGGCGGTGCGTACCCTCAACGGTCTGCCGATCACATTTCCGGCCACAACCGGCGTCACGACGCCCATGCGGGGCGGTATCGTCGCATATCGGCGCAGTTGACCCGGTGGCCGATCTATCGCAGTTTCCCGGCCCTGCTATGACCTTTCGCCATGCCGCAGCGCGCGGCTAACTATCGAGAATCTCAGTTAGAATTCATGCGGACCAAGGATATTGCTGAAGCGCTTGCGGGCCGGCTCGACGGCGATGGCGCAATCGAGGTTGACCGTTTGGTGCACCCGGCGCGGGCCGAGCGCGCCACTGATCTTGCGCTGGCGGTCAGCGCGAATGCCTTGACGGCGCTTGCCGGCAGCAAAGCGCAGGCGGTGGTCGTCTCGGCCGAGCATCCGGTTCCGTCCGGTTCTTTCCGCGCCGTGATCACTGCGGGCGACGCGCGGATGGCTTTGGCGAAGCTGACGGCCCTATTCGACCGCGGGCCGTCGCAAGACAAGGGCGTTCATCCCACGGCCATCGTCGCGCCAGACGTTGCGCTCGGCAGTGGTGTCAGCATCGGCCCCTATTCGACGGTGGGCGCGCGCAGCCGCATCGGCACGGACACCGTCGTCATGCCGCACGTTACGATCGGCGCCGATGTGATGATCGGTGCAAAAGGCCTGATCCACGCCGGCGTGCGGGTCGGCGACCGCTGCGTGATCGGCAATCGGGTGATCGTGCATCCGAACACGGTGATCGGATCTGACGGTTTCAGTTTCGCCCCCGATATGATGTCTGCGGCCGTCTTCTCGGCCGATATAAAACTGTCGCGGGTGTATTCGCTCGGCAATGTCGTCATCGGCGACGATGTGGAGATTGGCGCAGGCAGCACGATCGACCGCGCTACGCTGGAATCCACCAGGATCGGCAACGGCACGAAAATCGACAATCACGTCCATATCGGCCACAATGTCAGCATCGGAGAAAGCTGTCTGGTGTGCGGCAAAGTGGGCATTTCCGGTAGCGTCACGGTCGGCAATCGCGTGCGGATCGGTGGCGGCGCCGGCATCGGCGATCATTTGGAGATTGGCGACGAGGCTGTCGTCGGCGCCGGTTCCGGCGTGGGCAGTAACGTAGCGCCCGGGACCATGGTGTCGGGCCATCCGGCGGTCCTGCATCATCGTGCGCTAGAACGTTATCATTATGCGAGCCGGCAAAAACGGCTGCATGAAAAGGTGGCAAGCATGGCCTCGCGTCTGGACGCGATGGAAGAACAAATCAATAAGAAGTGAGAGGGGCAAAGCGTTATGGCCGACGTAACAAACGACGTTGTGGCAATCATTGCCAAGAAGAAGCGGGTGGAGAAGCCGACCGTCGAGCTCACCGACCGCTTGGAGGATTTGGGCCTCGAGTCGCTCGATGCGGTCGAAATGATTTTCGATCTCGAAGAGAAATTCGATATCGAGATTCCCTATAACGCCAATACCAATAATCCGCGCACCGAATTCGAAACGGTTGGCGACGTCGTCAAGTCGATTCAGAAATTGGTCGACAAGAAGTCGTGAATGCCGTGAACCGCGTTGTCGTCACCGGCCTTGGCGCCATCACGCCGCTCGGCCACACGGCGCCCGTCTATTGGGAAAAGCTGAAACAGGGCGCCAGCGGCCTCGGCCCGATCACGGCCCAGGGCCGGGAGGAGCTCACCCAGAAAATCGCCGGCGAGGTGAAGGACTACGACCCGCTCAAGTATTTCGCCGACCGTGAGCTGTCGACGCTTGACCGTTTTTCGCAATTCGCGCTCGTGGCTGCGCGCGAAGCGATCACGCAATCCGGCCTCGTCTTCGACCGGCCGCTGTCGCTGCGCACTGCGACCATCATCGGCACCGGGGTCGGCGGGCAGAACACGCTCGACGAAGCGTTTCGCCGGCTCTACCTGGAAAAGAAGCAGCGGCTTTTTCCGCTTTCGATCCCGCGGATGATGGCGAACGCGCCCGCCAGCCAGATTTCCATGCAGCACGGCCTGCGCGGTCCCGCGTTTGTCGTCGTGAGCGCCTGCGCTTCGGCGACGCATGCCATGGGCCTCGCGTTTCACATGGTGCGCTCGGGCGCGGTTGATTGTGCCGTCACCGGCGGCACCGAAGCCTGCGTCAGCTTCGGCACCCTGCGCGGCTGGGAGGCGATGCGGGTGATGGCGCCCGACATGTGCCGCCCGTTCTCAAAAGACCGCAAAGGTCTGATCCTCGGCGAGGGGGCGGCGGTGTTCGTCCTCGAGCCGCTCGACCGCGCCCGTGCGCGCGGGGCGCAGATTTTCGGCGAAATCGTCGGCTTCGGCATGACCGCAGACGCTGGCGACCTGACGGCGCCGGATATCGACGGCATGTCGCGCGCCATGACCGGTGCGCTCGACGACGCCGGGCTCAAGCCGCAGGACATTCAATATGTCAATGCGCACGGCACCGGCACCGCCGCCAATGACGAGACCGAAACCAGGGCGCTGCATCAGGTGTTCGGCGAGCATGCCCGAAAGCTGGCGGTGTCGTCGACGAAATCCATGATCGGTCACGCGCTCGGCGCCGCTGGCGCGCTGGAAATGGTGGCGACCCTGATGGCCATCCGCGAGGACATCGCGCCGCCGACCATCGGCTATCTTGGACCGGATCCGGCCTGCGATCTCGATTATGTGCCGAACACGGCGCGGCCGATGAAGATCGACGCCGCCATTTCCAATTCCTTCGCCTTCGGCGGGCTCAACGCCGTGCTGGCGGCGAAGAAGTTCGCGTAACAGCTGCGGAAAGGGCGGGTCTAAACATGGACCTGTTCGATCTCAAAGGGCGGATTGCCTTCGTCACCGGCGGCAATGGCGGCATCGGCCTTGGCATGGCCAAAGGGCTCGCCGGCGCGGGTGCGACCGTCGTCATCGCCGGCCGCAATGAGCAGAAAGCCAAAGGCGCGCTGGCGGACCTTGCCGCGCTCGGCGCCAGGGCCGAGTTCGTCAAGCTCGACGCATTGCAAGAAGCATCGTGCAAGCAGGCCGTCGACGACGCGGCCAAGCGGTTCGGCGGGCTCGACATTCTCGTCAACAATGCCGGAACGAGCGTTCGCAAGCAGCCGCAGGAGCTAAGCGCGCAGGACTGGCACAGCGTCATGGATACCAATCTCACCGCGGCGTTCCTGTGTTCGCAGGCGGCCTATCCGCATATGGTGCAGAGGGGCGGCGGCAAGATCATCAATATCGGTTCGATGATGTCGATCTTTGCCATGTCCTACGCGGCGCCCTATGCGGCGAGCAAAGGCGGCATCGTGCAGATGGCACGCGCATTGGCTGTCGCCTGGGCCAAAGACAACATTCAGGTCAACACGATTCTGCCAGGCTGGGTCGATACCGACTTGACGCGGGGAGCGCGCCAGCAGGTGCCTGGTTTGAATGAGAAGGTGCTGGGGCGCACGCCGGCGCAGCGCTGGGGCAGTCCCGACGACTTCGCCGGCATTGCCGTGTTTCTGGCGAGCCCCGCATCGGCCTTCGTCACCGGCGCGGCGATCCCGGTCGACGGCGGGTATTCCGTGCAGTCGTAACGGCTAGGCCGCGGTCGGCTTGCGGTCGGTCTTCAGCCGCTTGTCGAGATAGGCGCAGATATTGGTGAGCAGCGGCTCGACCTTGCCGTCGAAGAAGTGGTTGGCGCCGGGGATCACCTTCTGCTCGATGATGATGCCCTTCTGCGTCTTCAGCTTGTCGACCAGCGTGGTGACGTCCTTCGGCGGCACCACCGCATCCTTGTCGCCATGGATGATCAGCCCGGACGACGGGCAGGGCGCCAGGAACGAGAAGTCGTAAAGGTTGGCGGGCGGCACGATCGAGATGAAACCCTCGATCTCCGGGCGGCGCATCAGCAACTGCATGCCGATCCAGGCGCCGAACGAGAAGCCGGCGATCCAGCAGCTCTTGGCTTCCGGATTGATGGTCTGCGCCCAGTCGAGCGCGGCGGCCGCGTCGGACAATTCGCCGGTGCCGTGATCGAACGAGCCCTGGCTGCGGCCGACGCCGCGGAAATTGAAACGCAGCGCCGAGAAGCCGCGGTGCACGAAGGCGTAGTAGAGCTGATAGATGATCGGGTGGTTCATCGTGCCGCCGAATTGCGGGTGCGGATGCAACACGATGGCGATCGGCGCGTTCTTCTGCCGCGCCGGATGGTACCGGCCCTCGATCCGTCCGGCTGGACCGGTGAAGATGACTTCAGGCATCGCTGTAGACCTCGAAGCGTGCTCGCCGCAGCCGTTCCGCGGCATGGGATTTGTGCTCGATGCGGACCAAAAAGGGACGGATCGACCCGTAGTTTAGAATCATTCTAAATATTTGAATTCGGCTGTTCACGGCCACGGCACAGGCTATAAGTTGCCGCGTGAAAGCGGCTTCTAACACAGTCCCCCAGACAAAAAGCAAGCTTTTTCGGGGGGATGGGCGACAACAATATTCCGATACTGAAACGCCAAATGACTGATCGGGCCTATTTTGACTGGAATGCCACCGCCCCGCTGCGCGAGGAGGCGCGTGCCGCTATGGTCGCCGCGCTGGCGCTGACCGGGAACGCGTCGTCAGTGCACGCGCAAGGACGGGCGGCGAGGCATGTCATTGAGAAGGCTCGGGAAAACGTGGCCGCGTTGGTCGCTGCGGAGGCCAGGAACGTCACTTTCACCAGCGGCGCCACCGAAGCCAACATGCTGGCGTTGACCCCGGCGCTCGAGATCGCCGGGGTCAAGTCCTTGCGCGACCGTCTGTTTCTGTCCGCGATCGAGCATCCTTCGGTGCGCAGCGGCGGCCGCTTTGCCGCCGAAGTCGTCGAAGAATTGCCGGTCACAAGTGATGGCGTCGTCGATTGTCATGCTCTGAGAGGCGCGCTTGCTCGGGCCGAATATCCGCTGGTTTCGGTGATGCTCGCCAATAACGAAACCGGCGTCGTCCAGCCCATTCGGGACATCGCCGAGATCGTGCACGCCGCGAACGGCGTGCTGCACGTCGACGCCGTCCAAGGCCCCGGCCGCATCGATTGCGACATCGATGAGCTCGGCGCCGATCTCATGAGCCTGTCCGCCCACAAGCTTGGCGGCCCGCAAGGAGCGGGTACGTTGATTCGCCGCGGCGACATCCATATCGCCGAGCCGCTGATCAAGGGGGGCGGGCAGGAGCGCGGCCTGCGCGCGGGAACCGAAAACGTGGCCGCGATTGCGGGCTTTGGCGCCGCCGCTGCGGTCGCCGCAACTCAGGCGGACGCCCCCCGCATGGCGGCGCTGCGCGACCGCATCGAAGCCGGCATCAAGGCGGCCGCGCCGGATGCGGTGATTTTCGGCGGAAACGCGCCGCGGCTACCCAATACGACGCTGTTCGCGATTCCCGGGATGAAGGCGGAGACGGCGATAATCGCCTTTGATCTCAATGGTATAGCGGTATCTTCGGGGGCTGCCTGCTCGTCCGGCAAGGTGCAGGCTTCACACGTGTTGGCGGCGATGGGGGTGGAACCCATGCTGGCGCAAGGCGCCTTGCGGATCAGCCTCGGCTGGTCGACCAGCGAGCGCGACGTGGAGAAACTGCTCGCTGCTTTGACTAAAGTCAGTTCGTCCTTACTTAAGAAGCATGAGAATTCACGCTTGAACTCGGGGCTAGCCGCCTGAGTGCCAGCAACAGGGAATGATCGCAACGCAACGCGCGAACCGACCATAACCGACAAATCCAACCCGCGGTCCTTGAAACCGTAGTGGAGGAAAGAATGCCGGCCGTCCAAGAGACCGTCGAGCGCGTCCGAGGCCTCGACGTTGATCAATACAAATATGGGTTCGTGACCGATATCGAATCCGAAAAGGCCCCACGGGGCCTGTCGGAAGACACGATCCGTTTCATCTCGGGCAAGAAGAGCGAACCGGAGTGGATGCTGGCCTGGCGGCTGGAAGCCTTTAAGCGCTGGCTGACCATGCGCGAGCCGACCTGGGCGCGCGTCAACTATCCGAAGATCGAATACCAGGACATCTACTATTATTCGGCGCCGAAGGCATTTAAAGCGCCGAAGTCGCTCGATGAAGTCGACCCTGAGATCCTCAAGACCTACGAGAAGCTCGGCATTCCGCTCAAAGAGCAGGAAATTCTCGCCGGCGTGCGCAAGCAGGGCGAGCCGAGCAAGCTCGACGACGATGTGACCGGCGGCGATTTCCGGTCCGGCCGGGTCGCGGTCGACGCGGTGTTCGATTCCGTGTCGGTCGCGACCACGTTCAAGGAAGAGCTCAAACGGGCCGGCGTGGTCTTCATGCCGATCTCGGAAGCGATCCGCGAGCATCCAGAGCTGGTGAAGAAATATCTCGGCTCGGTGGTGCCGGTCACCGACAACTTCTTTGCCACGTTGAATTCGGCGGTGTTCTCCGACGGCTCCTTCGTTTACGTGCCGCCGGGGGTGCGCTGCCCGATGGAGCTTTCGACTTATTTCCGCATCAACGAGAAGAACACCGGCCAGTTCGAGCGCACGCTGATCATCGCCGACAAGGGCGCCTACGTGAGCTACCTCGAAGGCTGCACGGCGCCGATGCGCGACGAGAACCAGTTGCACGCCGCCGTCGTCGAACTGGTCGCGCTCGACGACGCCGAGATCAAGTATTCGACGGTGCAGAACTGGTATCCGGGCGACGCCGAAGGCAAAGGCGGCATATTCAATTTTGTCACCAAGCGCGGCGACTGCCGCGGCAAGAATGCGAAGATCTCCTGGACCCAGGTGGAGACCGGCTCGGCCATCACCTGGAAATATCCGAGCTGCATCCTGCGCGGCGACAATTCGCGCGGCGAGTTCTATTCGATCGCCATCTCCAACGGCCGCCAGCAGGTCGATTCAGGCACCAAGATGCTGCATCTCGGCAAGAACACGACAAGCCGCATCATCTCCAAGGGCATCGCCGCCGGAAAGTCGAACAACACCTACCGCGGGCTGGTCACCGCCCACCGCAGGGCGACCGGCGCGCGCAACTTCACCAACTGCGATTCGCTTCTGATCGGCGACAAGTGCGGCGCGCACACCGTGCCCTATATCGAAGCGAAGAATTCGGCGGCTGTGTTCGAGCACGAAGCGACCACCTCGAAGATCTCGGAGGACATGCTGTTCTACTGCCAGCAGCGCGGCATGTCGGCGGAGGAGGCGACCGCGCTGGTGGTCAACGGCTTCGTCAAGGACGTGCTGCAGCAGTTGCCGATGGAATTCGCCGTGGAGGCGCAGAAGCTGATCTCGATCAGCCTGGAGGGGAGCGTCGGTTAGTGAACAATTCGGCCTCGTCCCTGGAGACGCCGGCTTTGCCGGCTCCTCAGGACGAGGAGATAGGATGGAAAAAGAATGTCGCTTTTGGAAATCAAGAATCTGCACGTCGAAGTCGGGGGCAAGCAAATCCTCAAGGGCCTGACCTTGACCGTCGAGAAGGGGCAGGTCGCGGCCATCATGGGCCCGAACGGCTCGGGCAAATCGACGCTCGCCTACGTGCTCGCCGGCAAGCCCGGCTACGAAGTCGCCGAAGGCGAGGTGCTGCTCAACGGCGAGAGCATTCTCGACATGGCGCCGGACGAGCGCGCCGCCAAGGGCGTGTTCCTCGCCTTCCAGTACCCGGTGGAGGTGCCCGGCGTCGCCACCATGACCTTTCTGCGCACCGCACTCAACGCACAACGCAAACACCGCGGGGAAGCGGAGCTCTCGACGCCGGAATTCCTCAAACTGGTGCGCGAGACCTCCAAGCACCTCCACATCGACC
Source organism: Pseudolabrys sp. (assembly GCA_035501975.1). Taxonomy (GTDB): domain Bacteria; phylum Pseudomonadota; class Alphaproteobacteria; order Rhizobiales; family Xanthobacteraceae; genus Pseudolabrys. The sequence goes on from DATJVE010000137.1 coordinate 16,311, forward strand.
AAGAGATGTTGCGCCGTGCGGTCAATGTCGGCTTCTCCGGCGGCGAGAAGAAGCGCAACGAGATCCTGCAGATGGCGGTGTTGCAGCCGCGGCTCGCCGTGCTCGACGAGACCGATTCCGGCCTCGACATCGACGCGCTCAAGGTCGTCGCCGACGGCGTCAACCGGCTGCGCTCGCCCGAGCGCTCGATGATCGTCATCACGCACTACCAGCGGCTGCTCAACTACATCGTGCCCGATGTGGTGCACGTGATGGCCAGGGGCAAAGTGGTGAAGTCGGGCGGCAAGGAGCTTGCGCTCGAGCTTGAGGCCTCCGGCTACGCGCAATTCACCGACGAGGCGGCGTGATGCCCGCGGAACCGCGCGCACTGAAGACCCCGGCCGAGCAGGCGCTGAGCGCTGCCTTTGCGGCGGCGCGCGGGTCGCTGCCTGGCGAGGGCGCGGTCGGCAAGCTGCGCGAAGTCGCCTTCGAGCGGTTCGACGCGGCCGGCCTGCCGCACCGGCGCGTGGAGGAATGGAAGTACACCGACCTGCGCGCGCTGATGCGCGAGGCGAGGCCGCTGGCCGGGCCGGCGGGCGCCAAGCCGCAGGGCAACATTGCGCCGATCCTGAGCGGCATCGAGACCGACCGCATCGCCATCGTCAACGGCCGCTATGAGCCGACGTGGAGCGATGCCAAAGTGTCCGATCCCGGCGTCACGGTGGCCGAATTGTTCGAATTCGTCGCCGACAATCCCGACTACCGGCTAGGCCAAGTGCCGGGCACCGACGATCCGGCCTATTGGCTCAATACCGCCTTCATGAGCGGCGGCGTGGCGTTGCGCATCAGGCGCGGTGGGTCGGTGGCCAAGCCGGTCCACATCGCGCACGTCTTCTCCGGCGACGCGGCGGCGGCGATGTATCCGCGCTCGGTGGTGGTCGTGGAGCCGGGCGCCCAACTCACGCTTATCGAGTCGTTCTCCGGTGCGGAGGGCGTCGATTATCAGGTCAATTCGGCGCTCGAACTGGTGATCGGCGACGGCGCGCGCGTCGATCACATCAAAGTCGGCTGCGACGGCGGCGCCGCCCTCCGGGTCTCGACCCTCGGCGTCACCGTCGGCGCCAAGGCCGCTTACAAGGATTTTGCCTTCACGCTCGGCGGCGCGGTGGTGCGCAATCAGACCTTCGTGCGCTTTGCCGGCGAGGGCAGTGAGGGCGCCATCGACGGCGCCAGCCTGCTCAAGGGGCGCCAGCACGTCGACAATACGCTGGTCATCGACCACGCGGTTGGCCACTGCACCAGCCGCGAGCGCTTCAAGTCGGTACTCGACGGCGAAAGCCACGGCATCTTCCAGGGCAAGATTATCGTCGAGCCGCACGCGCAGAAGACCGACGGCAAGATGATGACGCGCGCGCTGTTGCTGTCCGATGAGGCGGAAGCCGACAACAAGCCGGAGCTGGAAATCTTCGCCGACGACGTGGTCTGCGGCCACGGCGCCACCGCCGGCGCGCTCGACCCGGGGCTCAAGTTCTATCTGATGTCGCGCGGCATTCCCGCGGCCGAAGCCGAGGCTTTGCTCATTCAGGCCTTCATCGGCGAGGTGGTCGAGGAGATCGCGCACGAAGGCATTCGCGAGGCGCTGATGTTCGCCGCGCTCAAATGGCTGGGGAGCCGGTCATGACGCATCCGGCTGTGAGCAACGGCTCCTACGACGTCGCCAAGATCCGCGCCGATTTCCCCGCGCTGGCGATGGAGGTCTATGGCAAGCCGCTGGTCTATCTCGACAACGCCGCCTCGGCGCAGAAGCCGCAGGCCGTGCTCGACCGGCTCAACAAGGCCTATACCGAGCAATACGCCAACGTGCACCGCGGCCTCCATTATCTGGCGAACGAAGCGACCGAAGCTTACGAAGGCGCGCGCGAGAAGGTGCGGGCGTTTCTCAATGCCGCGCGGCCTGAGGAGATCGTGTTCACCCGCAACGCCACCGAGGCGATCAATCTGGTCGCCTATACGTTCGGGCGCGAGCGCATCAAGGAAGGCGACGAAATCGTGCTCTCGATCATGGAGCACCATTCCAACATCGTGCCCTGGCATTTCCTGCGCGAGCGTCATGGCGCGGTGATCAAATGGGCGCCGATCGATGACGAGGGCAACTTCCTCATCGACGAGTTCGAGAAGCTGCTCGGACCGCGCACCAAGTTGGTCGCCATCACCCAGATGTCGAACGCGCTCGGCACCCCGGTGCCGGTGAAAGAGGTGGTCAAGCTCGCGCACGCGCGCGGCATTCCGGTCTTGGTCGACGGCGCGCAGGGCGCGGTTCACCTTGACGTGGACGTGCGCGACCTCGATTGCGACTTTTACGTCATGACCGGTCATAAGCTTTACGGCCCGACCGGGATCGGCGCGCTTTACGGCAAATACGATCTGCTCGCCGCCATGCCGCCGTTCAACGGCGGCGGCGAAATGATCAATGAAGTGTTCCGGGACCGCATCACCTACGGCGTTCCTCCGCATCGCTTCGAGGCGGGCACGCCGGCGATCGTGCAGGCCATCGGGCTCGGTGCCGCGATCGATTATGTCAATTCCATCGGCAAGCCGCGCATCCGCGCGCATGAGGATGCGCTGGTCAAATACGCCCACGAGAAGCTCGGCAGCATCAATTCGCTGCGCATCATCGGCAATGCAAAAGACAAGGGCCCGATCGTCTCCTTCGAGATGAAAGGCGCGCACCCGCATGACGTCGCCACCATCATCGACCGTTCCGGCGTTGCCGTGCGCGCCGGCACCCATTGCGTGATGCCGCTGCTCGAACGCTTCGGTTTGACCGCCACCTGCCGGGCCTCGTTTGCGATGTACAACACCAAGGACGAGGTGGACGTCTTGGCCGCCTCGCTGATCAAGGCGCAGGAATTTTTCGCATGACCGACGACACGCCTGTCACCGAACCCGCCGCGGAAAAGCCGCCGGAGAACGCCGCCATCAGCAGCTCCTCGGCGCTGCCGCAGGACGAGCTCGACCGGCTCACCGACGACATCATCGCCGGCTTGAAGACCGTCTACGACCCGGAGATTCCGGCCGACATCTACGAACTCGGCCTGATCTACAAAATCGACATCGGCGACGACCGCTCGGTGAAGATCGACATGTCGCTCACCTCGCCGAACTGCCCGTCGGCGCAGGAACTGCCGATCATGGTGGAAAACGCCGTGTCCAGCGTCGCCGGCGTCAAGGACACCAAGGTCGAGGTGGTCTGGGACCCGCCCTGGGATCCGAGCCGGATGTCGGACGAGGCGCGACTCGTATTGAATATGTGGTAGCGCGCCGCCAGATTAGGATTGAACGAGGACGACCATGGCACGACCCCGACCCCAGGTGATGCGGCTGACCGACGCGGCCGCGCTGCGCATCAAGGACGTGATGGCGCGCGCGGAGCGGCCGGTCGCCGGCGTGCGCGTCGGCGTCAAGAACGGCGGCTGCGCCGGCATGGAATACACCATGGAATATGCCGA
>DATJVE010000138.1:0-16427 GCA_035501975.1 Pseudolabrys sp.
ATCCAGCGCCGCACCTTCGAACTGCTCGGCGCGGTGGCGATGCGCATGGACCTCACCGAGGCCATCGCCATGATCAAGGCCGGCACGTTGGACGCGCAGGAGAACCCGCTTGCCAACACGGTGACCTATGGCGTGCACAAATTCCACAAATTCCACACGCTGACCTATCACTTCTACATTTCGCGCCCGGTCTTCCTGCACCGCGCCTCGTTCGACGCCTGGCCGGACGATCTCAAGCGCGCGATGCAAGGTGCCGTCGCCGAGGCGGTCGCCTTCCAGCGCAAATTAGCGGTCGAGGAGCACGACCAGTCGCGCAAGATCATCGAGGAGGCAGGTTGCGAGATCGTCGAATTGACGCCGCAGGAACACGGCGCCTTCGTCGCCGCCGTGGCGCCGCTGACCTCTGACGCGCGCCGGATGTACGGCGAGGCAATGTTCAAGATGGTGGCAAAGGTCTAGTTTCCGCCTGCGCCTGCGCGTTCAAACAGGCGGGTGAGAGATGGACACGAAGGCCGCCGAATACAGCGCTTGGAATCCGGGTTTGGACTCGGAGGTGCCGCGCGAGTATCTGCCGCTCGCGACCATTTTCCGCGCCGAGAACGCCTCGACGAGCGTCGCCAAGGCCTTCGAGCTGAGCGAATATTGCGGCCTGCCCGCGCACGAACTGGTTGCCTTCCGCGCCGAGCGCCTCATCGTCCACGAATTGCTCGTTCACGTGACCACCGGCGTGTCGGTGCCCGACGGCCGTGACTACGAGGACCTGGGCCGGAACTTTCGCGAGATCGCGGCTACCATTCTCGACCGCTATATCGCGCCGCATCGCGCGGAAGTCGTCCGCATTTTCGAACAGTTGCGGCGCGACGCGACGGCCAAGATCGAGCGCGAGCTTATTGACGCTCTTGCCGAGCCGATGCCGGCAATCGACACCGACAAAGTAAGCTGGTGGCGCCGGCTATTCGCCGTTCACCGGCCGAATAAGCCTCCGCTCCAGCCGGCGGAAACTGCGGTGGAGCGCGACCGCCGGACTGTCTCCGAATGGCGCAGACAAGCGGCGACGGCCATCAGCCGCCTGGACGAAGCCTGCTTCGACGCCTTAAGCAGGATCGCGACCGGAGTGATGAGCCGGCGCGGCCGGCTGTTCGGCGACAACGCGCTGCTCACCGAACTCGCCGTCACGCTGGTCTGCAACGAATACGGCAGCGAGGTTATCGGCGACGCCATCGCGCCCTATGTCGGAGCAGCGATCGTGCGCGAAGGCTACCGGGCCTTGCCGCGGCAGCAGCGGCCGGTGGTCATGAACGTCAAGGGCGCGTCGGCCTCGGGCAAAAGCACCATGCGGCCGCTGCAGAAAATCCTCGCCGGCAAGCTCAATTTCCCGTGGGACCAGTTTGCGCTGATCAGCCCCGACATCTGGCGGAAGTTTCTGCTCGACTACGACTCGCTCGGTGCCGCCTACAAATATGCCGGCACGCTGTCGGGTCATGAGGTCGAGATCATCGACAAGAAGCTCGACCGGCGCATGGCGGCGCGATCGGCCCGCGGAGAAATGCCGCATCTCCTGATCGACCGCTTCCGCTTTGACAGTTTCGAGCCGGAACTGGAAGGCAAGGGGTCGACCAGGCTGCTCACGCGTTTCGGCAATCTCGTCTATATGTTTTTCATGATCACGCCGCCCGAGGCGACCGTCGAGCGCGCGTGGATCCGCGGGCTGAAGGTCGGGCGCTACAAGGCGGTCGACGATCTCCTCGCGCATAACGTCGAAGCCTATACCGGCATGCCCGAATTGTTTTTCACCTGGGCGCTGAGCGCCGGCAAAGATGTCCACTACGAGTTTCTCGACAACAGCGTCGCCGAAGGCCGCCCGCCGCGCACGGTGGCCTTCGGCTGGAACGGCGAGATGACCGTGCTCGACATCAAGCGCATGCTCGACATCGAGCGGTTCCGCAAAATCAACATCGGCGCGCAGAATCCGGACGAGGTCTACGCCACCGAGAATCTGGCGCCCGAGTACAATGTCGACTTCCTCAAGCGATGCGCGCGTTGGATTCCGGCGATCAATTTCGCCGATTACGACACCGGAAAAGTCTATGCGCGGCTGCAGCGCGGCAAGTGGGCGTGGCGCGACGAGGCGCGCTTCGCCGCGATGCTCAAGGACCCGGATGCAAAGGCCGGTCTGCTGGCGGTCGCGCCGAAAGCTTATGAGCCTACCGGCGCGCCGGCCCCACGCGTGGATTTGGCGCAAGAGAAAGCCCACACCTTGGGCGCCTGGGGCGAGGCGGCGAGCGCGGCGTGAATATGGTTTCCGCACGCTTAACCAAACCGGGCGCTGTGCGTTCGCTTTTACGCTGCCGAAACCACTCTCTTGTACAGAGCGGGGATGCACTCTCCGGCCGACCGTCCGATCGCGCTCGCGGTGCGCGGGCTGAGCAAAAGCTTCGACCGGCCCGCGGTCGATGCGCTTAGTCTCACCATCTACGGCGGCGAATTCTATGCGCTGGTCGGCCCCAACGGCGCCGGCAAGACGACGACGCTGCGCATGGTCGTCGGCCTGCTGCGGCCCGATGCCGGCTCGATCGTCATCGGCGGCATCGACACGCTCGCGCGTCCGGAAGACGCCAAACAGATCACCGCGTGGCTCTCCGACGAGCCGATGATCTACGACAAGCTCACGCCGTTCGAATATCTCGAATTTGTCGCCGGCCTCTGGGGCATCGACGCCAGGCAGGCGGAGACGCGCGCGCGCGAATTGATCGGCTGGCTCGGGCTTGCCCCGCACGCGCATGAGCGCTGCGAGGGCTTTTCCAAGGGCATGCGGCAGAAGGTGGCGCTCGCCGGCGCGCTGGTGCACGACCCTAAACTCATCATCCTCGACGAGCCGTTGACCGGCCTCGATGCCGGCTCGGCACGGCTGGTGAAAAACGTGCTGCGCGAACGCGTCGCCGCCGGCGGTACCGTGATCATGACCACGCATATCCTCGAGGTCGCCGAGCGCATGGCCGACCGCATCGGCGTCATCGCCAGCGGCCGCCTGATCGCCGAGGGCACGCTCGACGAATTGCGCCACATGACCGGCAAGACCGCGACCAGCCTGGAAGACACCTTCCTCACGCTAGTGGCCGATCCGGTCGCCCAAGCGGTCGCCGCCGAGTGAGCCAGCCGGCGACATTGACCTGGCTCGCCGGCCACGAACTGCGGCTCGGCTGGCGCGACTGGGTCTCGCTGATGACCGCGGGCCGCCGCAGCCGCGCGCGCACGGTCGCCATCGCGCTGATCGTCTTCGCCGCCTTCATGCATCTGTTCGCCTATTGGATCGTCGCCGGCTACGCCGACGCCACGGTCGCCGCCGACACCGCGACGCTGGTCGGCATTACCGGCACGCTGCTGCTGTCCTGGTCGCTGCTCCTGTCGCAGGCGATGGAGTCGGTCACCCGCGCCTTCTACGCACGCTCCGATCTCGATTTGATTCTGACCTCGCCGGCCTCGGCGCGCAAAGTTTTCGCCGTGCGCATGGGCCGCATTGCCGCCGCCTCGGTGCTTGTCGCCGTCTTGCTCGCCGCGCCCTTCATCGACGTCCTGGCGATGCGGGGTGGCGCGCGGTGGCTATCGGCTTACGGGGTCGTCGCCGGCATGGGCGCGGTGGCGACCGCTTTCGCGCTCGCGCTCACCATCGCGCTGTTTCGCCTGATCGGCGCCAAGCGCACGCGGCTGATTGCGCAGATCGCCGCGGCGGTGATCGGCGCCGCCTTCGTCATCGGCCTGCAGATCGCGGCGATCTTTTCCTCCGGCAGCATCTCGCGCTTCGCCGCGCTGCAGTCGCCCTGGATGTTGGCGCACGCGCCCAATACGCACAGCGCGTTCTGGTGGCCGGCGCACGCCGTGCTCGGCGATGCGCACGCGCTCGTCGCCGTGGCCGCCGCGAGCTTCGCGCTGCTCGCCGCCGCCATCGCGTTGTTCTCCGGCCGCTTCGGCGAGCACGCCCATGCCGCGGCGAGCGTCGGCAGCGCGGTGGTGCGCCAGCGCCGTTCGCTCGGCTTTCGCCGCCGCTCGCCGATGCGCGTGCTGCGGCAGAAGGAGTGGACGCTGCTGCTGCGCGATCCCTGGCTGGTGTCGCAGACACTGATGCAAATCCTTTATCTGCTGCCGCCGGCCGTGCTGCTGTGGGTCACCTTCCGCGACGCCACCGGCTCCTACGTCATCTTGATCCCGGTGGTGGTGATGGCGGCCGGCCAGCTTGCCGGCGGTCTCGCCTGGCTGTCGATCTCCGGCGAGGACGCCCCCGATCTCATCGCCAGTTCACCGATTCCCGCCGGCCGCGTGTTGCGCGCCAAGATCGAGGCGGTGATCGGCATGATCGCGCTGGTGTTCGCGCCGATCGTCGCCGTGCTCGCCTGCGAGGCGCTGAGCGGCGCGCTCGTCTCCGCGCTGGGCATCCTCGCCGCCGCGGCGGCCGCCACGCTCATTCAGATCTGCTTCCGCACGCAGGCCAAGCGCAGCCAGTTCCGCCGCCGGCAGACCTCCTCGCGCATCGCCACCTTCGCCGAAGCCTTTTCCTCGATTGCCTGGGCGGCGACCTCGGCGCTCGCCGCGGCCGGAAGCTGGTTCGCGCTCGGCCCGGCGCTGGCTGCGCTCGGCATTCTGGTCGGCGTGCGGGTAATCAGCCCGCGCGCATGATGCCGAAAAGTGGGAACCGGTTTTCGGATAAGATCGTGCGCAAATAAAATGAATCAGGCATAGGCTGTGCGAAATCGCTGCCGCCCGACCAAAAGCCCGACCACCATCAGATTGAGGATGTTGGCGCCGATGCCGAAGGCGAAGGCGGGCGCGTAATAGCCGAAGTGATCGTACAGCAGGCCGGCGAGCCAGCCGCCCGAGGCCATGCCAATCCCGCTGCACAACAGCAGCGTCGGAATCCGCCAAGACGCCTCCGACGCCGGAAACAATTCGCGCAGCGCCAGCACGTAAGCCGGGATGATTCCGGAAAAGCCGAGGCCGAAGGCGGCGGAAATGGTGAACAGGCCGACCTCGTTTTGCGTGAGCAGGAACGCGATCATCGCCGCGCATTGCCAGGCCGAGCCGATCAGCACGGTGGCGAGCCCGCCAATGCGGTCGGAGATCGCGCCCCAGAGTTGCCGGCTGACGAAGGCCGTGCCGAGCAGCACCGACAGCATCAGCGCGCCGGTCGAGCGCGCGATGCCGAGGTCGCTGCAGAAGGCGACCAGATGGCCCTGCGGCATCGACATCGGAATGCAGCACAGCACCGCGGCGCCGCACATGCAGGCGAACACCGCATTGGGCGGCCATCCGAACACGCGGCGCGGCTCACCGCGCGCACCCATTGCCGCCGCCGGATGGGTCACTTCCGGCGGGTGGCGGAAATGGATCGCCGCCAGCGGCACGATGATGACGATCTCGGCGAGCGCGTACCACAGCATGGTCTGCCGCCAGCCGAAGCCGGCGATCATGCGCTCGAACACTGGCGGCCACAGCGCGCCGGCGAGATAGCTGCCGCTGGAGATCAACGCCAGCGCCGAGCCGCGCCGGCGGTCGAACCAGCGGCTGACATAGATGTACATCGGCGCGTTGATGCCGCCGATGCCGATCAGCCCGACCAACAGCCCGTGGCCGATCCACAGCGGCCAAGGCGGGCCGAGCGTCGACAGCGCCAATCCTGCGCCGATCATCAGCGCGCCGACCATCACCGTCCAGCGCGTGCCGACGCGGTCGGCGATGCGGCCCATGATGATGCCGCCGGCGCCGGAACCGAGCCAGGCCAGCGCCGAGGCGAGCGCGGGAACCGAGCGCGAGCCGCCGACTTCGGCGGCGATGTCCTTGAGCGCCACCGCGGTGATCCAGGCGGCGCCGAACGCCATCATCATCGTCACCAGCGCTGCGCTGGCGACGACCCAGGACGCACGGCTCTCGATGGACGAGGAGGGCGATTGCAGCATTCAAGGGACCCGGCGGACGGTCCCTTTTACAGACTGCGAACGATTTGACCACCCACAGGAGCGCACAGGGCGTCCGCGCGTTCGGTGCCAAAGTTTCCTGCTGCATTGCGCCAAAATGCGCAGCAACCCGCCCGGCTGAAATTTCCTTCTGCCGGCCATGCCGAGAACGAAATTGACCGCAGGCCGTTGCAGTGTCAGGTTTTCCCGGTCGTTTCCGCGGTTTTGCGTCCGACCGCCGCAGCCTATATGAGTGGTGCCGGGGCCACCGCTCGATGAAGGCCCGCGGCACTGCCAAGGCCTCCTATGACGCTGCGACCCGTCAGCCTCGACGATAAATACGATCTGGCGCAGACCAGCGTCCTGGTCACCGGCTATCACGCGCTGATCCGCGCCTGCCTGATGCAGCACGCGCGCGACCGCGCCGCAGGCTTCAACACCGCGGGCTTTGTCACCGGCTATCGCGGCTCGCCGCTCGGCGGCCTCGACCAGCAGTTCATGCGCGCCGGCCGCCAGCTCGCCGCCGCCGACATCAAGTTCCAGGCCGGCCTCAACGAGGACCTCGCCGCCACCGCGCTGTGGGGCACGCAGCAGGCCGAATTACGCGGCGAAGGCAAGTTCGATGGCGTGTTCGGCATGTGGTACGGCAAGGGTCCGGGCGTCGACCGCTCCGGCGACGTGTTCCGCCACGCCAATCTCGCCGGTTCCTCGAAGAACGGCGGCGTGCTCGCGCTGATGGGCGACGACCACACCGCGGAGTCCTCCACCACCGCGCATCAGTCGGAATTCCATTTCGTCGACGTGATGATGCCGATCCTCAACCCGGCCGGCGTGCAGGAGATCATCGACTACGCGCTCTACGGCTGGGCGATGTCGCGTTTCACCGGCGCCTGGGCGGCGCTCAAATGCATGCACGAGACGGTCGAGTCGACCGGCGTGGTCGACGGCAGCCTCGACCGCGTGAAGATCGTCACGCCCGCTGATTTCGCCATGCCGCCCGGCGGCCTCAACATCCGTCTCGTCGATTCCTTCCTCGGCCAGGAATCGCGCCTGCACGATTTCAAGCGCGACGCCATGCTCGCTTTCGTGCGCGCCAACAAGCTCAACCAGATCGTCACTTCCGGCGGGCGCAATCCGAAGATCGGCGTCATCACCACCGGCAAGGCCTATCTCGACGTGCGCCAGGCGCTCGACGAGCTCGGCATCGACGAGGTCAGATGCAACGACCTCGGCCTGCGCCTGTTCAAGGTCGGCTGCGTGTGGCCGATCGGGCGGATGGAACTCGCCGAATTCGCGCAGGGGCTCGACCTCATCATCGTGGTCGAGGAGAAACGCTCGCTGATCGAAGTGCAGGTGCGCGAGGAGCTTTACGGCAGCGCCACCCAGCCGGTCTGCATCGGCAAGAAAGACGAGCACGGCAACTGGCTGTTCCCGGTCAAAGGCGCGCTTGATCCCAACGACGTCGCCATTTGCATCGGAGAGCGGCTGTTGCGCTACGGCGCCAATGACGAGTTGGCGGCGAACGTGGCGCGGCTCAAATCCGCGCAACGCGCGCTGGCGGAGACGCACGACGTTGCCCAGCGCATTCCCTATTTCTGCTCCGGCTGTCCGCACAATACGTCGACGCGCGTGCCGGAAGGCAGCCGCGCCTATGCCGGCATCGGCTGCCACTACATGTCGCAGTGGATGGACCGCAAGACGCTCGGCTACACGCAGATGGGCGGCGAGGGCGCCAACTGGATCGGCGAGGCGCCGTTCAGTAAGCGCGACCACGTGTTCCAGAACCTCGGCGACGGCACCTACAATCACTCCGGCTATCTCGCCATCCGCGCCGCTATCGCCAGCGGCGTGAACATCACCTATAAAATTCTCTACAACGACGCCGTGGCGATGACCGGTGGTCAGGCGAACGAGGGCGGCTTGAACGTCCCGCAGATCGCCCGCCAGGTCGCCGCCGAAGGCGCCAAGCGCGTCGTCGTCGTCACCGACGAGCCGTGGAAATACCCCAGCGGCACCGACTGGCCGCGCGGCCTGACCGTGCGCCATCGCGACGAACTCGACGCCGTGCAGCGCGAGCTCACCACCGTGCCCGGCGTCAGCGTGCTGATCTATGACCAGACCTGCGCCGCCGAGAAGCGCCGCCGGCGCAAGCGCGGCACCTTCCCCGATCCCGACAAACGCGTGGTGATCAACGACCTCGTCTGCGAAGGCTGCGGCGATTGCGGCGTGAAATCGAATTGCGTGTCGGTGCAGCCGCTGACCACCGAATGGGGCCGCAAGCGCACCATCGACCAGTCGAGCTGCAACAAGGACTACTCCTGCATCAAGGGCTTCTGCCCGTCCTTCGTCATCGTGCACGGCGCCAAGCTCAAGAAGGGCGAAAGCGTCGCCGAGCCGGCCGACTGGCCGGCGCTGCCCGAGCCGCGCCTGCCGCTCGTCAACCATCCCTACAGCATCATCGTCACCGGCATCGGCGGCACCGGCATCGTCACCATCGGCGCCATCATGGGCATGGCGGCGCATCTCGAAGGCAAGGGCGCCGGCATCATCGACATGGCCGGTCTCGCGCAGAAGGGCGGGGCGGTCTACAGCCACATCCGCATCGCCAACACGCCGGACGACATCCATGCCATCCGCGTTGCCGCCGGCGGCGCCGACCTGGTGCTCGGCGGCGACAGCGTGGTGGCCGGCAACAAGAAGGTGCTGAGCGCGATCAAGGCGGGACACACCCGCGTCGTGGTCAACACCGCGGAATTCCTGCCCGGCGACTTCACCCGCAATGCCGACTATTCGCTGCCGACGGAGCGGCTCAAGCGCGCCATCAACGCGGCGGCCGGGCCGGGGCAGAGCCATTTCGTCGACGCCAGCAGGCTCGCCACCGCGCTGCTCGGCAATTCGATCGGCGCCAACATGTTCATGCTCGGCTACGCCTACCAGGCCGGCGCGCTGCCGCTGTCCGCCGAGGCGATCGAAAAGGCGATCGAGATGAACGGCGAGGCGGTGGCAATGAACGTCGCCGCGTTCCGCTACGGCCGCCGCGCCGCGGTCGATCCGGCCAGGCTCGAGGCGCTAGTGAAGCCGGCGCCCGAGCTTGCCAACGATTCGCTCAAGCTGTCGCAGTCGTTCGGCGAGACGGTGGAGCGGCGCGTCGCCTTCCTCACCGCCTATCAGAGCGCGCGCTACGCGCGGCGCTATCGCCGCTGGGTGGAAAAGATCCAGAGCACGGAAGCCACCAAGACGCCCGGCGAATGCGCGCTCTCGGAAGCGGTCGCGCGTTACCTGTTCAAGCTGATGGCCTACAAGGACGAGTACGAGGTGGCGCGGCTTTACACCGACACCTCATTCGTCGAGCGCGTGCGTTCGACCTTCGACGGCGACAATTTGCGCTTTGAGTTCCTGATGGCGCCGCCGCTGTTCGCGCGGCGCGACAAGATCACCGGCGAGCCGAAGAAGATGTCGTTCGGCCCCTGGCTGCTCGGCGTGCTACGCGTGCTCAAGCGATTCAAGGTATTGCGCGGCACGCCGCTCGATCCGTTCGGCTACACCCAAGAAAGAAAAACCGAGCGCCGCCTGATCGCCGACTACGAGAAACTTTTGGCCGAAATCGTCGACCATTTGACGCCGGCAAATCACGCTGCTGCTGTTGCTGTTGCTGCTCTTCCGGAAAAAATCCGCGGCTACGGCCCAGTCAAAGAGCGTCACTTCACCATCGTCAAGGCCGAGGAAGCGGGCTTATACGAGCAATTCCGCGCCGGGACGACGCCGTTTCTCAAGGCGGCGGAATAATTTAGCCGCCCCCTGCAACTAAATCCCGATCCGCGCAAGGCTTGACCCGCCTGCGGCGGTGTTTTCATATCGTGGCAACAAGACCCGCCTTGAGGCGGCGAGGGGTTGAAGAAGCCGCGCCCATAAGAGAGCGCGGCCGTTCGGGAGGAACGGGCAAGTGGCGACGTCGACCGCCGCGCCAGCGGACACATTTCCCAAGCTTTTGATTCGCAACGCCAATTTGTTCGGCGCCCGGCCGGCAATGCGGCAGAAGGATCTCGGCATCTGGCAAACCTGGACCTGGAGCCAGGTGCTCGACACCGTGCGCGCCTACGCCATTGGGCTCAACAGGCTCGGCCTTAAGCGCGGCGAAACCATCGCCATTGTCGGCGCTAACCGGCCGAAGCTCTATTGGTCGGTGATGGCGGCGCAGATGCTCGGCGCCGTGCCGGTACCCGTTTACGCCGACGCGGTGGCCGACGAACTCGCTTTCGTGCTGGCGCACGCCGAGGTGCGCTTTGCCGCGGTGGAGGATCAGGAGCAGGTCGACAAGATCATGTCGGTGATGGATCGTCTGCCCAAGCTTGAGAAGATGGTCTACGACGAGCGGCGCGGCCTGCGCGATTACGACCACAGCCATCTGCATCCGATCGACGACATCATCGCCGAAGGGCGCAAGGCGCTGGCCGAAGATTCAAACGCCGCTGAATGGATCGACGCCGAGATCGCGGCGGGCAAGGGCGGCGATCCGTCGATTATTCTTTACACGTCAGGCACCACCGGCACGTCCAAGGGCGTGGTGCTCACCGGCGAGCGCTCGATCAAGGCGGCAACCGACACCGTCGCGTTCGACAAGTTGAACGAGAACGATGTCGCGCTCGCCTACCTGCCGCTCGCCTGGGTCGGCGATCATTATCTGAATTACGCGCAAGGCCTGGTCGCGGGCTTCTGCATGGCCTGCCCGGAAAACACCAACACGGCGATGGCCGACCTGCGCGAGATCGGCCCGAGCTTCTATTTCGCGCCGCCGCGCACGCTCGAGCTTTTGCTCACCCGCGTGATGATCCGCATGGAGGATGCTGGCTTCCTCAAGCGCAAGCTGTTCCACTACTTCATCAGCATCGCGCGCAAATACGGCGAGCGTATCTTGAACGGCCAACCGGTGCCGCTGTCTGGCCGGCTGCTTTACTGGCTGGGCGAAATCCTGGTCTACGGTCCGCTCAAGAACGTGCTCGGCTTTTCACGCGTGCGTGTCGCCTATACCGCCGGCGAGGCGGTCGGCCCTGACCTGTTCAACTTCTATCGGTCGATCGGGCTCAATCTCAAGCAGCTTTACGGTCAAACCGAAGCGTTCCTCTATGTTACCGCGCAGCCGGATGGCGAAATCTATTCCGACACCGTCGGTCCGGCCTGCCCGAACGTCGACATCCGCATCGCCGAGGACGGCGAGGTCCAATTCAAGTCGCCCGGCATGTTCTCCGGCTACTTCAAAGACGACGGTAAGACGGCGGAGGTCATGACGCCGGACGGCTACGTCAAGACCGGCGACGCCGGCTTCTTCGACGAGAAGACCGGGCATTTGAAAATCATCGACCGCAGCAAGGACGTCGGCAGGCTCAACGACGGCACGCTGTTCCCGCCGAAATACATCGAGAATAAGCTCAAGTTCTATCCGAACATCCGCGAAGTGGTCGCGTACGGCGACAAGCGCGATTTCGTCGCGGTCATGATCAACATCGATTTGACCGCGGTCGGCAGCTGGGCCGAGCGCAACAACGTCGTCTACGGCTCCTATCAGGAGCTTGCCGGCCATCCGCTGGTCTACGACATGATCGAGAAACATGTCGCCGAGGTGAACCGCTCGCTGGCGCAGGACAAGGTGATGGCGGGTGCGCAGATCAAGCGCTTCCTGATCCTGCACAAGGAGCTCGATGCCGACGACGGCGAACTCACGCGCACGCAGAAAGTCCGCCGCGGCTTCATCGCCGACCGCTACGGGCCGCTGGTGAAGGCGCTTTATGACGGCTCCAAGGAAGCCGACATCTCGACCGAGGTGACCTTCGAGGACGGCCGCAAGGGCACGATCGCGGCGCGCGTGAAAATCCGCGACATGCAAACCGTGTCGGTCGTCGCGTCGATGGGGCAGGCGGCATGAGAGCACCGAGCGGCACGGGGCCCGAAGTGGCGGTCGGCGACGTGCTCTTGTCGGTAGAGAACGTGTCGCTGTCGTTCGGCGGCGTCAACGCGGTGAGCGACGTCTCCTTCGACATCCGCAAGGGCGAGATCCGCGCCATCATCGGGCCGAACGGGGCCGGCAAGACCTCGATGCTCAACATCATCAACGGCTTCTACCATCCGCAACAGGGCCGCATCACGTTCAAAGGCCAGGCGCGCGCCAAGATGCGCCCGCACGACGCCGCTTATGGCGGCATCGCGCGCACCTTCCAGAACGTCGCATTGTTCCGCGGCATGACCGCGCTCGACAACATCATGGCCGGTCGCACGCTCAAGATGCATACGAATTTCTTCTGGCAGTTGCTGCGCTTCGGGCCGGCGATGGCCGAGGAAGTCGAGCACCGCGGCCGGGTCGAGGAGATCATCGACTTCCTCAAGATCCAGGAAATCCGCCGCATCCCGGTCGGCCGGCTGCCCTATGGGCTGCAGAAGCGGGTCGAGCTCGGCCGCGCGCTCGCCATGGAGCCGGACCTGCTGCTGCTCGACGAGCCGATGGCCGGCATGAACCTCGAAGAGAAGGAGGACATGTCGCGCTTCGTCCTCGACGTCAACGACCACTACGGCACCACCATCGCGCTGATCGAGCACGACATGGGCGTCGTGATGGATCTGTCCGACCGCGTGGTCGTGCTTGACCATGGCATCAAGATCGCCGACGGCACCCCGGACGAGATCAAGGGCAATCAGGGCGTGATCGACGCCTATCTCGGCGTTGCCCATTGAGGAGACATTGATGCATCTCCTCTACCAGATCTTCATCGACCCCTTCGTGCAGATGGGCACGGCGCCCGACCTGCTGGTGCAGACGCTGTGGGAAGGCCTGGTCTCCGGCGTGCTCTATGCGCTGATTGCGCTCGGGTTTGTGCTGATCTTCAAGGCCTCCGGCGTATTCAATTTCGCACAGGGCATCATGGTGGTGTTCTCCGCGCTGACGCTGGTCGGTCTCTACGAGCACGGCGTGCCGGCCTTCCTCGCGCTCGCATTGGCGATCGGCGTCATGTTCCTGCTGGCATTAGCGATCGAACGTTTCGTGCTGCGGCCGCTGGTCAACCAGCCGGACATCATTCTGTTCATGGCGACCTTCGGCCTGACCTACATCCTCATCGGCTGCGGCGAATTGATCTTCGGCGGCGACCCAAAGGTGATGATCGCCGATCAACTCCTGCTGCCGAGCGGCTCCTATACCATCAAGATGCTCGGCGGTTTCGTGCAGATGCAGAAGATCGACATCGCCGCCGCGATCATCGCCTCGCTGATGGTGGCCTCGCTCGCCGTGTTCTTCCAGAAGACGCGCATCGGCCGCGCGCTGCGCGCGGTCGCCGACAGCCACCGCGCCGCGCTCTCGGTCGGTATCTCGCTGGAGTATATCTGGGTCATCGTCTGGTTCGCCGCCGGTATCGTCGCGCTGGCGACCGGCATCATGTGGGGCGCGCGCTCGAACGTGTCCTTCGCGCTGGAGATCATCGCGCTCAAAGCGCTGCCGGTGCTCATCCTCGGCGGCTTCACCTCGATCCCGGGCGCCATCATCGGCGGCGTCATCATCGGCGTCGGCGAGAAGATCGGCGAATTCTACTGGGGACCGCTGTTCGGCAGCGGCATCGAGGAGTGGTTCGCCTATGTGATCGCCCTCGTGTTCCTGCTGTTCCGGCCGCAGGGGCTGTTCGGCGAACGCATCATCGAACGGATCTGAGGGCGGCATGTTTTATCGCGAGGCAGGCCAATACAAGACGAGTTACCGCGCGGATCAGGCGCTGTTTCCGATCCGTCAAGATCAGATCGGCATCGCGCTGATCTTGGCGGCGGCTTATGTGCTGGTGCCGCTGACGGCGTCCGACTTTATGATCGATTCGGTGTTGACGCCCGTGCTGATCTTCTCGCTGGCGGCGATCGGGCTCAATCTGCTGACCGGCTACACCGGTCTGTTGTCGCTCGGCACCGGCGGATTCATGGGGGTCGGCGCCTTCGCCTGTTACAAACTCGCCACCTATTTCCCCGGCATCAACATCGTGGTGCTGGTCATCTGCTCCGGTTTCTTCTCGGCGGTGGCCGGCATCGTCTTCGGCCTGCCCAGCCTGCGCATCAAAGGCTTCTATCTGGCGGTCGCCACGCTCGCCTCGCAGTTCTTCCTGTCCTGGTGCTTCATCCGCATTCCGTGGCTCTACAACTATAATATTTCGGCTTCGATCGAGGTGCCGACACGCACGCTGTTCGGCATTCCGATCACCGGCCCGAATGCGACGCCGGTCACCCGCTACCTCATCGTGCTCAGCATCGTGGCGGTGATGACCTTGCTCGCCTCCAACCTGATCCGCGGCCGCATCGGCCGCACCTGGATGGCGGTGCGCGACATGGACATCGCCGCCGAACTGATCGGCATCAAGCTCTATCCGACCAAGCTGCTCGCCTTCGCGGTGTCCTCGTTCTACTGCGGCGTTGCCGGCGCCATGCTGGTGTTCTTGTGGCTGGGCAATGCCGAGTCGGAGAGCTTCAACATCAACCAGTCGTTCCTGGTGCTGTTCATGGTGATCATCGGCGGCCTAGGCAGCCTGCTCGGCTCGTATTTGGGCGCGGCCTTGATCTACGGCCTGCCGATCATGCTGCGCATGCTCAAGGACATGCTCGGCCTGTCGATCACCTCGGCCAATGTCGAGCACATCAACTTCATAACTTTGGGGGTGCTGATCATTTTCTTCCTGATCGCCGAGCCGAACGGGTTGGCGCGGCTCTGGCAGATCGGAAAGCAGAAACTGAGGGTGTGGCCTTTCCCGTATTGAAGGAGCACACTCAAGCTAATTCCCCCGTTACCGGAGCGCCGGAAAGGGGGTACCCCCTCTTGATCGAGGGTCGGACGTCAAGGGCCGGAGCAACGAAGCGCCGGCAGAAGCAAAGGGAGAAACAAAGATGCGCTTGAAACATTTGATTCTCGGCGCAGCGCTCGTAAGCCTGGTCGGCGGTTCCGCCCTGGTTTCGCAGGCTGCCGCGGAAACCCTCGTACCGCTGTTCACCTATCGCACCGGTCCGTTCGCCAACTCGGGCATTCCGATCGCCAACGGCATGCACGACTACATGACCATGCTGAATGCGCGCGACGGCGGCATCGGCGGGTCCAAGATCAAGTTCGTGGAATGCGAGACCGGCTACAAGAACGAGAAGGGCGTCGAGTGCTATGAATCGCTGAAGAACCAGCATCCGGCGGTGATCACGCCCTATTCGACCGGAATCACGCTGGCGCTGATTCCGAAGGCGGCTGTCGACCACATCCCGATCTTGTCCATGGCCTATGGCCTCTCCGCTTCGGCGGTCGGCAAGGACTTCCCCTGGATCTTCAACCCGCCGGCGACCTATTGGGACGGGCTGTCGATCATCTTCCGCTACATCGGCACCAAGGAAGGCGGGCTCGACAAGCTCAAGGGCAAGACCATCGGCTACATCTATTTCGACGGCGGCTACGGTCTCGAGCCGATCCCGCTGCTCGATCAGTTCGCCAAAGACTACGGCTTCACCGTCAAGAAATATCCGGTGCCGCCGGCCCAGATGCAGAACCAGTCGAGCCTCTGGCTAAGCGTCCGCCGCGACCGGCCAGACTACATGATCATGTGGGGCTGGGGCGCGATGAACCCGACCGCAGTGCAGGAAGCCGCCAAGACCGGCTACCCGATGGATCATTTCATCGGCGTGTGGTGGTCCGGCAGCGAGGACGACGCACGTCCGGCGGGAGCCGCCGCCAAGGGCTATCTCTCGCTCAACTTCAACGCGGTTGGCGCTGACTTCCCGGCGATCAAGGATATCCAGAAATACGTGATCGGCAAGGACAGCCAGACTCCGGCGAACCAGGTCGGCGAGAACTTCTACAATCGCGGCGTGATGAACTCCGTGGTGATCGCCGAGGCGATCCGCAACGCGCAGCGGCTCACCGGCAAGAAGGACATCACCGGCGAGGAGATGCGCCGCGGTCTGGAATCGCTGCAGATCACGGCGGCGCGCTGGAAGGAAATCGGCCTGCCCGATTTCGGCGCGCCGATCTCGGTGAGTTGCACCGACCACAACGGTCACCACTCCGCCTATGTGCAGCAGTGGGACGGCGCCAAGTGGGTCAAGGTCAGCGACTGGATCTCGCCCATGAAGGACAAGGTCATGCCGCTGCTCGATTCGGCGGCGCAGGACTACGTCACCAAGAACCAGCCGTGGCCGAAGCGCACGGAAGCTTGCGACAAGTCGTCATAACGTGAGCGATCCCTCTCCCCGCCATGTCGGCGGGGAGAGGCTTTTGTTTGGAGCGGCCATGTCGGCGGCGACGCGGACCGAAAGTACGGCTTCCGCCGCGGCGGAGACCATCCTTGCGGTCAACAATATCGAAGTGATCTACGATCACGTCATTCTGGTGCTCAAGGGCGTGTCGCTCGAGGTGCCGAAGGGCGGCATCGTCGCGTTGCTCGGCGCCAACGGCGCCGGCAAGACCACCACGCTGAAAGCGATCTCCAA
>DATJVE010000139.1:0-2134 GCA_035501975.1 Pseudolabrys sp.
CGCGGCGGAATCGATCTCTCTGCGGAAGACGATCTCGGCCGCGCCTTCGGCGCCCATCACGGCAATCTCCGCCGTCGGCCACGCCACCACGCGATCGGCGCCCAGGTCTTTGCAGCACATCGCGATGTACGCGCCGCCATAAGCCTTGCGCAGCACCACCGTCATCTTCGGTACCGTCGCCGCCGAATACGCGAACAGAATTTTCGCCCCGTGACGAATGATGCCGCCGTACTCCTGATCGACGCCGGGCAGAAAGCCCGGCACATCGACGAAGGTGAGCAGCGGAATATTGAACGCGTTGCAGAAGCGCACGAACCACGCGACCTTGTCCGAGGCGTTGATGTCGAGCACGCCCGCCAGCGCCGCCGGCTGGCTGGCGACGATGCCCACCGTGCGGCCTTGCATTCGCGCGAAGCCGATCACCACGTTGGGCGCGAAGCCGGGCTGGATCTCGAACAGGTCGCGGCCATCGACGACGCGGGTAATCACGTCGCGCACGTCGTAGCTGATCTTGGGATCAGTGGGAACGATGTTGTTCAGCTCGGGATCGTCGTCAAGCGCGCTGTCGTACGGCAGGCGCGGCGGATCTTCCATGTTGTTGGACGGCAGGAAGCTCAACAGCCGACGGCAGAGCAGTAGCGCGTTCTCGTCATCTTCGGCAATGAGGTGCACAACGCCGGATCGGTTCATCTGCGCGGCTGGACCGCCGAGCGCATCAGCGGTGACGACTTCGCCGGTCACCTGCTTGATGACCTGCGGGCCGGTGATGAACATCTGCGCGCGGCGGGTCTGGATGATGAAGTCGGTGAGCGCGGGACTGTAGGCCGCGCCGCCGGCGCACGGGCCACAGATGATCGCGATCTGCGGCACCGTACCCGAGAGCATCACGTTCTGGTAGAAAACTCTCGCGTAACCCGCGAGCGAGTCGATGCCTTCCTGCACACGCGCGCCGCCGGAGTCGTTGATGAACACGAACGGGCTGCCGGTCTTGAGCGCCAACTGCATCATGTCGGCGATTTTGGCGCAGTGCACCTCGCCTGCCGCGCCGCCCAGCACCGTGAAGTCCTGGCTGGCGAGATGGATGGTGCGGCCGTCGACGGTGGCACATCCCGTGACCACGCCATCGGCCGGGACTTCTTTGCCCTCCATGCCGAAGAGCGTGGCGCGGTGCTTGGCGAAGATGCCGATCTCCTGGAAGCTGGTCGGGTCCACGAGCTTGGCGATGCGCTCGCGCGCCGTCAGTTTGCCGGACTTGTGCTGCTTGTCGATGCGCTCTGTGCCGCCGCCCCGTTCGAGCGTGGCGCGCCGTTCGCGCAGGTCCTCGAGTTGGGTTTCTGCAATGCTTTGGACGGGCTGTACTGCTTCGGTTGCCATACTTTTTACCTGATAAATGGAGCGGGCCTTCACGCCCGCGTCACCCTACCAACAGTGATTTTGAGTCGGCTTGGGCCGACGGGATATGTCGCCGGCTAAAACCGGCCCTATCTAAAATATCGACCCCGAAAGCACCGCTCACCGGCAGTGCGCGCTGCGACTTCCCATTCAAATCAAATCATCGCAGCGGCCGGCCCCGCGGTAATAGGAGCGCGAGCACTCTTGCGTGTGATAGAAGGAGTTTGCTGTTGCCCACGATCGCAGCCTACATGTGATATCCGCCGTTCACGTTCAGCTCCTGGCCGGTGATGTAGTCGCCCTCGGCGGCCAAAAATGCGGCCGCCTTGGCGATCTCCTCCGGTGTGGCGAAACGCCCGAGCGGAATCTTGGCCTTGATTTGCGCCGCAATCTCTTCCGGAATCGCGTCCACCATCTCGGTGGAAGTGAATCCCGGCGCGATGGCGTTGGCGGTCACGTTGAACTTGGCCATTTCCAGCGCCAGGGTCTTGGTGAAGGCGATGATGCCACCCTTGCTGGCGGAATAATTCGCCTGCCCGAACGCGCCCATCTGCCCCACCACCGAGCTGATGTTGATGATGCGTCCATAGCGCTGGTTGACCATCGCCGGAACCGCCGCGCTGGTGCAGTAGAAGGTGCCGTTGAGGTTAACGTTGATGACGGCGGCCCAGTCGTCGTCGGTCATCTTGCGCATGGAGCGGTCGCGCGTAATGCCGGCGTTGTTCACCAGGATGTCGAGCCG
>DATJVE010000140.1:0-24592 GCA_035501975.1 Pseudolabrys sp.
GTTCGACGAACTGGTGACGCGCTTCGACGACGAAGTGGTGCGCAACACCGCCGCGGAGTTTGTCGCCGCCAAGCTGGCCGAACGCGAGGACCGCGTGCGCCGCTCGGGACAATCGCGCTATCTGGTCGAGCCCAACGTGAAGGACGGCAAAGGCGGGTTGCGCGATCTCCATACGCTGTTCTGGATCGCCAAATACGTCTACCGCGTGCGCGAGCCGGACGAATTGATCAAGCGCGGCGTGTTCGACAAGCAGGAATATAAGCTGTTCCGCCGTTGCGAGGATTTCCTCTGGTCGGTGCGCTGCCACATGCATTTCCTCACCGGCCGCGCCGAGGAGCGGCTGTCGTTCGACATCCAGCGCGAGATCGCCGTGCGGCTCGGCTACACCGAACACCCCGGCCAGCAGGACGTCGAACGCTTCATGAAGCACTACTTCCTGATGGCCAAGGACGTCGGCGACCTCACCGCCATTTTGTGCGCGGACCTGGAAGACAGCCACGCCAAGAGCGTGCCGGTGTTGAGCCGCGTCATGGCGAAGTTCCGTCCGGTGAAGCGGCGTCAACTCGCCGAAAGCGACGATTTCATCGTCGACAAGAACCGCATCACGCTCGCCGCCGCCAACGTGTTCAAGCGCGATCCGGTCAACCTGATCCGCATCTGCCATCTGGCGCAGAAGCACAACCTCGCCTTCCACCCGGACGCCATGCGCGCAATCACCCGCTCGCTCGAGCTGGTCGACGCCAAACTGCGCGACAACGAGGAAGCCAACCGCCTGTTCATGGAGATTTTGACCTCCAAGAACGATCCGGAGACGGTGCTGCGGCGGATGAACGAGTTCGGCGTGCTCGGCCAGTTCGTGCCGGCCTTCGGCAAGGTTGTGGCGATGATGCAGTTCAACATGTACCACCATTATACGGTGGACGAGCACTTGTTGCGCTGCATCGGCGTGCTGGAGGAGATCGAGCGCGGCAGCACCGAGATGGCGCTGGCCAGCGATCTGATCCACAAGCTGCAGCCCGGCAGCCGCATCATCCTCTATGTCGCACTGTTCCTGCACGACATCGCCAAGGGTCGCATCGAGGATCATTCGATCGCCGGTGCGCGCGTGGCACGGCGGCTTTGCCCGCGGCTCGGCTTCTCCGCGGCCGATACCGAGACCGTCGCCTGGCTCGTCGAGAACCATCTGGTGATGTCGAGCGTCGCGCAATCGCGCGACCTCTCAGACCGCAAGACGATCGAGAACTTCGCCGCCGTCGTGCAGTCAGCCGAACGGCTTAAGCTGCTCGCCATCCTCACCACCGCCGACATCCGCGCGGTCGGTCCAGGGGTGTGGAACGGCTGGAAGGCGCAGCTCCTGCGCACGCTCTATTACGAGACCGAGCCGGTGCTCACCGGCGGATTCTCCGAGGTCAACCGCGCGCAGCGCGTCGCCGCCGCGCAGGGCGAGTTCCGCGCCGCGCTCAAAGATTGGCCGCAAGACAAGCTGGAAGCCCATATCGGCAAACTCTATCCGGCCTATTGGCTCAAGGTGGATCTGCCGCACAAGCTCGAGCACGCGAAATTCGTGCGCGCCGCCGAGGACGCCGGCAAGTCGCTCGCCACATCGATCGGATTCAACGACGGCGCGGTGACCGCGCTCACCGTGCTCGCACCCGATCATCCCTGGCTGCTGTCGATCATCGCCGGCGCCTGTGCGATGGCGGGCGCCAATATCGTCGACGCGCAGATCTACACCACCACCGACGGGCGGGCGCTCGACACCATCTCGCTGTCGCGCGAATTCGAGCTCGACGAGGACGAAGAGCGGCGCGCCAACCGCGTCGCCGATTCAATCGAGAAGGCGCTGCGCGGCGACCTGCGGCTGCCCGACGTGGTGGAGAAGCGCACCCCGCCCAAAGGCCGGCTCAAGGCCTTCGCCATCGAGCCCACGGTCACCGTCAACAATCAATGGTCGCGCCGCTATACCATGGTGGAGGTGACCGGCCTCGACCGCACCGGCCTGCTCTACGAACTGACCACCACGCTGTCCAAGCTCAACCTGAACATCGTGTCGGCTCACGTCGCCACCTTCGGCGAGCGCGTGGTCGACGTGTTCTATGTGACCGATTTGATGGGCGCGCAGATCGCCTCGCCGACCCGCCAGGCCGCCATCAAACGCGCGCTGATCGCGCTGTTCTCAGCCGGCGAAGACGACGACAAGGCGGCGAAAGACTAGACGGACGCCGGCCCGCCCTGGGTGCGGCGCAGCACAAAGCGATGGTGGAGTTGCCGCGCGGCCGCGCCGGCCTTCGCGTGCATCTTGCCGAGCGGCTGGAAATCAGGCGAATATCCCAGCGTCGCCCATAACAAAGAATGACAGGCGGCTTACAGGGGGGACTCATGCACTTTGCACGCGCGTTCGCGGCGGCGCTTTTCGCCGCCTGTCTTTTGGCGACCGGCGCCGCTTCGGCGCAGACCTATCCCAGCCGGCCCATCACTCTTTTGGTGCCGTTCCCGCCGGGCGGCGCGACCGACACGATCGCTCGCATCATCCAGGACCCCATGCAAAAATCGCTGGGACAGACGATCGTGATCGAAAACGTCGGCGGCGCCGGCGGCATGATCTGCGCCGCCCGCGGTGCCCGCGCCGAGTCCGACGGCTACACGATCATGATCCATCAGGTGGCGCTGGCGGCGGGCATGTCGCTTTATCCGGACCTCAAGTTCGATGCGGTGAAAGATTTCGCTCCCATCGGCCTCATCAACACCGCCGCTTCGACCCTTGCGGCGCCGGCGAGCCTGCCACCGAAGAATTTCAAGGAACTGCTGGCGTGGATGAAGACCCCCGGGCACACGGTCAGGATCGGGCATCCCGGCGTCGGCTCATACGGTCATTTGGCCGGAGTGCTGGTCGCCCAGGAACTCGGCATCAAGGCGACGCAGGTTCCCTATCGCGGCGCCGGCCCGGCGCTTGTCGACCTGTTGTCGGGCCAGGTGGATCTGGAGTCGCAATCGGCCATCGTTTCGGGGCCTCTGGTCAAATCCGGCAAGCTCAAAGCCTATGCCATCGTCGGCCGCAAGCGGTTCGCCGGATTGCCGGACCTGCCGACTTTGGGCGAGCTTGGCTACAAGAAGCTCAATATCGACTTCTGGCATATGCTTCTTGCGCCGGCCGGCACGCCGCGTCCAATCGTCGACAGGCTGAACAAGGCGCTGCGCGCGGCGCTCGCCGATCCCAAGGTGCAAAAGGCCTTTGCCGACGGCGGCATGGATGAATTCGGTCCAGGAGAACAGACGCCGGAGGCCGCGGCCGCCTTGCTCAAGCGCGAGATCAAGCTCTGGGGCGACGTGATCCGCGCGAACAAAATCGCGGCCGCTAAGTAGCGAGCGTCGCCGGCCATCATAGAAGACGAAGCGTGCTGGAGGCTCACGCCGCTGGCGCTACTTTTTCGTTCGTTCCGGATTCCGGCGTGAGCGCGGCGGCTTTGAGGCCCTGCTGCACTTTCGGCACCGTGGCCTTGACGTCGGTGATCGGCAGGCCGTGCGTCGGCGCGATCGTCTTGACGCCGAGGCGCGCGATGAGCTGATCGAGCCGGTCACAATAGACGTTCATGTCGGCGAACTTGGTCCAGAACAGCGCGAGGTCCGCGAAGGTCGACGACACGTCCGGCAGATCGAGCGAGACGGCCTCTTCCGCGACCAGTCCGCAGTGGCCGTCCTCGTGATAGTGGCTGTAGGCAAAGCCGTCGCCCGGGAACAGCACGCGCTCGCGTGTGTCGAAGGCCCACCAGGTGGTGCGCAGGTCGCGGATCACCGGCTCGACCACCATCAGCGTGCGGCCGCCGAGGTCGATCTCGTCGCCCTCCTTCATCCAGCGCATGCGGTGTTCGTATTGCGGGAAGGCGAGGTGATAGTCGCTGACGTCGCCGCACAGGATCGCGTCGGGGTAGGTCCTGAGCACGCGGCCGAGGCCGCCGCAATGCGGCGTCTCTTGGTGGGTGACGAACAGATACTCGATCGGCGGCACGCCGCTCGCGAACAGCGCGTTCAGGTGCCGCTCGATGACCGGAAAATCCTTCGGATGTCCGGTCTCGACCAGGCACGACGCGGTCTCGCCGGCGACAAGGAAGGCGGCGTTATAGCCGTGGTAGATCCTGCCCTTGTGGCGCTGCACCAGGCAGTCGCCGATCCAGAACACGCCCGGCGCAATCTCGCGCGGCATCCTGTCCGCCGGCGCCATAGCGAGCGCCTCCGCTTTGTCGAGCATCCTCAACGCTCCTCGTCGCGGAAGACATAGCGCGACACCGCCACGCTCTTGTCGCAGGCCTTGAGAACCTCATCCAGCATTCGATAGTGGCGCGCCACCGTATCGCGGCCGCGCAGGATGCAGCCGTAGCCAGGCGCGATGGTCTCGATGTCGAATTTGTCGAAGATGTCGCCGATGCCCCGCCGCATCGCGTCGGTCGAAACGCCCTCCAGCCACCAATAGCGCGTGTTCAACATGAACGAGCGGACGTCGCGCAAGGACGTTGCGTCGGCATCGGCATCGGTCACGATCCAGGGCCCGGTCGCGGCGTCGCGCCAGGTATGGGTGAACATATCCGAGGAGAACAGCGTGCGGGCCGCACGGTCGTACAGCCAGCGCGTGGCAATCAGACGGATCGGCGCCTGCATGACGTCGATGGCGCGGCCGCTTTTGCCGAGCTCGATCGTGTCCGCCCGGGTCACGGCGGTGACCTTCATCGCATCCAGAATGCCGCGGCCGTTCGCGGTGGCGCCGAAATCGAACCACAGCGCCGCGTCGGGGTTGCTGGTGTAGCACTGGTCGATGTTGAAGTGCCCGGCGAAGCTCTCGACATTGTTGATCGACATGAATTCGTTGAGCCGTAGCGGGAACATCGACAGCGGCAGCCCGGGCGCGATCAGCGCCTCGATCTGCGCGCGGATGACCGGTTCGTCCTTGCCGAAGCCGGTGTCGATCAGCATCGCCGCGTCGGATTGGGTGAGCAGGTAGCTGTTCGCCACCGAATAGCCACGGGCGCTCGCGGGATAGGAACTCACCCGGCCGTCGAGCGCGAAAACGTTTTGCAGCGCATAGAGGCGGTCGTCGGCCAGCGACGCGACGACCCCGCCGAAGTCTTGTGCTTGAAGAGTCTGGGGTGCGTATTGGGTGGATAACGACATGGCGGCAGACCTTATCGGGCCTGGCCGGCGCAGGGCAAGGCAGGGTGCGCAATCCCTATCGACGGCGGACGTGCGGCCGTGAGATAAACCTGTCGAACGAACCAATGATGGGGTGAGCCGTGCCGGTTCGTCGGATCGACCACGTCTTGATTGCCATGCCGGCGGGCCGCGAGGACGAGGCCCGCACCTTCTATCGCGGCATGCTAGGCTTCGCGGAAAAAGCGAAGCCGCCGCAGCTTGCCGGCCGCGGCGGGTGCTGGTTCGAGAGCGGACCCGTGACGGTGCATCTCGGCGTCGACAAGAATTTCATTCCGGCCCGCAAGGCTCACCCTGCGTTCATCGTCGACGGGCTTGCCGATCTGGAAACGCGGCTGAAGACCGCCGGCTACACGGTGACCGAGGACGAGCCGATCGCGGGCTATGACCGCCGGCATGTCGAGGATCCGTTCGGCAACAGGATCGAGCTGATCGAGCCGCGGTGAGTGCGGCCGCGAAGCCTAGCCGCCCAGGAACAGCCGGCTGACGTCCGGATTGGCGAGCAGATCATCGGCGCGGCCGGCGAGCGCCAGTCTGCCCGACACCATCACATAGCCGATGTCGGCGAACTCGAGCCCCTTCTTGGCGTTCTGTTCGACGATGACGATGGTCTTGCCCTCCTTGTGCTGGAGGTCGCCGAGGATGTCGAACACCGCGTCGATGAAGCGCGGCTCAAGTCCAATCGAGGGCTCGTCCACCAGGAGGATGCGCGGCTCCATCACCAGTGCGCGGCTGATCTCCAAGAGCCGCCGCTCGCCGCCCGACAAGACCTTAGCCGGATGCCGGCGCCGCGCCGCAAGCCGCGGATATTTGTCGAACACCTTCTCGGCGGCGCGCTTGGCCTCGGCCGGGTGGTTCATCAGGTAGCCGCCCATCCACAGATTCTCTTCCACCGTCATGCCGGGGAACACCGACTTGTCTTGCAGAATGTAGGCGATGCCGCCCGAGCGCAGCTTCTCGCTCGGCGACAGGCCGGTCACATCGATGCGCCCGCCATCGCGTTCGGTCGACACCGAACCGGAATAAACATTGGTGAAGCCGAAGATCGAGTGCAGCACCGTCGACTTGCCGGCGCCGTTCGGCCCGATCAGGCACAAGGACTGCTTGTGCCCGACGCGCAGGCTGAGCCCGTGCAGGATTTCCATCTGCCCGTAGCCGGCGTGCAGCTCGTCGATGCGCAGATGCGGGTTCGCGCCGGCGAGCGCGTCGAGTTCGTCGACGGAGACGTCGCGCGCGATCTCCAGCGCCTGGCGCGCGACCTCCTCCACCGAAATCGCCGGCGCGACGCCGCCGTGATAAGCGCCCGCCGATTGGAGACTGGCCATCAATTGGCTCCGAGATAGGCGTCGATCACGCGCTGGTCGCGCTGGATCTCGCCTGGCTCGCCTTCCGCCAGCATCTCGCCGTGCGCCATGCAGTAGATCTTGCTCGCGGTGTTCATGATCACGCGCATGTTGTGCTCGATGATGAACAGCGTGATGCCGAATTCGCTATTGGCGCGCTTGAGGCGGTCGAGCAGGCCGTTGATCAGCGTCGGGTTGATGCCGGCGGTCGGCTCGTCGAGCAGCAGCACGGTCGGCTCGTTCATCAGCGCCATGGCGAATTCCAGCAGCTTCTGCTGGCCGAACGACAGGCTGCCCGAGCGCAGAAAGCGCTTCTCGTAGAGGCCGACGAAGGCAAGCAGATGCCCGGCCTTCTCGGCCACCGCACCGTCCTCGCGCGCGAACATGTCGCGAAAGGCCGCCTTGCGGTGCGGGATCGAGATCAGCATGTTCTGCATACAGTTCATCTTGCCGTAGATGCGCGTGGTCTGGAATGTGCGCAACAAGCCAAGGCGGGCGATCTCCTGCACCTTGAGCTCCGAGATCTCCTGGCCGCCGAAACGGATCGAGCCGGAATCGATCGGGTGATAGCCGACGATGGAATTAAACAGCGTGGTCTTGCCGGAGCCGTTGGGGCCGATGAGCCCGGTGATGCTGCCGCGTTCGACGGTCAGCGACACCGCGTGATTGGCGATCACCCCGCCGTAGGTTTTGGTCACCTTGTCGAGCGCGATGATGGGTTCGCTCATTCGGCGCCCTCCGCGTGCGGCGCGAGGCCGACGCCAAGCGCCGGCTCCGGCTCGCGTTTCGCGCCGGAGGCGAAGGCCTTCGGATATTTCTCCATCAACCAGCCGACGATGCCTTGCTGGAAATAAACGATGGTGACGACGATCAAGAGGCCAAGGGCGATGAACTGCCAGCCGAGGAAGTAGGTCCAGGTCACCTCCTTGATGGTGTGAAACACCACCGCGCCGATCACCGGCCCCCACAGCGTGCCCTTGCCGCCGAGCAGGACCATAATGACCATGAAAATATTGAAAGTCGTGGTCGGGAAGGCGATGTCGCGCGGCTCGATGAAGCCGGTCATGTTGCCGAAGATCGCGCCGGCGATGCCGAGGAACACCGCCGAAATCGCCCAGGCGGTGCGCTTGTAGCGCCGCGTGTGCAGGCCCATGGCTTCCGCCTTTTCCTCATCGTCACGGATGGCGTTGAGCGCGAGGCCAAAATTGGTCGAATAGAGCCAGCGCAGAAAGACCAGCAGCGCGAAGGCAAGCGCGAACAACAGAAAATAGAAGAACAGCTTTTGCGGTTCCGGCCCGTAAGGAAACACCGGCATGGAAATGCCGCTGGCGGCGCCCACCCATTCCCACGAGGCGGTCAGCTCGGCGGCGGCGATGGCCAGGCCGAGCGTGCCGATCGCGAAATAAGGCCCGCGCAGACCAAACAAGATCCAACCGGCGACGAAGGCGAGCACGGCCGCGCCGATGCCCGCCACCACGGTGCCAAGCGCGAAGCCGGTGAAATATTGCGCGGTGGTGAACACGATGTGGGTGGTGCGGGCGCCCGAGGTGTACATGCCGACGTCGTAATAGAGCCCGATCTGTACGATCGCGCAGATGTACATGCCGGCGCCGAAGAAGAAGATATTGCCGAGCGAGTTGTAGCCCATCTGTCCGCCGAGAATGTCCCAGGTCGAGGCGAACACGATCATGAGCCACAGCACCGCGATTTCATTCGAGTAGTCGCGGAACAGGAATGGCGCAAACACGCCGGCGACCAGGATCAGGACATAGGGCAGCGTCTGGCGGGTAACGAGGTTCATTGCACGGCCTGCCGCACGCGCATGTATTGCCACTGCCGCACCGCCAGCACGCTTAACAGCAGGATCACGATCAGCGCCTGCTGGAACTCGGCGCCGAGCAGGAAGCCCCCGAACTGCTCGAAGACGCCCATGCCGAAGCCGGCCGCGATCACCGCCGGCAGGTTACCGAAGCCCGCCGCGGTCACGATGACGAAGAGGCGGATCGAATAGGTGGTGCCGAGGAACGGCTGCACGTTCCACACCAGCGCGACCAGCGCGCCGGCTGCGCCGCAGATTGCCGCGTTCAGGCAGAAGGTGAACGAATAGACTTTCTCGGTGTCGATGCCGAGCACGCGGGCGGCACGCGAATCCTGCGCGGTGGCGCGGATCGCCTGCCCCATCCTGCTGTTCTTCATGAACACGATCACCGCGACCGCCAGCACGATCGCCAGGCCAAACCCGAGCAGCCGGGTGACCGAGACGGTGACCAGCC
The DNA here is from genome assembly GCA_035501975.1 of Pseudolabrys sp. Lineage (GTDB taxonomy): Bacteria > Pseudomonadota > Alphaproteobacteria > Rhizobiales > Xanthobacteraceae > Pseudolabrys. The sequence continues at coordinate 8,816 of DATJVE010000140.1, forward strand.
CGCCGGCAAGCTGCAAGGTCGGCAGGCCGGAATGCGCCGATTGCGTATCCGGGCCGAACGCGAGATTGAGGCTCTGTTGGATGACGATGGCGACGCCGAAGGTCGCGAGCAGCGAGGTGAACAGGTCGCGCGTGATTACCTTGCTGACCACCAGGCGATAGACCACCCAGCCGATCCCCCACAGCAGCACGAAGGCGGCGGGCACGCCGAGCAGCGGATCGACGTGATGGCGGCCGAGGAACCAGGTGAGATAGCCGCCCAGCATGATGAAGTCGCCCTGCGCCAGGTTCTTCACGTTCATCACGCCCCAAACCAGCGCGAGGCCATAGGCGGCGAGCGCGAAAATCGAGCCGATCAGGACGCCGTCGATCAACAGGCCGACGTTGAGCACCGGCGCGGCGGCGAGGATCGAGAGGTTCTCCAGGATATGGTCCATCGTGCGCCTTCGGTGGCCGGCAAATAACCAAAACCCGCCGCCCGATCGGATTGCGACCGGACGAGCTCCCATGAAAGCGTGGAAGCGGGCGTTAGGTTCGCCCGCTTCCACTTAAAGCTCAGTACTGAGCCTCGCGCGGATACTGCAGCTTGGCGGCCGCGACTTTCTCCGGCCACACGACGTTGTATTTGCCGTGCTGAATCTGCCGCAGGATGATTTCCTTCCCGGGATTGCTGCCGTCGGCGGCAAACTTGATGCCCCCGTAGAAGGTTTCCAGATCAGTCTTGGTCAGCGCCTCGCGCAGCTTTTCCTTGTCGAGCGAATTGGCCCGCTTGAACGCATCCGCCCAGACATAGACCGCCGCCGTCGCTTGCGCCGTCTGATAGGGCACGACCTTGTAGCCATAGGCGGCCTTGATCTGCGTGTTGTAGTTCGCCGCGGTACCGAACATCGGATCCTGCACCTTCATCGTCTCGTCCCATTGCGTCGGGCAGACGAAATCTTCCGAGGATTTGGGGAAATCCTGGGTGATCTTCGCCGATTCGCAGTGGGTCATGCCGACCAGCGGCACCTGGATCTGCAGATCGGCCATTTGCCGCGCCGCGGTGGCCGCGCCCTTCTCGTGGCCGGAGACGATCAGCACGTCGGGCTTGAGCGCCTTCACCTTGGTGAGGAAGCTGGTGATGTCGTTCAAATCCTTCGGCATGCGGTCGTCGACGATCGCCGACATGTTGTATTTCTTCATCGCGTCGACCACGCCTTGGCGCACGTCGAGCGAGAAGGCGTCATCCTGATAGATCATCGCCACCTTGACCTTCGACGGGTCCTTGCCCGCCTTCTTGGCGATGGCGGCCGCCATGTCGACCACCGGCGTCAGGTATTTCTCCGAGGTGGCGACGATGCCGAAATGATATTTGTAGCCTTGCGTGAACAGCGAGCGCGAAGCCGCCTCGCCCTGCACCAGCGGCGTCTTGTATTTCTCGATCACCGGCAGAATCGCCTTGGTCAGCGGCGAGCCGTAGGGGCCGAGCACGTAGTTGATCTTGTCCTGATCGATCAACCGCTCGACCAGTTGCGCCGCGCGCGCCGGCGTCGACTCGTCGTCGTAGTACTTGATCTTGAAGTGGTAGCACTTGCCGCCGATCGTCACACCGCCGGCGTCGTTGATCTTCTTGACCGCGAACTCGTAGCCGTTCTTGGTGTTCTGGCCGTTGGCGGCGTAGATGCCGGTTGCCGAAACCGCGGCGCCAAGCTCGATCTCGCCGCAAGCCTGTGCATTCGCGGCAGCCGGAGCGAAGGCGAGCGCCGTCGTTGCCGCCACCATGGCAATTCCTGCCCGGTTGAGCATGTCGAAATCCTCCCTGGAAATCCTGGTCGCCGCCGAGTTGGTTCCCGAACTGGCCGGATGGCAAAGCATAACGCCAAGCTACGCATGGTTGCAACGGAAAGGCTCGCCTGGGGGCTATCCGTTCGCTTAATATTACCTCCCAATCAGAGGCGTGATGCGCGAATCCCCCATTGCCATTGTCGGTCTCGGCCTGATGGGCGAAGTCTACGCCCAGCGATTGATTGACGCCGGCATCCAGGTCACCGGCTACGACATCGATCCGGCCCGCCGCGCGCGGCTCAACGCGGTCGGCGGCCGTGCCGTCGAATCGATTGCGGACCTCGCAAAACCTGCGCGCGCGTTTCTGATCGCCGTGTTCAACACCGCGCAGGTCGAAGACGTCATCGAGAACCATCTACTGCCGGCGCTCGGCGAGGGTTCCGGCAAGATCGTGATGGTCATGAGCACCTGCGATCCCGACCAAGTGGCGCGGCTCGCCGCGCGCATCACGCCGCGCGGCATCCGCTATCTCGACGCGCCGGTCTCCGGCACCAGCGACCAGGTGCGGCGCGGCGACGGCGTCGCGCTGATCGGCGGCGATCCCACGATTGCCGCCGAGCTGAAGGACGTGTTCGACGCGCTGTTTAAGCGCAGCTTCCGGGTCGGCAAGATCGGCGACGGCGGCCGCGCCAAGCTCGCCGTCAATCTGATCCTCGGCCTCAATCGTCTTGCGCTGGCCGAGGGCCTCGTGTTTGCCGAGCGGCTGGGACTCGATCCCGCCGCGTTCCTGCCGGTGGCGAAAGGCTCGGCCTCCTACTCGCAGGTGATGGAGACCAAGGGGCCGAAAATGCTGCGCGGCGATTTCTCGCCGGAAGGCCGCGCCAAGCAGACCTTGAAGGACGTGCACCTGATGCTCGATCAAGCGGCGAGCGTCGGACAGAAGCTGTCGATGCTCGAGGTGCACGCCGACATATTGGAAGCCTGCGTGCGCGCGGGTGAAGCCGATCTCGATAACAGCGTCATCATCAAAGAAGTCCGGCGCCGAGGAGCGAAACCTTGAGCGATACGGCAACATCACGGGGAGGACGTCATGAAGAGGCTTTGGTTCGCCTTCGCGGCCATTGTGCTTTTGACCGCGGGCTTGGCTGCGCGCGCCGAGGATTACCCGCAGCGGCCGATCCATCTGATCGTTGCCTTCGGACCGGGCGGCGGGGCCGACATTGTCGGCCGCATTCTGGCGGAATCACTGCAGGGCATACTCGGCCAGGCGATCGTGGTCGAGAACAAGCCAGGTGCCGGCGGCACGCTCGGTAACGATGTCGTCGCTCGCGCCGTACCGGATGGCTACACCATCGGCATCATGACCGCGGGGCAGATCATCGCCGCCGTCACCACCAAGAAGATGCCCTACGACACGCTCACCGCCTTCGCGCCGGTCGGACAGATCGCGACCGCGAGCCTGATGATCGTGACGCGGCCGGACTTTCCGGCAAACGACGTGAAAGAGCTGATCGCCTATGCCAAGGCGCATCCCGGCAAGGTTGTCTTCGCCAGTCCCGGCTTCACTGCCACCCAGCATTTTGCTGGCGAGTTGTTCCGGCAGAGCGCCAAGATCGACCTGCTGCATGTGCCGTTCCGCAGTACGCCGGAAACGCTCAATGCCGTGCTCGGCCGCCATGCCGACATCATGTTCGACACGGTATCGGCTTTGATCGGCCATGTGCAGTCGGGCCAGCTCAAGGCGCTGGCGGTCACCGGCAAGGACCGCTTTCCGGCAGTGCCCAACGTGCCCGCGGCCATCGAATCGGGCCTCTTGCCCGGCTACGACGTGACCACCTGGTACGGCCTGTTCGCGCCGCGCGACACGCCCCCCGCGGTGATCGCCAAGCTGAACAAGGCGCTCAACGAGAGCCTGGCCGATCCGAAGGTCGCCGAGAAGCTGGTCAAGGTCGGCGTGGTGGTGAAGAGCTCGACGCCGCAAGCGTTCGGCGACTTCATGGTCAACGAATACAAGCGCTGGAATGCGGTGCGCGAAGCCGCCAACATCCCGCTGCAATAGCAGCGCGAAAGGATCTGACGATGGACAACAAGAACCAGTACGAGCGCGGCCTGAAGCTGCGCATCGAAATGTTCGGCCGCGAGGCGGTGGAAAAGCGCATGGGCGCCTTCGGCGAGTTCGGCAAGCCGCTGCAGCACATCATCAACGCCTATTCCTACGGCGACGTCTGGAGCCGCACCGCGCTGCCGCCGGCGACCAAGTCGCTGGTAATGATCGCAATGATGGCGGCGGCCGGACGCCCGAACGAACTGCGTGTGCACTTGAACGGCGCGGTGAAGAACGGCTGCAGTCCGGAGCAGATCCAGGACGTGCTGCTGCTGCTCGCCCTCTATTGCGGTATTCCCGCCTCCAATGAGGCCCACCGTATCGCCGCCGAGGTGTTGCGCGAGCACGGCAGGCTCTGAAATATCGGCGCCCGCTTGCAAGGCCCGGGAATCACAGCGTGATTCCGCGAACCGACGCCGCAGGCGGGCTGCTCAAATGACACTCCGATGACTGATCTGGCTCAATGCCAAGATCAACGCACCATGCAGTACTGACCCCGAGTACGCAGGTGTGGAAGGATGAAATCGGACATCATCGAGCGGCTCGGGCAGGCCGATATCCTGCTGCCGGCTCTCATCGCCGAGGGCCTCGCCGCCAACGACCGGGCGAAGATCCGCCTGAGCATTTTGCAGGCTGCGGCGCGCCACGCGCGCGATCCGCGCGGCGTCCGCTTCGATCTTACCGACGAGTGCCGCGCCGCCGGTATCGACGCAACGGTCATGCAGGCGCTGGTCAACGGCGCCAACCTGCTGCCGAGTGACGAGATTGCGGCGCCCGGCCTCGGCGCCTTGAGCACGGCCGTTTGCGACGACGTCGCCGGCATGATCCGCGCGGTGAAAGCCGCCGAGCCGGCCGAAGGCGATGCAGCGCAGGCACGGTTCGCCGCGCTCAAGGACGGCGGCTGGCCGGCCACGGCCGACACCATCGCGCTCGCGCAGATCGCCAAACTGACCGGGCTCTCCGAGCGCAAAGGCGATAGTCTGCATCGCCTGGTCATGGACCTGCACAAGGCGTTGAACCGGCTCGCGGCGGCGCATGCGGAAGAAATCTTGGCCGGCGCCCATGTGCACGGCCTGTTGCCGCAGGACCGGCCGGCGGTGGAAGCCTTCATGTGCGGCGTCGCCGCCACGGCCAAGCTCAAATTCGATCATCCGGGCCTGGCGACCACCGCCGCGCGCTCGGGCACGCGGCTCACCATCCAGAACGACATCGGCGAGACCGAGGCGCATGTTGTGGTGATCGCCGTCGACGCCGACGCGGTGACCATCACCTACACGGACGTGCATCTGGCGCGCGCGCGGTTCTTCACCGGCCTGTTGCGCAATTTCCCCATTCAATGGAGCGGCCTCGAGCGCAAGAGCGCGGCGGGCCTGGGCGACGACGAGGCGTTCTATCTGATCACCGGCCGCTGTCCGACCGACAGCGAACAGAGCCGCAACGCTTTCCTGGAAGCGATCGGCGCCTCGCTGGTCTTCCTGATCGACTGGAACAGGGCGCGCAAGATCCTGCAGGCCTGGGTGGGCAAAGCCGACGCAGTGCGCGTGCTCGACTGGGCGGCGCGCCACCGCTATGGCCACCGCGGCTTCCTCGCGCTCGGCGGCAGCGAACTCGTCGCCGCGGCCGTGCATCACGCGACGCCGACCCGCATCGGCTTTGGCGAGCGGCTCGACCGCGCGCTGGGGCGCGACGCGGCGGTGGATTTCCTCAAGACGGTGCTGCAGGTCTCCGCTGAAGCGCTGCTGGAAGGCGGCTCGATCCGGCTTGCCCGCGACCGCATCGAGGCCGACCTCGTGCGCCATCTGCAGCGCGTCGATGGCGCCTTGCTGGCGATCGTCGTCGGCCAGGCGGGTCTGGCGCGCGACATCGCGGACGGCATCGCGCACTTCGTCGCGCAACGGCTGGCGCGCGAGCCGTTCGATCGCGAGGCGCTGGCCAACGCGGCGCGGCGCATCGAGGAAAAAGCCGACAAGATCGTCATCAAGGCGCGCGAGGAGATCGTGCGATTTGACGCCGATCCCGTCGTCGAGCAGCTGGTGAACAGACTCGAAGAAGCGATCGACGAGCTCGAGCAGGCGGCGTTTCTCACCTCGCTCCTGCCCGGCGATGTCCCGCCCGACTTGCTGCAGCCGCTGGCCGAGCTTTGCGCCGCCGCGGTCGCCGGCACCGAGGCCGCCGCAGCGGGCTCCGCCGCGGCGGCAAACATCCCGGACGGCCAGCGGGTCGACGCGGAAGACGCGCTCGCCGCGGTCGACCGGCTGATCGAGGCCGAACACAAGGGCGACGACGCCGAACGCGCGATTACGGCTTTGGTCCTGCGCGGCGAATTCGACCTCAAGACCGGGCTGTCGGTGCTCGAGCTCTCCCGCGCGCTGGAGCGCTCGACCGACCGCCTGGCCGGTTTCGGACATTTGTTGCGCCGCCACGTGCTGGCGGATTTGTCGGTGTGAGGAGACGTCATGCCGATCGTGCTTATCGGGGACGGCTCGACCAAGCGACATTCCGCGGAGGTCATCGGCGCCAAGGCAGCCAATCTCGCACGCATGGCCGCGCTCGGCCTGCCGGTGCCGCCGGCCTTTGTGCTGCCGGTCGACCTCTGCGCCGCGATCGTCAAGGGCGACCCAAAGGCGACGCAAAAACTGACCGAGGGTTTGCACACAGGCATCGGCTTCCTTGAAAGCGCCACCGGCAACCTGTTCGGCGACCGGCGCCAGCCGCTCCTGGTGTCGGTGCGCTCGGGCGCCGCGCGCTCGATGCCGGGCATGCTCGACACCGTGCTCGACGTCGGCTGCACCTTGACCGCGGTGCAAGGTCTGGTGCGCCTGACCGGCCATCCGCGCTTTGCCTGGGATTGCCGCCGCCGCTTCATCGAGAGCTACGCCCATGTCGTGCTCGGCGTCGATGCCGCGCGGTTTTCCCGGCGCCGCGACGAATTGGTTGCGGGCGAAGGCGTCGCCGGCGAAGGCGCGCTCGACAGCGAGGCGATCGAGCGCCTCGCCAAGTCATGCCATGCCTTGGTCGACGACAACGCCGGCATTCCGGAAGACCCGATGGAGCAATTGAAGAACGCGGCACTGGCGGTCTACCGCTCGTGGATGAGCGATCGCGCGCAAACCTATCGCCGGCTCCAGCATCTCGACGATCTGCCCGGCACCGCGGTCGCCGTGCAAGCGATGGTGTTCGGCAATCGCGGCCTGACCTCGGGCGCGGGCGTCGCCTTTTCGCGCGATCCCTCGACCGGCGCGCCGCGGCCGATCATCGATATCCTGTTCGAGTCGCAGGGCGAGGATGTCGTCTCCGGCAGCCGCACGCCGGAAACCGACGCGGCGATTTCGCGCGCGCTGCCCGCGGTCGCCGCGCAATTGCACGACATGCTGGCGCGCCTCGAACAGGAATTCGCCGACGTGCAGGACGTCGAATTCACCGTCGAAGACGGCAAATTGTGGCTGCTGCAGACCCGCTCGGCCAAGCGCACGGCGCAGGCCGCGCTGCGCTTCGCCATCGACTTCGTCAAGGAAGGGCTGCTCACGCCGGCGCAAGGCCTGCGTCGGCTGAACGGCATCGATCTGGACAAGCTGGCGCGCCAGCGATTGGCCGGCGTGCAGCAACCGGCCGCACGCGGCACCGGCGCGTCGGCCGGGATCGCGGTCGGCCGCATCGCCTTCGATTCGGCGAGCGCCGAGCGCATCGCCGCCGCCGGCGATCCGGTCATTCTGCTGCGTCCTGACATCAGCACCGCCGACGTCGCCGGCTTCGCCGTCTCGGCGGGGATCGTGACCGCGGTTGGCGGGCGCACGGCGCATGCCGCGCTGGTGGCGCGGCAGATGGGCCGGCCCTGCATCGTCGGCTGCGCTATGCTGAGCGTCGATGTCGCCGCACATCGCGGCTCGCTCGCCGGCAATGCGATCAAAGAGGCGGACTGGCTCACGATCGACGGCGAGAGCGGCGCGATCTATCTCGGCCGCGGCGCGGTCATCACCGAGCGGCCGGAGGCGGAGCTCGCCGAAATCGCCCGCTGGCGCGGTCATGCGCTGGCCCACGCGTGACGCCAGCGCGGCAAGGCCGCAGCGCGCGCCGCGATGAAACGAGCGCCTAGGCGCCCGCGGTCTTGCGCAGCGCCTCGGCCAGGATGCCGTCGAGCGCGATGGCGTTGGTCGGGTGCGGCACGCTGTCGGTCGAGCGCACCGAGCGGATACCGGCGTGTAAGAATTCGCTCACCAGCTCGGGCGCAAACAGCGCATGGGTGACGACGACATCGAGCGTGGTTGCGCCAGCCGCCTGCAAGGCCTTGGCGCAGACCATCAGCGTGCCGCCGGATGAGACGATATCGTCGACCAGCAGCGCCGGGCGGCCCGCGAGCGACGACGGATCGGCAAAGCGGATATCGACCGAGCGGTCGTTACGGCGGCGCTTGCTGGCGACGGCATGATCGAGCCCCAAGCGGCCGGCAAGATCGGCGACCCAGGGCTGCGATTCTTCGTCAGGCCCGACCACCACCGTACGGCGATGCAAGCCGCCCGCACGCAGCGCCTCGGCCATCGCCGGCATGGCCGAAAGATCGTCGGCCGCGATGCCGGGGAAAACGTCGTCGATGCGTGGCGTGCGGTGCAGATGGGCATCGACCGTGATCACGCGGTCGAAGCTGCCGGCGAGCAGCCGGCCGATGACCTTCTGGCTGATCGCCTCGCCTTCGTGAAAGGCCGCATCCTGCCGCATATAGCAAAGGTAAGGTGCGACCAGCACCAGCCGCGTCGCACCGCCGCGCCGCAACGCTTCCGACGCGAACATCAGCGCCAGCAGCTTCTCATTCGGCTGGTCGAGCGAGGCGTAAACGATGGTCGTCGCCGCCGCCTCTCCCACGGTGACGCGCAACTCGCCGTCAGGGAAGCGATGCAGCGCGATCTCATGCAGCGCCAAGCCGAGCCGCGTCGCCAGCCGCCGCGCCGCTTCCGCCGCCGACGGCAGACATTGCAGGACGGCGCCGCTCACGGCGCGGTCTCGGCGCCGGGCGTGCGCTTGCCGACGACGTAACCGGCGTCAGCCTTGGCGCCGGCCAGCGCAAGGTCGAATTCCGGCCGGTCGGCCGCATGGATGCGATAGAGCGGCTCGCCCTGCTCGACCCAATCGCCGACTTTCTTGAAAATCCGGATGCCCGCACCCTTGTCGATCGGCGCGCCGGCGGTGCGCGCGAGCCGATTGAGACGCAGACAATCGATTGCTTCGACCACGCCGTCGCGCGGCGATGCGATGTCGGCGGTGCGCGCGGCAAGCTCGGCGCTGCGGCCGGACGGCCCCTGCGCCTCGATGATCTTGTGCATCTGCTTGAGCGCGGCGCCGCTGTCGAGAAGCTCCTTGGCCCGGGCATAGCCGGAGCCGCCACGCAGGTCGGCATCGTATTCGAGGAGATGCGCGGCAAGCCGCAGCGATTTTTCGCGCAGATCGACGGGTGCGCCGGCCTCGTTGCCGAGCACCGCCATGACGTCCTGTGCTTCCAGCACGGGGCCGATGCCATTGCCGATCGGCTGGCGGCCGTCGCTGGTCACCACCTCGACCGCGATGCCAAAATGATCGCCGACAAACTCGAACAGCTTGCGCAACCGCATCGCGTCCGTGGCGCTCGTAACCTTGGTGGCGGGACCGACCGGAATATCGATCAACAGATGGCTCGAGCCGGCCGCCAGTTTCTTCGACATGATCGACGCCACCATCTGCTCGCGGGTATCGATGCCGAGCGGCCGCTCGACCGAGATCAGGATGTCGTCGGCCGGCGACAGATTGACGTGGCCGCCCCAGATCAGGCAGCCGTGACAGGCGGTCACCACCTCTTTCATCGCTTCGACGCCGAGATCGACGCGCGCCAGCACCTCCATGGTGTCGGCGGTGCCGGCCGGCGAGGTGATCGCGCGCGAAGACGTCTTCGGGATCATCAAGCCGTGCGCGGCGACGATCGGCACGATGACCATCGAGGTGCGGTTGCCGGGGACGCCGCCGATGCAATGCTTGTCGACGACGGTGTGGCCCTCCCATTTCAGCTGGGTGCCGGCCTCGGCCATGGCGCTCGACAGCGCCAAGAGTTCGCTGCTGGTCATGAAGCTCGCCGAGCCGATGAGGAAGGCGGCGATCTCCATGTCGGAATAGCGGTAATGCGCGATGTCCTCGACGATCGAGCGCAATTCGGCGGCGCTTAAGGCGCGGCCTTGAATCTTGGCGCGCACGGCGTCGAGGCTGTCGGGCGGCGGCGCCGGCGTGACGGTGACCAGGCTGCCGGCCGGCTCGGCGAAACGGCGGAAGGCGGGATCTGAGAGCCCCAGCTCGTCGGGCGCCACCAGGCCGTCCTCGGTGAGCAGCAGCGTCGCCAGCATCACGCGCGAATTGCAGCGCACCTCGACGCGGGAAAAGCCGCGGAACACCTCCGGCCGCAACGCCATGGAGCGCCGCGAAATGACGACCACGTTTTCGCGGCCGGTATCGAGCGCGACGCGCCTGATCTTGAGTTGCGGACGTGAATTGGCGGGCGCTGTCATCGTACGGGTCCAGGCGGCAAGGCTGTGAAATTAAATAGTAATTCACCGCCGGCGTGGCATTGATCAAGATCATGACGGGGGGCGCCGTGGCGGCATCCGCTTAACGAGCCCTTAAATCGCGCCCCGTAGCGTGCCCTTGGGGGCCTGTTGAAGGCCGGCTGATCGGGTCGGGTCGCGCGATGGCGCAGGGCAAGGGACAATCGGGCGGACGCCGGGAACCGGTCTTCGATAGCGCACCTGAGCTGCGTGCCTCCCCGGGCGACCGGCCTTCAGGCGGCGGCAAGCCGCCGGCCAGACGCAAACGCGCCAAGCCATCGCGCAAGCGTGGGCCGCGCCGCTCGCTGATCGGGCGCGCCATCTATTGGAGCCTGGTGTTCGGCCTCTGGCTGATGATCGGCGCCGGCGGCGTCATCGCCTGGACCGGCGCGCACCTGCCGCCGATCCAGTCGCTGGAAATCCCCAAGCAACCGCCCTCGATCCAGATCGTCGATCTCAACGGTCGCCCGCTCGCCACGCGCGGCGGCTCGAGCGGCGCGGTGCTGCCGCTGAAGGAGCTGCCGAGCTACGTTCCTCAGGCTTTTATCGCCATCGAGGATCGCCGCTTCTACGAGCATTACGGCGTCGACCCCTACGGCATCGCGCGCGCGGCCCTCGCCAACATCCTGCATCGCGGCGTGGCGCAGGGCGCCTCCACGATCACGCAGCAATTGGCGAAAAACCTCTTTTTGACGCAAGAACGTACGGTGCATCGCAAGCTGCAGGAGATGCTGCTGGCACTGTGGCTCGAGCGGAAATTCTCCAAGACGCAGATTCTTGAATTGTATCTGAACCGCGTCTATTTCGGCTCCGGCGCCTACGGCATCGAGCAAGCGGCGCAGCGTTACTTCGGCAAGCCCGCCAAGCAGTTGAGCCTGCCGGAAGCGGCCCTGCTCGCGGGTCTGGTGAAGTCACCGTCGCGGCTCGCGCCGACGCGCAACTTCGACGGCGCCGAGCAGCGGGCGCAAATCGTGCTCGCGGCCATGACCGACCTCCACTTCATCACGCCCGCCAGTGAGAAGGTCGCGCTCGCGCATCCGCCGCGCGTGGCCGCGCAAGCCGGCAACGGCTCGATCAACTACGTCGCCGATTGGGTGATGGACGCGATCAACGACGTGCTCGGCCACGTCGACGAGGATATCGCGGTCAAGACCACGATCGACACCGTGCTTCAGGCAGGGGCCGAGCAGGCGCTCGACGAAGAGCTGGCGCAGAAGGGCGAGAAGAACGGCGTCTCGCAGGGCGCGCTGGTGGCGATGACGCCGGACGGCGCGGTGCGCGCCATGATCGGCGGCCGCAATTACGGCGAGAGCCAGTTCAACCGCGCGGTCGCCGCCAAGCGGCAGCCCGGCTCGGCCTTTAAGCCGTTTGTCTATCTCACCGCGCTCGAGCACGGCCTCACCCCCGACAGCATCCGTCAGGACGCGCCGATCAAGATCGGCGGCTGGCAGCCGGAAAACTACGGCCACGAATATTACGGGCCGGTCACGCTGACCAAGGCGCTGGCGATGTCGCTCAACACGGTGTCGGTGCGCCTGACCATGGAATTCACGCCGGCGGCGGTGATCCGCACCGCCTACCGGCTCGGCATCGCCTCGAAGCTCGAGCCCAACGCCTCGATCGCGCTTGGCACTTCGGAGGTCTCGCCGCTCGAGCTGGTCAGCGCCTATGCGCCCTTCGCCAATGGCGGGCTTGCCGTGGTGCCACACGTGGTCGAGCGCATCACCGCAGCCAACGGTAAAGTGCTCTACGCGCGCAACGAGCAGCCGCTCGGCCGCATCATCGAGGCGCGCTACGTGGCGATGATGAACGAGATGATGGCGCAGACGTTGACCATCGGCACCGCGCACAAGGCTGCCCTGCCCGGCTGGCCGGCCGCCGGCAAGACCGGAACCAGTCAGGATTTCCGCGACGCCTGGTTCATCGGCTACACCGCGCATCTCGTCACCGGCGTGTGGCTCGGCAACGACGACGGCACGCCGACCAAGAAGGTGACTGGCGGCGCATTGCCGGTAGAGATCTGGAGCCGCTTCATGCGCGGTGCGCACCAGGGCGTGCCGGTCGCCGCCCTGCCCGGCGAACAATCCGGCGGCTTTATGTCCGGGCTGTTCAATACGCGTGCGCGCGAGACCGACGGCCTGGCGCCGACGGCGCCGATCCAATCGGCCAATAATGCGCCGCCGCCGCGCAGCCGCGGGCTCGACGGCTGGCTGATCGACAATCTGTTCGGGCGCAGCAGAAATTAAGAGCGCCTGGCCGCACGCGCCCGCAACGCGCGGGTCGCAATCCATAACACGAGTGTCGCGCAGCCCATCGCCGCCACCATGCCGGCGAGCGGCCAAGCGGTCGCGCCCAAAAGTGCGCCGACCAGCGCGCCGCACAGCGCCGCCAGGCTCTGCTGCACAAAGCCGAGCAGCGCCGAAGCAGCGCCGGCCCGTTCCGGAAACGGCGTCATGGCGCCGGCGATCGCCTGCGGCAGCACCATGCCGAGGCCGGCGAGATAAAGCGCCATCGGCAGCACCAGCGACGCGGCGGATGTAAGCCCGAATGCGACCGCGAGCGTCATGGCAAGCCCGCCGGCTGCCATCGCCGCGGCGCCGAAGCCAAGCGTGCGGTCAAGCTCGTGCCGCATCACCAGCCGCGCCGCCAGCGTCGTGCCGCCCATATAGCCCGCCGAGCCGACCGCAAAGGCGACGCCGAATTGGAACGGCGACAGGCCATAAAGGTATTGCAACACGAAGGAGGAACCGGAAATCCAGGAGAACAACCCGGCGAAGCTGGTCGAGGCGAGCCCGAGATAAGCGAGATAGGCCGGATTGCGTGCCACCACGCGATAGGACCGCAACATCGTCGCCGGCGAGACCGGCTCGGCCGCGCGCTGGCTAAGCGTTTCCGGCAGCAAGGGCCAGACGATCGCGGCACCGGCCAATCCGCCGACAACAAGCGTGAAAAACACCGAGCGCCAGCCGAAGACGGTCTGCAGTACGCCGCCGATAAGCGGCGCCAGCACCGGCGCCAGCGCCATCACCGCGCCGATCAGCGACAATTCACGCCCGGCACGCGCGCCGGAATAAAGGTCGCGCACGATGGCGCGCGCCAGCACGATGCCGCCGGAACCGCCGAGCGCCTGCAGCGCGCGGGCGACGATTAGCATTTCGATCGAGCTCGACAGCGCGCAGGCAAGGCTCGCCGCGCAATAAAGCGCCATGGCGCCGAGCAGCACCGGCTTGCGGCCATGCCGGTCCGCCAGCGGTCCGTAAAAAATCTGCCCCACGGCGAAGCCGAACAGATAGGACGAGACCGTGAATTGCGCCTGCGAGGTCGAAGCGTCGAGCAGCCGCGCGATGTCCGGCAGCGACGGCAGGTACATGTCGGTGGTAAGCGGGCCGATCGCGCTCAAAGCCGCGAGCAAGATCGTGAGCGCGAACGTGCCGGGACGAAGCATCACAGTTCCCTCGTGATGCCCACCTTGTGCGGGACATCCGCGCCTTCCGTCTTGCAATAGATCAAAGACGCGGATGGCCGGGTCATTTGCGCAAAGACGCACCACGCGCCCTTGCCCGGCCATGTCGGCTCATTAGCCGAAGCGCTTCGGGCGCGCTAGCGCAGATCAGGCATGCCGTAGCGATGCAGGTCGGCGCCGTGCGCGTCGAGCCAGGATTTGGCGCGCGCGACGTGCGGGCAGATGCCCTCGACCACGCACCAGAACCGGCGCGAGTGACTCATTTCGACGAGATGCGCGACCTCGTGTGCCGCCAGATACTCGAGCACGAAGGGTGGCGCAAAGATCAGCCGCCACGAATACGACAAGACGCCAGTGGTCGAGCACGAGCCCCAGCGGCTCGACGGATCGCGGATCGACACGCGCCGGAAGCTCACGCCGAGATCGGCAGCGGCGCGGCGGCTGGCCGCTTCCAGATCGCCTTTCACCTCGCGCTTGAGATAATCGGAGATGCGGCGCTCGATATGCGGCTCCTCGCCGGCGACGCAGAGCAGGCGCTCGCCGGCCTCGCCGCTTTCGATCCACACCGTGCCGCGCCGTCCGCGCCGGTGCATGATGCGGTGATCGACGCCGCGCACAGGGATCACCGTGCCATGCGCGAAGGGCGCCGGCTCGGGCAGGCGGCCGAGCCGCGCCGCGACCCAGCCGCCGTGCCTCTGCGCGAATTCCTGCGCCTGCTTCAGGCTGCCGCGCGGCGGCATGGTGAGCACCACCTCGCGCGTGACCGAATGGATGCGCAGCGTGTAGCGGCGCGCCTGCCGGTGCCGGCGCAAGCGCACCAGATAGATCTGCCGCTCGAAGGTGATGCTGATCGCCGAAGGCTCGCTCGGCCGGCGATAAAGCAGTGCGCGCAGGGGCATCCGTTCAGTCCGTCAGGCCGCAAATCGTCGGGCAAATAGTGCCATATTCGCCGCGCTTCGCCAGCGGTTTTGCAGGGCCGGAAATGCCTCAACGGCGCAAAGACTTAACCCCCGCTTGAACGGGCGCGGTCGGAACGCCGCGGCGCGTTGCCGGTCAGTGGCCGGACGCCGATTTGGCGTCGCCGCGATGGGCGCCGGTGGTACGCCCGCGGCCGCCATTGCGCGACAGCACAAAGTCGGCGATGCGGGGGGCGATCTCGGCGCGGAAGCGCGAGCCGTTGAACACGCCGTAGTGGCCGACGCCCGGCTGCACGTAGTGCGCCTTGTCGTGCTCCGGAATATTCGAGCAGAGGACGTGTGCCGCCTCGGTCTGGCCGACCGCGGAGATGTCGTCGTACTCGCCTTCCACCGTGAGCAGCGCGACACGCTTGATCTGCGAGGGATCGATGCGGCGGCCGCGGTGCTTCATCTGACCCTTCGGTAGCGCGTGGCGGATGAACACGGTGTCGACGGTCTGCAGGTAGAATTCGGCGGCAAGATCCATGACCGCGAGATATTCGTCGTAGAACTCGCGGTGCTTCTGCGCCGAATCGCCGTCGCCCTTGACCAGATGCAGGAACAGATTGTGGTGCGCCTCGATGTGGCGGTCGAGGTTCATGCTCATGAAGCCGTGCAATTGCAGGAAGCCCGGATAAACGTCGCGCATGAAGCCGGGATGCGGGAACGGCACCTTGGTGATGACGTGGCGGCGGAACCAGTCGATGCCGCGCGATTCCGCGAGCTTGTTGACCGCGTTGGAATTGATACGGGTGTCGATCGGCCCGCCCATCAGCACCATGGAATGCGGCACGTAAGGATCCCGGTCGGCCTCCATCAGGGAAACCGCCGCCATCACCGGCACCGAGGGCTGGCACACCGCCACCACATGCACGTCGCCGCCCAGCACATGCAGCATGGAGATGACGTAGTCGATGTAGTCGTCGAGATCGAA
>DATJVE010000141.1:0-2543 GCA_035501975.1 Pseudolabrys sp.
CGCGGCATCAGGTAGTCCTGGGCAAAGCCCTTGGCGGTGTCGCGCACCATGCGCTCTTCTTCCGTGAGCTCAAATTCGAGCCCGAGCGGGTCTTCCCAGACGAAATCCTTGTCCTTGAGCATCGCTGGCTTGCTTTCACGCGTCGGCGCCGGCTGCGACATCGATCACTCCTCGGCAACCTGAAGAGTACTACAAGTGCCTGAAATCGGCACCGGTCCCGTTGACCAAAGTCAATGAGAAAACCTTTTCCCGCTCGCGCCCCGGCATTGACGTCGCAGCCCTCTCCCTTGCCTTGATCGCGCCGTTAGGCGCATCCTGCCGGCGGAAAAAAGACGCCAAGGGAGACCGGCCCATGCGCAAGAGAGCGCCCAATCAAAAGAAATCGCGGCAGCTGCGCTCGCAACTGTGGTTCGACAATCCCGACAATCCGGGCATGACGGCGCTTTATCTCGAGCGCTATCTCAATTACGGCCTGACAGCCAAGGAACTGCGCTCCGGCAAGCCGATCATCGGCATCGCGCAGACCGGTTCCGACCTGTCGCCGTGCAACCGCCACCATATCGAGCTCGCCAAGCGCGTGCGCGAGGGCATCCGTTCTGCCGGCGGCATCGCCTTCGAGTTCCCCGTCCACCCGATCCAGGAAACCGGCAAGCGTCCGACCGCCGCGCTGGATCGCAATCTCGCTTATCTCGGCCTGGTCGAGGTGCTCTACGGCTATCCGCTCGACGGCGTCGTGCTGATGACCGGTTGCGACAAGACGACGCCGGCCTGTCTGATGGCGGCGGCCACCGTCAACACGCCGGCGATCGTGCTCTGCGGCGGCCCGATGCTGAACGGCTGGTGGAAAGGCGAGCGCGCCGGTTCCGGCACGGCGATCTGGCAGGCGCGTCAGGAAATGGCGACCGGCCGCATCGACGCCGAGGAGTTCCTCGATCTCGCTGCATCGACCGCGCCCTCGATCGGCCACTGCAACACCATGGGCACCGCTTCGACCATGAACGCACTCGCCGAAGCGCTGGGTATGACGTTACCCGGCTGCGCTGCCATCCCCGCGCCCTACCGCGAACGCGGGCAGATCGCCTACGAAACCGGCGTGCGCGCGGTCGAGATCGTGCACGAAAATCTCCGCCCCTCCGATATTCTCACCCGCAAGGCATTCGAGAACACCATCGTCGCCAATTCGGCGATCGGCGGCTCGACCAACGCGCCGATCCACATCAACGCCATCGCGCGCCACGTCGGCGTGACGCTGACGATCGAGGATTGGCAGACGATCGGCTACGACGTGCCGCTTTTGGTCAATATGCAGCCGGCCGGCAAATATCTCGGCGAAGAATATTTCCGCGCCGGCGGGCTGCCGGCGGTGATGAACGAATTGCGCAAGGCCGGCCGCCTGCATGCCGACGCGCTCACCGTCAACGGCAAGAGCATGGCCGACAACGTCAAGCGCGCCGCCATACAAGACGCCGACGTGATCCGGCCCTACAAGAAGCCGCTGCAGCAGAAGGCGGGATTCATCGTGCTCAAGGGCAATCTGTTCGATTCCGCCATCATGAAGACCAGCGTGATCTCCGACGAGTTCCGTCAGCGCTATCTCAGCGATCCGAAGCACCCGAACGCCTTCGCGGGCCGCGCCGTGGTGTTCGACGGCCCGGAGGATTATCACCACCGCATCGACGATCCGGCGCTGAAGATCGACGAGCAGACTATCCTGTTCATCCGCGGCGTCGGACCGATCGGCTATCCGGGTTCGGCCGAAGTGGTGAACATGCAGCCGCCGGCGGCGCTGATCAAACGCGGCGTCAAAACCCTGCCCTGCATCGGCGACGGCCGCCAGTCGGGCACCTCGGGTTCGCCATCGATCCTCAATGCCTCGCCGGAAGCGGCGGCCGGCGGCGGGCTGGCGCTGTTGAAAACCGGCGACCGCGTCCGCATCGACCTCAACAAAGGCAGCGCCAACATTTTGATTTCAAAGACGGAACTGGCGGCGCGCCGGGCCGCGCTGGAGAAACGCGGCGGCTATCATTATCCGGCAAGCCAGACGCCGTGGCAGGAGATCCAGCGCGGCATGGTCGATCAACTGTCCGCCGGCATGGTGCTCAAGCCCGCGGTCAAATATCAGCGCGTCGCGCAGGAGTTTCCCGTACCGCGCGACAATCACTGATACTGATGAGGACAGCGATGAGCGGACGTCTGCAAAGCAAGGTCGCGCTGGTGACCGCCGCCGGACAGGGCATCGGCCGCGCCATCGCCGAAGCGTTCATCGCCGAAGGCGCGATTTTAATCGCCACCGACGTCGACACCGGCAAGCTGCACGGCCTCAACGCCAAGAAGGCGATCAAGCTCGACGTGTTGTCGGGCGCGGCGGTCACCGACCTGGCCAAAGCCGTTGAATCCGAATTCGGCGGGCTCGACGTGCTCGCCAACGTTGCCGGCTACGTGCATCAGGGCACCGTGCTCGACTGCACAGAGCGCGACTGGGATTTCTCGTTCGACCTCAACGTCAAGTCCATGCACCGCACGATCAAGGCCTTTCTGCCCGC
>DATJVE010000142.1:0-3083 GCA_035501975.1 Pseudolabrys sp.
TTCGTGAAGTTCTGCAAGATCGGCGCGCTGTCGCCGACCGGCACGCGTCCCTTCGCGCAGGGAGCCGACGGCTTCGTGATGGGCGAGGGCGCCGCGATCTTCCTGTTGAAGCGGCTGGCCGACGCCGAACGCGACCAGGACAAAATCTACGCCGTGCTGCGCGGCATCGCCGGCGCCAGCGATGGCAAGGGGAAAGGCATCACGGCGCCGAATCCCATCGGGCAGAAGTTGTGCGTCGAGCGCGCGTGGCGGAACGCCGGCTTGTCGCCAGCGACCGCGACCGTCATCGAGGCGCATGGCACGTCAACACGCGTCGGCGATGTGGTCGAGGCCTCGAGCATGGTCGAGGTACTGCGCGCCACCAATCTGGCGGTGCACTCGGTCGCGCTGGGCTCGGTGAAGTCGAACATCGGTCACCTGAAGGGTGGCGCAGGCGCGGCCGGCATGCTGAAGGCGACGCTCTCGCTGCATCACAAGCTCATCCCGCCCAGCCTGAACTGTCAGCATCCCAGCCCCGACATTGACTTTGCACACTCTCCTCTTTATGTGAATACCGAACTGCAGGAATGGAAGGTTCCGGCGGACGTGCCTCGGCGCGTCGGCGTCAGCGCCTTCGGCTTCGGCGGCACCAACTTCCACGTCGTGATGGAAGAGCACATCCCCGGCAGGCTGAACGGCAAGGGCAAGAAGACCATCGCCGTGCCGGTGACGCCGCCGGCAGTGACGCCGCAAGTACCGGTAATGGCAAGCGCGGCAACCGTGAGCGCGACGCTGGCTGCACCGGTCGCGACCGCAACTGGCGAGGTACAGACGGCTGCGTTGGCCACTGAAAACCGGGTGCCCCAGGTCTCGCGTTTTTCGAAACCTGGGTCTGACGGCTCCACGATTGAGGCGCGCAAGGCGCCGCTGCGCGGCGCGCTGGTGATCGGCGCACAAACTGACGCCGAACTGGCCGAGCGCCTGCGCACAGTGCTGAAGTCAGCCCAGGCAGGTCAAGCTCCGGCATTCTCCGCTCCCGCCGATGAAGACCTCCGCGCCGCCGAGCGCCTCACCATCGACTACGGCAACGCCGCCGAACTAGCAACCAAGTGCGGCATGGCTCTGAAAGCCTTCGCCGCAAAGCAACCGGCGTTCTGGAAGGCGTTGCGCGCGCAAGGCATCTTCCGCGGTCACGGTCCCGCACCCAAGGCCGCATTCCTCTACACCGGCCAGGGCTCGCAATACGTGAACATGCTGCGCGGCCTTCGCGACAAAGAACCCGTCATTAGCGAGACCTTCAAGGAAGCCGACGTCATCATGAGGCCGCTGATCGGCAAACCGCTTACGGAACTCATGTACGTCGAGCCGACCGACGCGAAGAAAGTAGCGGAAGCCGAAGAAGCCCTGCGCCAGACCGCGGTCACGCAGCCTGCGGTCATCACCATTAACATCGCAACTACGCGCTTGCTCGCGGCCTACGGCATCCATCCCGACATGACGATGGGCCACAGCGTCGGCGAGTACGGCGCACTGGTTGCGGCGGGCGCGCTGCCGTTCGAAGATGCGCTCGAAGCCGTGAGCGCGCGCGGCCGCGAGATGACCAACGTCTCGATGAAGGATAACGGCAAGATGGCGGCCGTCTTCGCGCCCATCGCCGAAGTCGAGCGCCTGTTGAAGACTGTCAACGGATATGTAGTGGTCGCGAACGTCAACAGCAACAGCCAATCGGTGATCGGCGGCGCGACCGATGCAATCAACCAGGCCGTACAGATTTTTACCCAAGCCAGCTACGAGGTGCGCGAGCTGCCGGTCAGCCACGCCTTTCATACCTCGATCGTGGCGCCGGCCAGCGTGCCGCTGAAGCAGATGCTGACCCGGCTGCGCATGCAGACACCGCAGATACCCATCGTCGCCAACATCAACGGCGAGTTCTATCCCACCGCCGTCACGAAGGACACGATGACGGACATGCTGGCGCGGCAGGTGGCGGCGCCAGTGCAGTTTGTCAAGGGCCTGCGCACGCTGTACGACGCGGGCGCGCGCGTGTTCGTTGAAGTCGGGCCTAAGAAGGCGTTGCAGGGATTCGCTGAGGACGTGCTGGGCAGCGATGCCGATGTCTTCTCGCTGTTCACCAATCATCCCAAGCTCGACGACCTCACCGCATTCAACCAGGCACTGTGCGGGATGTATGCGGCAGGGCTGGGTGTTGCGCGCGCGGCTGTCGCGGAGAGCGAAGCGGTTGCCTCCCCCGTTAATAAGGATCGGGCAACATTGGCGCCCTCTGCTGCGGCGCCCGAGAGCACACAACAGCCCTCCTCTTCAGGCACTTACCTTGCACCAGCGCCACAAATGTTCTACGCAGAGCAATTGGGCGGACCAGCTGGTGTTAGCGCATCGGGCACTGGCATCGGCGATCGGTACTCGCAACTCGGCCAGTACTTCGCCCAAGTGCTCGATCAGGGCTGGGAGATCTACAAAGGTCACAAGCCGACGGAGACCGAGCCCGTCGTCATCACTGGAGCCGCCGTCGGCCTGCCGGGCACCGAGCACATCTTCGACGACGCGAACATCGCTCGCTTGCTTAATGGCGATCAGTTCATTGAGCCGATCCCCGAGCGCCTGCGCGAGGCCATGCTCGACAAGAACATCACCCGCCTGGTCAAGAGCGACAACGGCGGTCCGATCTTCGAGACCATTCACGACACCGCCGACGTCATCAAGTTGGCGGGTCGGGGCGGCGCGTTCGACTTCGAAGCCGAGTACGGCATCACCGGCGAGCGACGGGCGGCGCTCGACCGTGTCACCTGCCTGGCGATGGCCGCCGGCATCGATGCCTTGCGCGATGCCGGCATCCCGCTGGTGATGCGATACAAGACGACGACGAAAGGCACGAAGCTCCCCGACCGCTGGAGCCTGCCCGACGCCCTGCGCGACGACACCGGCGTGATCTTCGGCTCGGCCTTCCCCGGCTACGACTCGTATGCCGAGATCATGCGTGGCTATTATCTCGATCGCGCCCGGCGCGAAGAGCTGGCGCGGCTGGAGCAGTGGACGGCGCAGACTGCCAACGGCCATTCGGCCTTCGGGCAGGAGATCGCGCAGCG
>DATJVE010000143.1:0-14733 GCA_035501975.1 Pseudolabrys sp.
TCGACCGGGCTGGCCTCCGCCATCTGGCCGATATCGGCGCCGGCCGCGAACACCGTGTCCGAGCCGGTGATGATCAGGCAGCGGATTTTCTCGTCGGCGGCATGGCGCGTCACTTCGTCGGCGAGTCGCGCGCGCACGTCGAGATTGAGCGCATTGCGCACCTGCGGCCGGTTGAGCCGCAGAACGACAACGGCATCCAACGGGCGTTCGACGAGGAGGGGGTCAGGCGTGCTCATGGCGGCTCACTAATAGCGTGGGAACTACGTTGCGGCGGTTCGGGTCTATCGAATTTCCAGGATAGGGTATGCGGTTGGTTAGCGGAACGCCATTGCCGATGTATAAGATCCACGTAGCGGCTGGCCATCGCCGGGTCGAGGGTTCGCTTTGCATTGCATGACATGTATCCTAAATTGTATACGAAGCTTTCAAATGTATTGTCCTGCAAGGGTTGTCGACATTGCCGTCTAAACAAATAGTCCCCGGCTTTTCAGCGCTGTTCAGACGGTTCAGATTCGCGCGAAGCAACGGATTGCGTTTCACGGCGCTGCGGCTGATCGCGGCGATTTTCATTCCGTCGTACCGCATGCGCTATGACGTGCTAGATTGGATGGCTGACGAGCGGTTTGCACAGTTTTTGCACGTCATCGGCGAGTCCGGCGGCCTTAGAGGCATCAATGCCGGGCGCTACTGGATGCTTTATCAGTTGCTCCGGCTAACCGACAAAGTGCCGGGGGATACTGCCGAATGCGGCGTTTATCACGGTTCCTCTTCCTATCTCATATGCTCGTTTGTCGCTCGATCGGTGCTGCCGAAAAGTCATCACGTCTTTGATTCTTTCGAAGGGTTGTCGGCACCGGTTCCGCAGGACGGTGGCCACTGGCGGCCCAATGATCTGAGGGTCGATTTTGGGCAAGCCGTGCGGCGGCTGTCGAAATTTGAGAACGTGTATTTTTACAAAGGCTGGATACCTAACCGCTTCGACGAAGTCGCCGACCGGCGCTTCTCGTTTCTTCATATCGATGTTGATCTCTATGAGCCGACCCGGGACAGCGTTGCATTTTTCTATCCTCGCATGAATGCGGGCGGCATCATTGTTTGCGACGACTATGGGTCGTCGGTGTGTCCTGGCGCGACCAAAGCGATGGACGAGTTCCTACAGGATAAGCCCGAGAAGATGGTGAAGCTCAGCGACGGCGGCGGGTTTCTGATCAAGGGGATTCCAACATCTGAATCGTACACCCTGGTGTGAATACAACTGGCGTGCGACGAAAATTGGCTACAATCGACCCGCGCCACGATAATAGGCGATCATATCCTTCGCCTTAAGCGACGTGCCGCCCTTGCGTCCGATGAAGAAGACCCCGCTCGTGCTGTCGATGGCGAATGCTTCGGGAGTCAACTTATCGAACAGTCGAACCCAAAGCATCGCCAGCCCCGCTATGATGCCGGCAATCTTGGTGCGGAAAACTCCGCGTGCGAGATACCGAATGGACCAATGAAAGGCATAGCCCGGCCCATCCGAAGCGCCTGATTGAATTTCGTCGAAGTCACGGAACAACCAGCGATGGCCGCTATGCGTGAAGCGCGAGAAATCGAATTCCGCTTCGTGGACTTGCTGCATGAACGATGTCTCGGCATAGACGATCCCGCCTGTCTTCAGTATCCGGTGAATTTCCGACACGACGATGTGCGGATCGAGAACGTGCTCAAGAACCGCTTGCGCCGAGACACCGTCGAAGCTCGCATCGCGAAACGGAAGAAAGTGTCCGTCGGCGAGCAAGTCCGTCGCCGGGGATTTGTAAATATCGCTGGTGACAAGGCGCATACCTTCCGCCTTGCGAAACGGACTCCCCGGACTCATATTGGCGCCGCCGATGATAAGGACCGTCGCGTCGCCGTGGGACGTCTTGCGCACAAAATCGAGAAAAGTTGCAGCACGTCGATCGATCGCGGGCTGTATTCCTGAGAGATTGTGTACCGCGTAGGCTAGGCGTCGCCAAATCTGACCGCCACGCTTAACCGCCGAACGCCCGCGGCTGGCCAGCAAGGCTTCTTCGGACACGATGCTGTGATCGAAATCGATGAGGCCGGGAACACCCTCGATCCACGGAAAGCCAGTGCTCGCCCGGCTGCAGTCCGCGTTCGTGCACAGAATCTTTTTGCTGTCGAGAACCAAGTCGGAGCGGCAAGCCGGACAAACGATTAGATCGGCAACCGATGTCGCCGGCGTGTGGCTTTCGCTTGATGTCGTTCCTGCTCTCATCGAAAAATTTTCGGACTGCACCACGATCTCTAAACGACCGGGATGATGCCTGCATTACCGCTCCATAGGCCGCGCACCAAATCAACAGGCTTCCGCCCGGTGAGATGCAGAAACAAAAATACCGCCCCGAAATAGACTAGAATGGCAACCGGTATGACATAAAGCGCGGCGCTCCAGACGATCACGTGATAAAATGGCACGAGCCAAACCGCCATGGCCGCGACGCCGAGCAGTCCGCTGGCGAGGATGGCCGGATCGGGGAGCGGGAACGGAAAGACTCGGCCCATCTTCGTCACCGCGACCGCAAATCCGGAGCCGAATCCGATCAACGCGGCAACGGCCGCACCCCAGGCGCCATAGTGGGGAATGAGGATGACATTGAGAACGAGATCAAGGGCCGCCGCGGTCCCCATCGACAGCAGCGTGAGATTCGTGCGCGAGGCGAGAACATAGCCGTAATTCATATAATACATCAGCACCTTGAGAAACGTCGCGCCGACCAGGATCGGCAACAGCGACAAGGCCAGCGGCCGGAATTCTGCCCCGAGAAAGATATTCATCAGCAATGGCCCGGTCATCACGATGCCGACGCCTTCCGGCAGCACGATCAGAATGATGAAAGTGCCGAGCAGACGCAGTTGCGCTCGCGCGGCTTGAAGGCCGCGCTCGCTATAGGCGCTGATGGTCAACGGATAGCCTGCCAGCAACATCACCGCCAGCGGCACACCCAGCAAGTTCATTTGCAGGTCGTAACCGGCGGCATAGAGACCGGCCTTGTCGGCGCCGACAAAGGCGGCCAGCAGCCAGCGGTCGCCGAAGGTCGCCAGCCAGCCGAATAACGCGCTCACGATCAGCGGCAGACCGAAACGCAGCATCTGCCGCCCCAGAACAGGATCGAAGAATTTCCGGTTGATCCACCAGCCGCGCCAATTGACGGCGACCGCCGCCAGCGCGGCAAGCGTGGTGCCGAGCAGCGCGCCGGGGACGCCGTAGCCGAGCAGCACCAGGCCGATGCCGAGCACCATGTCCAAGATGCTTTCAAGGCTGCCGAGCAGCGCGTACTTTCCGGGGCGGAGCGCGCCCTGAGCGGCTGCGAGCTGAAACTTATGCAGCAGCGTGGCAAGGAGTAGGCCCGCGCAGATCGCGAGCTGTACTCGCCAATGCTCCGGCGCGACAACGAGAAACGCTGCCGCGGCCACACAGCAAACTGCGGCCCCCGGCAGGATCAAGCCCCATAGCGTGGTGGCGCGCGCCGCTCGTGCGTCGGCAGGCAGATGGCGCAACATGGCCAGCATCGGCCCTTCCACGACCAGCACGCTAAAGAACCCCACCCCGGCGATCGCGAGCGCCAACTCGCCGAATTGATGCGCGTCGAGCAGCCGCGTATAGGCGGCAATGATCGCAAAACCTGCGCCGCCCGCCAAAATGCGCGCCAGGAAATAGATGCCGCTATGGCGAAGCAGAGCCATTAAGTCGATATCAATCAGGGCATTTGTGAAAAATCAACTGCCGTCGCCCGCGCGACGCAAAAACGCCGGCGAATGGCTCGCCGGCGTTTTCGTGCGGGACCGCCGACGCGGTCAGCGGAAGAAATAGCGCCCGTTGTTGCCGTAGCGCTGGCCGACCGGACGCGGCGGTCGATAGGTCGGCTGCGGCGCCGCATGCGGGCCGCCGAACAGGAAGTCGAAAAAGCCGCCGCTCGAGTAGCCGCCGTTGCCGCCATACATGCCGACCGGCGCGCGCACCGGCTTGGACGAGGCGTCCGGCTTGCGCTCGATGGCGATGTCGGCGACCTTGCGCTCGCTGCCCTTGAGGATGGCGATCATCCTGGCGTCGCGGCCGTAGACGTCCTTGCGGAACTGCAGCTTGCCATCCTCGTCCACGAAGGCCGTCTGGTAGGTCAGATGCACCCAGATGTTCTTCGGGAAGTTGATGTTGATCTCGCTGCCGCCGAACATGCTTTCAAGCTTGGCCGCGGTGTAATGCCCTTGCGGGTCGACCAGCGACAGGAGCTTTTCGCCATAGATCAGCGGGTTCTGCACGCGCATGCAGCCGTGGCTGTAGGCGCGCTCCTCGCGCGCGAACAGGTATTTGTCCGGCGTGTCGTGCTGATAGACCAGGAACTTGTTGGGGAAGTTGAAGCGGATGCGGCCGAGCGCATTGCCGGCGCCGGGCGGTTGCGAGATGTGGATGGTGCCGTCGGCATCCTGCGTCAGCTTGAGGCCGATGCGGTCGAGCGCATCCGGATCCTGCTGCAGCGCCGGCAGGTATTCGTTCTCGATGATCGAGGGCGGCACGTTCCAGGTCGGGTTGACGGTGATGAATTTCATCTCCGCCGAGACCATTGGCGTCGCCTTGCCCGGCTTGCCGGCGACGATCTTGCTTTTCCAGTACGGCTTGTCGTCGTTGTAAAGCGTCAGCGTGTAGTCCGGCACGTTGACGATCACGTGCGGATTGCCGAGATCGCGCGGGAACCAGCGCCAGCGCTCCATATTGACGATAACGGTGTCGATCGGATCGGCCGAAGGCCCGCGGGCCACTTTCTTCTCGCCGTTGAGCGCGCGCAACGTGTTGGGCCCGAGGTTGCCGTCGACGTCGATGTCGGCTTCGGTCTGGAAGGTCTTCACCGCGTCGCGCACGGCCTCGTCGTAGAGTTGGCTGGTCTTGTCGCCCGGGACGTCGAGACGCTTGCGCAATTGCACGACGCGCGGGTCTTTCATGCCGACGTGCAAGGTCTTGCCGTCGCCGATGCGCACGAGGTCCGGCTTCTTCTCTTCGTCGGCTTTGGGCGCCTGCACGCCCTGGCGCAGTTCGGCGAGCTTTTGCTTGAGCGCCTTGAATTCGGCCTGCGGCGGATTGTAGCCGTCGAGAGCGGCGGCGACGTCGCTGGCGCCGGCGAGCTTGGCCAGCACCTCGGCCGGCTCCGGCGCCACCAGCTTGAAATCGATATCGGCGCCGACACGGCTGAAATGGATGCGGCCGGTCTGTGCTTGGCGCGCGTAGGTGAGCACGGAAGCGGTAAGCTTCACCTCGTCTTCGGCCAGCTCGCTGGCGGTGGTCGCCGTCTTGAAGTCCGGCGCCGGATAATCGGCGGGATCGAGACCGTCGGTGTCGACCTGCGCGAGGAAGGCGATCGCCGCCTTGGCGCGCGCGTCGGCGGCGCCGTCGCTCACCCAGAGCGGCTTGTAGTCGCGCGCCTTGTAGAACGCCTCGACGCCCTCGCGGTCGGGTTTGCGGGTGACGATGCGGTCGAGCTTGCCGGCGATCATGTCGCGCAGCTGATCGGCCACCGCGCTGTCCGCGGTGGCGGACACAGGAGCGGCGACCGGCGCGGCGGCGGCTTTCTCTGGTTGGGCAACCGGCTTCGGTTCGGCGATGGCCTTTGCCGGTTCGGCCGCGGCTTTCGCCGGCTCGACGGCCGGGGTCGCGGCATCCTGCTTGGTCTCAGCCTTGATGGCGCCGGGTGTGGCGGCGACGTCCTTTGCCGTCAGCGGCGGCGGCAGCTCGGTGTCCGGCATCGGCACCGCCAAATCGATCTGCTGTTGGGATTGCTGCGCCATGCCGGCATGACTTCCCAGCACCAGCGCCACGCCGAGCGCGGTGGTGGCCAGCAGACGATTAAATCGGGCAGTTTTCACCAGTCCATCTCCTAAGGCTGAGCAGGGGGCCTGGCGGGCCCCCCGAAATCGCGGCCATCCTAATCCCATAGTCCTGAGGTAGTTACGCTTTTCCCAACGCGCCGAGGCGAAACATTCGCCACTGTGGCTATTTTGCATAAGGGCGGCAAACCTCGCGTTTTCGCTCGCATTTCCAAGAGTTGTCCACGGGTAAGCTAGAGCAATCGGCGACCGCCCGGCTGGTTCCTGCACCCCTTATTCGCCGAATTGGCCGATGACATCTTCGTGAGGTCCGTGTTGCACTGCAAATCGTCGTGGCGCGCCTTGCTGACAGGGGCGAATCGTTGCGCTAATATTTTAATACTTCCGCCAGCAAAGAGCGGACGAAAGGGAAACGCCATGGCCTGGACCACTCCGATCCTCGTCGAGATCTGCATCGGGCTCGAGATCAACGGCTATTTGCCGGCCGAGTTCTGATTTCCTCGCCACGTTCGTTCGACGCCCGCTAAATGGGGCGCCTCACCGTCATTGTGCTTGGCTCGGCGGCGGGAGGCGCTTTTCCGCAATGGAATTGCCGCTGTCCGGTCTGCGCGCTTGCCTGGGCCGGTGACAAGCGGGTGCGCGCGCGCACGCAGGCTGGCCTTGCGGTCTCCGCCGGCGACGGGCGCTGGACGCTGATCAACGCCTCGCCCGATCTCGGCGCGCAGATTCGCGCGACACCTGCGCTGCATCCCCGGGGTGGTCTGCGCGGCAGCCCGATCGACGCGGTGGTCTTGACCGGCGCCGAGATCGATCAGATCGCCGGCCTCGTGTCGCTGCGCGAGGGCACGCCATTGACGCTTTACGCAACGCCGGCGAGCCACGCGGCGGTCGCCGCCAATGCCATGTTCGGCGCGATGAGCGCGATGGCCCGCAAGGCGGTCAATCCTGGCGAGCGGATCATGCTGGCGGGCGGCATCGAAGCGAGCCTGTTCATGGTGCCGGGCAAGCTGCCGCTGTATCTCGAGGGCGAAGATCCCGAGACCGACATCGAAAGCGCCGCCAATGTCGGCATCGAATTGTCGCGCGCGGGTGCGCGCCTCATCTTCGTGCCCAGCGCCGCGGCGGTGACGGATGCGATGCGCCAGCGCTTCGCGCGTGCCGATGCCGTGCTATTCGATGGCACGCTGTTCACCGACGACGAAATGCTGCGCACCGGCACTGGCGAGAAGACCGGCCGCCGCATGGGCCACATGCCGATCGACGGCGAGGGCGGCAGCTTGGGCGTCTTGCAAGGCCTGTCCGCGCGGCGCATCTTCATCCACATCAACAATACCAATCCGATCCTGATCGACGGCTCCCCCGAACGCGCCAAGGTCGAAGCCGCCGGCTGGCAAGTGGCCGAGGACGGCATGGAGATCGTGCTGTGAAGCTGCTCTCTCCCGGTGAATTGGAAGCCGCGCTGCGCGACATCGGCGCCAAGCGCTATCACCGTCTGCATCCGTTCCACGGTCTGTTGCACGGCGGCCAATGCACCAAGGGCCAGGTGCAGGCCTGGGCGCTCAACCGCTACTATTATCAGGCGATGATCCCGATCAAGGACGCGAGCCTGATGGCGCGCTGCGACGACAGCGCGGTACGCCGCGAATGGCGCTCGCGGCTGGTCGATCACGACGGCGAACGGGACGGCGACGGCGGCATCGCGCGCTGGCTCAGGCTCACCGACGGGCTCGGGCTCGACCGCGATTACGTTACCTCGCTGCGCGGTCTGTTGCCGGGCACGCGCTTTGCGGTCGAAGCCTATGTGCACTTCGTGCGCGAGAAAACGCTGCTCGAAGCGATCGCCTCGTCGCTGACCGAGATGTTCTCGCCCGTCATCATCGGCGAGCGCGTGGCCGGCATGCTGGCGAATTACAACTTCGTCACCCGCGAGACGCTTAGCTATTTCGACAAGCGCCCGCCGCAAGCGCAACGCGACGCCGATTTCGCGCTCACTTTCGTCAAGCAGAACGCCAAGACGCCGGAGCAGCAGCAGGCGGTGCTCGCCGCGCTCGAATTCAAATGCGGCGTGCTGTGGTCGATGCTCGACGCGCTCTATTACGCCTACGTTTCGCCCGGTCACGTGCCGCCGGGCGCTTTTGTGGCGAGCCCATGATCCCGAAAAGTGGGAATCGGTTTTCGGATAAGATCATGCGCAAAGAAAAGAGAAAAACATGAGCGAGATCGCCGATAGCGCGCTGCCGCGCCTGCCGCGCGGCGTCCGCCTCACGCATAACGAGGCGCAGGGCGGCTGGCTTTTGCTGGCGCCCGAGCGCGTGTTCAAGGCCGATGCCGTCTCGGCGGAAATCCTCAAGCGCTGCACCGGCGAGGCGACGCTTGCCGCGATCGTCGACGACCTCGCCAAGACCTTCAATGCGCCGCGCGAGCGCATCCATTCCGACGTGGTGAAGCTGCTCGGCGGGTTGGTGGAAAAGAAATTGTTGGAGTTGGCGTGAACGCACCGGTCCCAATTCCGGCCCCCCTCGGCCTGCTCGCCGAACTCACGCACCGCTGCCCGCTCGGCTGTCCCTATTGCTCGAATCCGTTGGCGCTCGATTCCCGCGCCGACGAGATCGACACCGCCACCTGGGCCCGCGTCTTCAAGGAAGCCGCCGCGCTCGGCGTGCTGCAGGTGCATCTCTCCGGCGGCGAGCCGGCGGCGCGGCGCGATCTTGCCGATATCGTCAAGGCCGCGCGCGAAGCGAACCTCTACAGCAATCTGATCACGTCGGCGGTCGGGCTGACGCCGCAGACGCTCGCCGCGCTTGCCGAGGCCGGCCTCGACCACGTGCAGATCTCGATCCAGGACAGCGAAGAAAAATCCGCCGACCATATCGCCGGCTATGACGGCGCCTCGGCCCGCAAGCGCTCGCTCGCCGCCGAGGTGGTCAAGCTCGGCCTGCCGTTGACCGTCAACATGGTGGTGCATCGGGCCAACATCGCCCGCATCGAGCCGATGGTGGAGCTGGCACTGTCGCTCCGCGCCGCGCGCGTCGAGATCGCGCATGTGCAGTATTACGGCTGGGCGCTGAAGAACCGCGCCGCGCTGATGCCGTCGCGCGAGCAGGTCGAGCGGGCGGTGCGTGAGGTTGAAGCGCTGCGCGCCAAGCATCGTGGCCGCATCGTCATCGACGCCGTTGTACCGGACTACTACGCGCGCTTCCCCAAGCCCTGCGTCGGCGGCTGGGGCCGCCGCTCGCTCAATGTTACCCCGGCCGGCCGCGTGCTGCCGTGCCATGCGGCGGAGGTCATTCCCGGGCTCGAGTTCTGGAATGTGCGCGAGCATTCGCTCGCCGAGATCTGGTGCGCCTCGCCCGCATTCATGGCCTTCCGCGGCACCGATTGGATGCAGGAGCCGTGCAAAAGCTGCGAGCGGCGCGAGCAGGATTTCGGCGGTTGCCGCTGCCAGGCCTTCCTGATCGCCGGCGATGCGCGCGCCGCCGATCCGGTCTGCCATCTGTCGCCGCAGCATGGTTTGGTCGAGCGACTTGCCGCAGTGCGGCACGACGCTCCCTATAGCTACCGGCATTCCTGAACGCGGCTCCGCAACACAGAAAATTGCACGCCCCCCCGATTGCCACCGCCCGTGCAAATAGTGGACACTTGAACCGATGGGGGCGCGCTCCGGGGCCGTTCTCGATCGGACCTCGCGGGCCAAGCGCCTCCGCATCAGGGAGGACTTCGATGATTCCGCGTGTCACTGCCCGGCGCAGCTTTTTGCTCGCCGGCACGATTGCCGGCCTGTTATTGACCGCTCCGGCCTTCGCCCAGCAACCGCCGGCTGCCGCTCCAGCGGCTCCGCCTGCCGCCGCGCCGGCTCCGCCGCCCGCAGCTGCGCCCGCTCCGCCGCCGGCCGCAGCACCCGCTCCGGCGCCCGTCGCCGCCGCGCCGGCGCTGCCGCCAGGCTCGCCGCTCATCGGCCGGCCTGAGGGCAACGCCGCCGCCGCCAAGCTCGCGCCGGTCGCCGCGCCGCCGCTGCCGGCGCCGGCCGACAAGCTGCCGACGGCGATGCTCAAGGTACCGCCCGGCTTCCACGTCGAGGTCTATGCGAGCGGCATCCCGAATGCGCGCTCGATCCGTCTTAGCGACAACGGCACGCTGTTCGTCGGCACCCGCTTCGGCAACAAGGTCACCGCCGTCGTCAAGAAAGACGGCAAGACCGAGAACAAGGTCATTGCCGAAGGCCTCTATCGCCCGAACGGCCTCGCCTTCCATAACGGCACGCTGTACATCGCCGAGCTGTCGCAGATCTCCAAGATCGACAATGTCGACGCCAATCTCGACAAGGTGAACAAGCCGACGGTGATCTACAAAGATCTGCCGAAGGACGAGGCGCACGGCTGGAAGTTCATCGGCATCGGTCCCGACAACAAGCTCTACATTCCGGTCGGCCAGCCGGGCAACAACGTGCTGCACGACAAGGACCACGGCCAGATCCGCCGCATCAATCTTGACGGCACCGGCCGCGAAGATGTCGCGCTCGGCGTGCGCAATTCGGTCGGCTTCGACTGGAACCCGGTCAATCACCAGCTCTACTTCTCCGACAACGGCCGCGACTGGATGTCGGAGGACGTGCCGCAAGACGAGCTTAACCGCGTCACCAAGATCGGCCAGGATTTCGGCGCGCCCTATTGCTATCAGGGCAATCTGCCGGATCCGGAATTCGGCTGGGGCCACTCTTGCAGCGAATTCGTCCCGCCGATCCTGCTGACTGGTCCGCATTCGGCCGGTCTCGGCTTGCGCTTCTACACGGGCAACATGTTCCCGAAGAAGTACAAGAACGCCATCTTCCTCGCCCGCCACGGCTCGTGGAATCGGTCGAAGAAATTCGGCGGCGACATCCTCGTCGTTCATCTCAAGAAGGACGGCACGGTGAAGTCGACCGAGGTGTTCCTCACCGGCTTCCTGCAGAACAACAACTATGTCGGCCGTCCGGTGGACGTCGAAATCATGAAGGATGGCTCGATGCTGGTTTCCGACGACTGGAACGGCGCAATCTATCGCATCACCTACGGCAAGGCGCACACCGCCAGCCGCTAACGCTCGACGAACGGCCGGGGGCCTCGGCCCCCGGCTTTTTTTATTTTTGGGTCAGACATGAAAATTCGCGTCGCGTTCGCCGCGCTAACGTTTGTCGCTGCCGCGCCGGCATTTGCCGAAACAATGGCTGAGCGCGCGGCGCCGTGTCTCGCCTGCCACGGCGCCAGCGGCCAATCGGAAACGCCGGAGATCCCTTCGCTCGGCGGGCAGACCGCACCTTATGCGCTGATCCAGCTTTATCTCTTCCGCGAGAAGCAGCGCGAGGTCGAGGTCATGAACGACATGACCAAATCATTCACCGACGACGATCTGCGCGCCTTCTCCGATTTCATCGCCACGCTGCCGCCGCCGAAGCCGCCGGCCGCTGCTGGCGAGCCTGAGCGCATGCAGCGCGGCGCCGCGCTGATCACGCAGAACCGCTGCAACAGCTGCCACAATTTGGATTTGTCCGGGCGCGAGAATATCCCGCGCATCGCCGACCAGCGCGAGGATTATCTCGTCAAGACGCTGCGCGATTACAAGAACAACACGCGGCACGGCTACGACGGCACCATGGCGGAAGTGTTGGCGGACGTGACCGACGCGCAGATCGCCGATCTTGCTTATTACATCGCGCGCTTCCGCTAGTGCATGATCCCAAAAAGTGGGAACCGGTTTTCGGAAAAGATCATGCACAAGCAACAAAATGCCTGCGCGGCGGCGACAATCGCGCTTCACGCGAGGCCCAAGAAAAAACCGGGTCCCAAAGGGACCCGGTTTCAGGTTGCCGGTGTGGGGACCGGCAATATTCCAGAGGGGAACATGCTGCACGCCGGTGACTCTGGGAGGAAACATCCGGCGCTGCAGCGAGCCCGCAATATGCGGCGCACGAGCTATGCGAGCAATGCCATGCGCCGCATGACTGCCATGCCGTTTCGCACGCAAACGAATTCGCCAGTGATTCGTATGTCCAACCCACGGAATCGCGGGCCGAGCGAATTTATTTTCCGTAAATTTCTAGAAATGCCAGCGTTGCGCGTTGGCCACCAGGAAATCGCGGAATACCTGGATACGGGCCACCGCCTTGAGCTCTTCCGGATAGACGAAATAGGCGTCGAGCGCGAGCGTGTCGGCCTCGCCGAGCAATTGCACCAGCCCGCCGTTCTCCTCGACCAGATAGTCGGGCAGCATCGCGATTCCCAAGCCGCGCTGGCAGGCGCGCAGCACGCCGAGCACGTTGTTGATGGTCAGATGCGGTAGGCGCGGGCCCTTGCCGTCGCGGCCGATGTCGACCAGCCAGCGCCGGTTGGACAGGTGCGCCGGCACGGTGCCGCCGAGCAGGATGATGCGATGCTTGTCGAGTTCATCGTGCGAGCGCGGCGTGCCGAAGCGCTTGAGATAATCCGGCGAGGCGTAGGCGTGAAAATGCACGGAGAACAGCTTGCGCTGGATCAGGTCCGGCTGCGTCGGCTGGCGCAGGCGGATGGCGACGTCGGCCTCGCGCATGGCGAGGTCGAGCTCTTCGTCGGTGGTGATCAGCGTGATGTGGATCTCGGGATAGAGGTCGAGGAATTCGCCGAGCCGCGGGGTGAGCCAATGCACGCCGATGCCCGGCGTGGTCGACACCTTCAATTCGCCGTTCGGCCGCTCGCGGCTGTCGGTGAGCTTGGTGCGCGCGGCCTCGAGCTTCATGAACACTTCGTGCGCCGTGCGGTAGAGCAGTTCGCCCTGTTCGGTGAGGATCAGCCCGCGCGCATGACGGTGGAATAACGAAACCGACAGTTCGCCTTCCAGCGCCGAGACCTGGCGCGACACCGCCGATTGCGACAGGCCGAGCCGCTCGCCGGCATGGGTGAAGGAGCCTGCCTCCGCCGCGGCGTGGAAGACCTTCAGCTTGTCCCAGTCCATCGACTTGTTGGTTGCGACCATGATTTATTCCGCCGCCGCGCGCTGATGCTCGTGGGCGGCGAGGAATTTCTCCGCTTCGAGGGCCGCCATGCAGCCTTGGCCGGCGGCGGTCACCGCCTGCCGGTAGATGTCGTCGGTGACGTCGCCGGCGGCGAACACGCCGGGCACCGAGGCGGCGGTGGAATGGCCGGCGGTGACGATGTAGCCGTTCGGCTTCATCTGCAGTTGGCCGGCGAACAGTTCGGAGGCCGGCGAATGGCCGATGGCGATGAATACGCCGTCGACCTTGCGCTCGCTGACCGCGCCGGTCTTCAGGTTTTTCAGCCGCACGCGTTCGACCTTCGGCGGGCTGTCGCTGCCGATGACGTCATCAAGCACGCTGTCCCAGATCACGTCGATCTTCGGGTTCTTGAACAGGCGGTCCTGCAGGATCTTCTCCGAGCGGAAGGCGTCGCGCCGGTGCACCACGGTCACCTTGGAGGCGAAATTGGTGAGGAACAGCGCTTCCTCGACCGCGGTGTTGCCGCCGCCGACGACGATGACTTCCTTGTTGCGGTAGAAGAAGCCGTCACACGTTGCACAAGCCGACACGCCGTAGCCCTTGAACTTCTGCTCCGAGGGCAGATCGAGCCAGCGCGCCTGCGCGCCGGTCGCCACGATCAGCGCGTCGGCGAGATAGACCTCGCCGGAATCGCAGGTGAGGCGGAACGGCCGATTGCCGAGCTCCACCTTGTTCACATGATCGGTGACGATGCGGGTGCCGACATGCTCGGCCTGCTTCTGCATCTGCTCCATCAGCCAGGGACCCTGGATGACGTCGGCGAATCCCGGATAATTTTCCACGTCGGTGGTGATGGTGAGCTGGCCGCCCGGCTGCACGCCCTGGATCAGGATCGGTTCCAGCATGGCGCGCGCGGCATAGATCGCGGCGGTGTAGCCGGCCGGACCCGAGCCGATAATCACGACTTTGGCATGCGTCATCTTTGGCATTCGCTGCGCCCCCCTGGCGGGCGTCGGGCCTTTCACCGCCCGGGTGGCCGGCGCCTGACCGGCACTTTGCGCATAGCAGGATGTATGGGTTTCGGGGGAGCTATGCAAGATACGCAACCCATGGACTCACAATCTTGACGGTTTTGGCCGGAATGGCATACCGCTCCACGCAATAATCTTTCGCGAAAGAATGTTTCGCGGTATGGATTGGTCCTGCTGGAACGCCGAACCAGGACTCCCACTTGCCCGCCCGCCTCGACGGCATCGACCGCAAGATTCTCAAAGAGCTGCAGGACGACGGCCGCATGACCAATGTGGAGCTGGCCCGCCGCGTCGGCATTTCGGCGCCGCCCTGCCTGCGCCGCGTGCGCGCGCTGGAGGAGGCCGGCTACATCAAGGGCTACCGCGCGCTGCTCGATGAAAAGAAGCTCGGCTACGAGGTGACCGTGTTCGCCATGGTGCATCTGGCGAGCCAGGCGGAAGCCGACCTCGTCGCCTTCGAGGAGTTCGTGCGCGCGCAGCCTTTGGTGCGCGAGTGCTGGATGCTCTCGGGCGAGATCGACTTCGTCTTGAAGTGCGTGGCGCCGGACCTCAAGACCTTCCAGGCCTTCGTCGAAAAGCTCACCGCGGCGCCCAACGTGCGCAACGTCAAGACCTCGCTGACGCTGCGGCAGTCCAAGGACGCGGCCATGGTGCCAATGGACGATTGATCGCCCCGCCTGCCATCGAGCCACAAATAACGTGAAGGGTTGATGCGATGAACGTTCGTGCGGACAACGACAGCGGCGCCATCGTGATCGAGAAGGACGTCGAAGTGCCGATGCGCGACGGCGCGCGGCTCGTCGCCGACGTGTTCCGCCCGAGCGGCGAGGCGCGCGTGCCGGCCATCCTCAATCTCGGCCCCTACCAGAAGGACAA
>DATJVE010000144.1:0-12077 GCA_035501975.1 Pseudolabrys sp.
GCGCGATTGCCTGAAGCCCGGGTTGAACGAGCGCGAACTCGGCGATGCCATTGAGCGCGCCTACATCGCCCAAGGCGCGACCAACGTCATTCACTATATCGGTGCCACATCGATGGCTGCGCCGGACCTCGGTGTGCCGCGGCAATTTACGACCGCGCGCCGCTTGCAGAAGGGTGATGCCGTCGTGGCCGAGATCAGCGCCGCGTTTTGGGATCACCCCGGGCAGGTGCTGCGCAGCTTCGCCTTGGGTGAGCCGACCCCGCTCTATCGCGAGCTGCACGCCGCGGCCGACGCGGCCTTCGATGCGATCGCCGCGGTGCTGCGGGCCGGTGCCACGCCGGCGCAGGTAATCGAGGCCTCCAGCGTGATCGAGGAGGCCGGCTTCACCATCATCGACGATTTGCTGCACGGCTACGGCGGCGGTTACCTGCCGCCGGTGCTCGGCTGCAGGAGCCGTCCGGCCGGGCCGGTGCCGGAGGAACCGTTCCGCACCGGGCAGACAGTGGTGATTCAGCCCAACATCACCACGCGCGACGGCAAAGCCGGCGTGCAGACGGGCGAGATGGTGGTGATTACGGAGGCGGGCATCGAGCGGATGCATTCGATCCCGCGGGGTTTCACGCGGCTCTAACCCAATTGCTCCTTCAGCCAGTCCGCGCTCTGCGGGCGCCAGCGATAGGCGCGGTTGTTGGCGATGTGGTTGCCGTCCTCGATCATCATCAGCACGGCCGGGCCTTTGACCTCGCGCGCCAGCCGCTCGGCATCGGCGGCGGGGATGACGCGGTCGAGCCGTCCGTTCACGATAAAGATCGGACAGGTGATATTTTGCGCGATGCCGGTGAGCGACAAGGCCTGCGCGTTCTTGCGTGCCTCCTCGACCGTCTTGCAGTGGCTGCGAATACGGAATGTTTCGCGCGTCAGGTCCGGCAATGCATCGAAGGCGGCGCCGAAGTCGAACGGCCCGCCGAGCGCAATGCATGCGTTTATGCGCTTCTCGAAGGCTGTCGCGCGCGGCGCGTAATAGCCGCCGAGGCTGACGCCCCACATGCCGATGCGCTTGCTGTCGAGATCGCTGCGAGTCTCGACATAGTCGATGACGGCCTTGACCGGCACTTCGTAGTCGCCACGGATCGGGAAATCGTATTGCGCCTCGCCCTGGCCCGGGCCCTCGAACACCAGCGTCGCCATGCCGCGCGCCAGAAACGGCATCTCGTAGGCGTCGGTCTCCTCCTTGGTCGAGTCGAGGCCGACCGCCATCACCACCACCGGCGGCTTGGCGATGCCCACGGGCTTGCGCAGAATACCGGCCAAGGTCTTGCCGAGGTACGGGATCTCGACGCGTTCGCCGGGTGGGCTGAGATGCGGCAGCGCCAGCAGGCGGCACTCGATCTGCTTTTTGTGCGCGGCCTTCATCTGTGCCGGATCGTGCGCGAAGAGAAACGAGCCGAAATGGTAGTAAACCGCGGCGCGCTGCAGACATTCGCCGGCGGTGAGAAAATGCTTCTTTGCCAAGGCTTCGCGGCCGAGCTGCTCATGGTGGGCGCCGCGTTCCGACCAGGCCCGGCACCAGTCGTTGTAGGACTTGAGCTTTCCGGTGATTTCCTCGAAGTCGGTCAGCACCACGCCATTGGCGACAAAGCGCGCGCCCCAATGCGCGATCGCGGCCTTGAGCAAGGGATCGGAGGACATTCCTGTTCTTCCTGAAGGTTAGTTGGTCTTCTCGTCGCGGCGATACCACGGCATGAAGTGCCGCGTACACCAATTCACCAGCAGCTCGAAGCTGACCCCGAAAGCGGCAAGCAGCAGCACGCCGACGAAGGCTTCGTTGTGGTGATAAGATCGCGAATTGTAAAGAATGTAATAGCCAAGGCCGCCGATGGAGAGAAAGAACTCCGCCACCACGGCGCCGATCAGGGCGCGGCCGGCGGCGAGGCGGAATCCGGCCAAGAGATAGGGCATCGACGCCGGCAAGACGATATCGATCAGCATGCGCAGGCGGCCGGAGCGGAACGAGCGGGACACTTCCAGATATTCGCGCGGCACGGCGCGCGCGCCGTCGGCGACGTTCATGGTGATGGCGAAGATCGCGGCGAAGATGATGGTGGCGATACGCGCCCCGCTCGAATAGCCGAACCACAAGGAGAACAGCGGCAGCACGATGATCATCGGCATGGCATTGAAGCCGTTGATGTAGACGCGGATCATCCGGTCGACGGTATTGCTGCGGCCCATCAGCAGGCCGATGGCGGTGCCGGCGACGATCGTGATCGCCAGGCCTTCGGCCACCGCGGCGAGCGTCGAGCCCAGCGCCTGCAGGAACTCCGGATCGGTAATGACGCGCGGGATCGCGAGCAGCACCGTGCTCGGCTTCGCCACATAGGCGGGAGCGATCGCGCGA
Organism: Pseudolabrys sp.; assembly: GCA_035501975.1. Classification (GTDB taxonomy): domain Bacteria; phylum Pseudomonadota; class Alphaproteobacteria; order Rhizobiales; family Xanthobacteraceae; genus Pseudolabrys. The sequence continues at coordinate 2,399 of DATJVE010000144.1, forward strand.
ACCACGATCTCCCAGCCCAGCAGAATCACCGCGCCGGTCAGCAGGCGCGGCACGAAGCTGCCGGCCGGCGCGGCGGCACGCGACGTTGCCGGCACCGCGGGAACCGAGGCCGACGCGACACCGATGCTGGTCTCGGCCATCGGCTACTGTCTCCACCGCGCGAAGTGCTGTTCGATCGCCAAGCCGAGCCGCGTCAAGCCAATGCCGATCAAGCCGATCACCAGGATCGAGGCGAAGACGCCGGCGGTGTCGAAATCCTGCGAGGCGCCCATGATGAGCTGGCCGAGGCCGGTCGCCGACAGGAAGAACTCCGCGGCGATCATGCCGACCAAGGCGCGGCCGATGGCCTGGCGCACGCCCGTCATCATGTAGGGCAAAGTGTAGGGCAGCATCACCTCGCGCCACAGCGACCACTCGCTCGAGCGATAGGATTGCGCCACTTCGATCAGCTCGGGCTTGATGCTGCGCGCGCCCTCGACGGTGTTGTAGAGCACCGGAAAGACCGAGAACAGGAACACCACCAGGACCTTCGGCGCGAAGCCGAAACCCATCAGCGACAGAATGAAGGGGATCAGCGCCACCATCGGCGTGGCGTAGAGGATCATCAGGTAGGGCTCGATGCCGATGCGCAGGATGCGCACGCGCGCGAGCAAGAGGCCGAGCGGCGCGCCGACGACCAGCGACAGGCCGAAGCCCGTAAGGAACAATTCGGAGGAATCGAGGAACTGGGTGATGAATTCGCCGCGCGCGATCAACTGCCAGAGCCGCACCAGCGTTTCGGAGAACGGCACCATGAACGCCGCGCTGGTCGAGCGGCCGGCGATCTCCCAAAGCGCGAGGCCGGCAAATACGCTGAGCCAGACCGGCAGGTGGCGGCGGATAGCGGTTATGAGCACGGATGCGGTCCAATACTTGTACCCGTCACCCTGAGGCGGCCGCGCGTAGCGCGGCCCTCGAAGGGCGACGGCCGGGGCCGATCATCCTTCGAGGCTCGCTTCGCTCGCACCTCAGGATGACGGCTGGAGGACGTGCGTTGCGTCACTTCACCATCGCGTTGGCGTCTTTCCAGACGCTGGTGTCGACCAGATTCTCGTAACTCACCGGCTCCTTGTCGGGCTTGATGGAGCCGATCTTCTTCATCAGCGCGGCGGTCGCTTCCAGCTTGCTGCGCGGCAGGCCGTCATCCTTTACCGCCCAGAAGTCGATCGCCAGGAACGATTTGAGCGCTTCTTTGTTCACGTCTTTGTTGTGGCCGGTGACGGCGGCCGCCTCCGCCACCGCGTCGGCGTTCTTCGGATCCTGCATGAAGTGGGCGGCCGCAATCAGCGCGGCGACCGCGCGCACGACGGCGTCGCGGTTCTTCGCCAGATTATCCTTGCGCACCACCAGCATCAGATAGTGGCTGGTCGGGTTGGTGTTCTTCATCGCCAGCAGGATGTTCAGCTTCTTGCCCTGGTGCGCGATCTCGGCGAGATCGTCGAGATGCAGCACGGCGAACTGGAGCCGTCCGGCGAGCAGCGCCGGGCCCGGGCTCGAGCCAAGCGCGATCTGCTTGACCTGGTCGATCTTTACCTCCTTGCAGCCGGCGGCGAGCATCGAGCGCAGCGCGATCGAGCGGGCGCCGTTGATCGAATCGACGCCGACGTCCTGGCCGGCCATGTCCTTGCAGGTCTTGCCGGCTTCGGTGGTGCCGATCACCCAATCCGGGTTCGGCATGCCGTAGATGCCGACCAGCGGCACGCCGGCATTGGAAATCTGCACGATCACCGGCGGGGTCGGCGACCACGCCATGTCGATGTCGCCGGCGACGACCGCGCGCGCGGCGGCGGTGCCGTTATCGAATGGTTTGATCGTGACGTCGGCGCCGTACTTTTTGAAGAAGCCTTGTTTCTCGGCGACAAAGGCGATGGTGGTCGAATAGATCGGCGGAATGCCCGGGATCGCGAGGACGAGCTTTTTGCCCTCGGCGACGGCCGGGTTGGCGCTCATCAGCAGCGCGGCCAGCAAGCCACCGTTGACCATCAGGCCAAACACTTTGCGGATCATTGCAATCCTCCCTTTTGCTTAAGCGTTTTCCGTCTTTTTTTCTGCGCCCGATCGTGTCCGAAAATAGGTTCCCCGATTTCCGGGATCATGCGTCAGCGCTCGAGTTGGAATTCGGCTTCGCGCGCCTCCCGCATCAGTGTGCCCCACACGCGCTCGCGCAGTTCGGCGAAGCGCGGCTCGCGCAAGGTCGCCCGCGTGCGCGGATGCGGTAGGTCGATGGTGATGGTTTCGTGGATGCTCGACGGCCTGCCCTTGAGCACGATCACGCGATGGCCGAGCAAGACCGCTTCCTCGATCGAATGGGTGACGAAGATCATCGCGGTCGGCCGCTCTTCCCAGATGCGCAGCAATTCGAATTGGAGGATCTCGCGCGTCTGCGCGTCGACCGCGGCGAACGGCTCGTCCATCAACAGTACATTCGGTTCGACCGCGAGCGCGCGCGCCAGCCCGCAACGCTGCTGCATGCCGCCCGACATCTGATAGGGAAACGCGGCCTCGAAACCGCTCAGCCCGACCATCTTGATGAAGTCCGGCACCTTGCGCTCGATCTCCGCTTTCGGTGCGCCGGCCATGCGCAGGCCATAGGCGACATTGTCGAACACCGTCTTCCACGGGAACAGGCCGAAATGCTGGAACACCATGGCGACGCCGGCGATCGGCTCCTCGACGGGCTGGTTGCCGACCCAGATCTCGCCGGCATCGTGCGGCAGCAAGCCGTCAATGCAGCGCAAGAGCGTGGTCTTGCCGCAGCCGGACGGTCCGACCACGGCGACGATCTCGCGTTCGGCCACGTCGAAGTCGATCTTGCGGAACACTTCCAGCGCGCCGTACCGCTTGGCCAATCCCTTGACGCGGATGCGCGGTTCGCCCATGGCCGCTGGCGGCGCGGCGACGGGACGCACGGCGGATGCCGTCTGCTGGTTTGTCACTCGGCGGCCTGCGTCGCGGGTTTGGCGGGGGTGTTGGCCCAATAATCCGGGGCCTGCTTGGAGCGCGCGAGCGCTTCAGCGGTTTCGAAGCCGGGCGCCATCGAGCCGTCGGTGCCGGCGAGTATTTGGTGGTGCTCGATGTTCAATGTGCGCAGCCAACGCTGCTGGCCCATGGTGATGGCGACGAAATAGCCGATCTCGACCAGCTCCGGCTCGCTGAAATGCTTGTGCAAGCGCGCCCAGAAGGCATCATCGGTCGGCAAATCCCAGGTGATCGCCTCGGCGTAAGCAAGCGCGGCTTTTTGCCGCTCGTCGTAGCGCGACGAGCTCTCGAAATTGATCAGGTCGAAATAGTCATCTTCCTTGAGGCCGGATTTGGCTGCCTTGATCGAGCGCTGATTGCCGCAGAACTCGCACAGCACCGAACGCGAGACGTAAATGCGGCACAGCTCCTTGACCGTGTGATCGGCGACCCCGTTCTTGAACACGTCGCGCCAGGTATTGGCGAACGACCAGAATGTCGCCGGCACATGGGCGCGGATCGCCTGGCTTTCCGGCCGCGGCGTACCTTCGCGCGCGCAGCGCTCGAACTCGGCGATCATGGCGGGGTCTTTGACCGTCGCGGGATCGACATAGCTAATACGCGGTTTCGACATCGACGAGTTCCTCCCAGCAACGACTTTTATGGACGCGCGGCGCGCGCGCTTTTGCTTGGACCGCATGTTGCCGCAACCGCGCGGCCCGGGCAACGTTGCCGGCACGGGTCCGGTAACCAATCTCGATACGCCGTTCGCCCACTTGGCCCGCATGCGTCGACCGCGGCCTGGGCGCGAGGCCCGTCTTTGCGGGCTTTTCGTGGCGCGCAAGACCTCGTTAGCCTCAATCAATCGTTACAGGTTGAAGGAGATTACCGGGCAGTATTGTTAATAGGTCGAAGCGTTACTCTAAAGTTATCGACATGGGACACTGATCGTAAACAATAGTAATTCAGCCGCTCTTCAGCATAGCTGCAATTGGATCGATCTAATTAGCAATTGAATACTTTGTCCCTCTTAGTCTCGTGACGACCGAGTTTCAGGGTCGCGTCAAACGGGACAAAAGCCTTGCGTGCCAGCACCATCGTCATGATCGGGTTCGCCGTCGTGTTCGGCCTGCTCGCCGTGTTCATCGCGCAGGTCTGGCTGAACAACCAGGCGAGCAAACAGGCGAAGCACTTCGACAACACGCCGGCGGTGGCGATGAAGACGATTGTCGTCGCCAAGCAGGCGCTGCGTTTCGGCACCGAGCTCAACGAAGCGGTGCTGAAGGAAATTCCGTGGCCGGAAGCTTCGATGCCGACCGGCGCCTTCAGCAAGATCGGCGACGTGTTGCGCGGCGGACGCCGCGTGGTGCTCACCGCGATCGAGCCGGACGAACCGGTGCTGTCGCTCAAGATCACCGGTCCCGGCCAGCGCGCCACGCTGTCGGCGCTGGTGAAGCCGGGCATGAAGGCGGTGACCATCCGCGTCAATGACGTCGAAGGCGTCGGCGGCTTCGTGCTGCCGGGCGATCGCGTCGATGTCGTGCTGACGCGTCAGATCGACAAGGGATCGGCCACCACCGAAGTCGTGTTGCAGAACACGCGCGTGCTGGCGGTCGACCAGTTTGCGGACGATCGCTCAGCCAAGGCGACCGTGGCGAAATCGGTCACGCTCGAGGTCAATACCGTCGAGGCGCAAAAAGTCTGGCTCGCCTCGTCGGTCGGCAATCTGTCGCTGCTGCTGCGCAAGGCCGGCGACACCGCCGAATCGCGCACGCGCAAAATTACGCTCAACGATTTGAGCGGCAACGAGATGATCAGCAAGGACAAGGACGCGACCGCGACGGTGGTGGTGACGCGCGCGTCGGCGAAACAGGAATACACCGTGCCGGTCGAGGGCAGTCGTGGGGATGCGACGACCGGTCAGGCGTTGGGCGCCCGGTGATTTCGGGCATGGGGTCAAACAAGGGCGGGGGAGTGTACCGTGAATAACAAAAGCGAAACGGCCGCGGGCTTTGCCTGGCGGCGCTCCGACAGGACGGCCGGTTGCTGGTTGCGCGATCTGGCGATCGCCTTGGGGGTGGCGCTGATTGCGGCGCTTCTGTTGATGGCGGGCAATGCCTACGCGCAGGATCGCGTCATCCAGATCAGCGGCAGCACGCATACCGCCATGGTGACGGTCACCATCGGCAAGTCGCAGGATGTGCGCACCGAGACCAGCTTCGTCGACGTCATGGTCGGCGATCCGGACGTCGCCGACGTCAACCCGCTGACCGACCACACGCTGTCGATCCTCGGCAAGAAGATCGGCACCACTCGCGTGTCGGTCTATGCCGAGGGCAAGAAGCTGATCGGCATCTTCGACGTTGAGGTGAACTACGACATCAGCCGGCTGACCAACGAGCTCAGGCGCAATTTTCCCGGCTCGCGCCTTCACGCATCGTCGGTCAACGGCCGCATCATGCTGTCGGGCGATGTGACCGACGCCGCCACGCTCGACAAGGCGGTGATCATCGCCAAGCAGTTCAGCCCGGACATCATCAACACGGTGTCGGTGATGTCGCCGCAACAGGTGATGCTGGAAGTGCGGTTCGTCGAACTGTCGCGCACCGCCGGCCGCGAGTTGGGCGTGCAGTGGAACGTGTTCAACAAATACGCGACGGCCAATATCGGCTCGCAGCAGCCCGCCGGCAACCTACCGCTCGCCGCACCGGTCAATTCCAACACCCTCGCACCCGGTGAAGTCGCCGCCGGTGTGCTCTCCGGAGCCTCGCCGTTCGGTTTCGCGATCGGCCGTATCCTCGGCGGCAGCACCACCATCGACGTGGCGCTCAATGCACTCGAGCAGAAGGGTCTCGCCCGCAGTCTGGCCGAGCCCAACCTGGTCGCGCTCTCCGGCGACACCGCGAGCTTCCTTGCCGGCGGCGAATATCCGATCCCCGTGGCCGGCAGCTTCGGCCAAGTGACGGTCGACTATAAGAAATACGGCGTCGGCCTTGCCTTCACGCCGACCGTGCTCAGCCGCGGGCTGATCAACCTCAAGATCGAGCCGGAGGTGAGCCAGATCGACACCACGCACACGATTGCGGTGAGCACCGGCGTCGCCGTGCCGGCTTTGATTGTGCGCCGTGCCTCGACCACCATTGAGTTGCGCGATGGCCAAAGCTTCATGATCGGCGGCCTGCTGCAGACCAACAACCAGAACCAGCTCGATCAACTGCCGTGGCTCGGCAGCGTCCCGGTGCTGGGCACGCTGTTCTCCTCGAAGTCCTATCAGCAGAACCAGACCGATCTCGCCATCATCGTGACGCCGCACCTCGTGCGGCCGACGCGGCCGGGCGATGTCGTGCGCACGCCGGCCGACGACACGGTGCCGCCCAACGACGTGGACTATTTCCTGCTCGGCAAGACCGAGCTCACGCACAAGCAGGCGATGGCGTTCACGCCCGTCACCGCCCGCATTGCTGAAGCCGGCGACCGTCCGTTCACCGGCCACATGCTCGATCTGCCCAAGGGGAACGCCAATGCGGCCATCCAATAATATGCTGCGCGCGCTCGCGCTCGCCACGCTCGTCGCCGCGCTCGCCGGCTGTTCGGAATATCTTGATCGCCGCGACACCATCGCGCTGAGCGGCGGCAATTCGGTCGCGACCAACGAAGTCAGCCAGATGGTCGATCCCTGGCCACGCGCCAGCGCCGACAAGAACATTGCCTTCAACGGCGCGGTGATGGAAAGCGCGGTCGAGCGCTATCGCACCGGCCGCGTAATCCCGCCGCAAGGCATCGGCACGTCCAACAATTACCAGCAGCAGAACTCGAACCAGAACAACACGACGCCGGTCGGGCCGACGGTCAGCCAGTCCGCGGCGCCGGTGAAATAAGGCCCGATTGAAGCCATGCGTCTCGGCCGCGTTCCCAAGTCCGATTCGAATCGGACCCACGTGGTGGTGCTCACCGCCGACGCGGAGTTCGAGCGTTCGGCGCGCGCCACGTTCGGCGCCAGCAACGCCATCGAGCTGACCGTCGTGCCGGGCCGCGTCGCCGATCAAGGCGACACGCTCGATGCCAGGGGCGCGACCGTGGTGGTGATCGACCTCGACGCCAACAACGACGCCGAAATGCAGGCGCTGGCGCGGCTGATGGCGCGCGTGCACGCATGGCCTCCGGTCGTCGCCGTCACCCAAAGTTTCGACGAGACCGTCGCGCGCACGCTGTTGCAGATGCGCGTCGCCGACTTCCTGGTAAAGCCGGTGGCGGCCATCGATCTGGTACGCGCCTGCGCGCGCGTCTCGCAAAGTCAAGCCAACGCGGCCGCGCCGACCGAGGCGCAGATCTATACCTTCCTGCCGGCGGTCGGCGGCGCTGGGGTCACGACGCTGGCGGTGCAAACGGCGATGATCATGCTCAACAGCGGCGGCCCGCGCGTGAAGCCCTCGACCTGCCTGCTCGATCTGAATTTCCAGAACGGCACCGCGGCCGATTATCTCGATCTCGAACCGCGCCTCAATCTGGCCGAGATCGAGCCGCGGCCGGACCGGCTCGACCGGCAATTGCTCGAGGTGATGTTGTCCTATCACGCCTCCGGCCTCGCCGTGATCGCGGCGCCGAACCGGCCGGCGGAGATGCGCTCGTTCGATCCCGACGTGGTGACGCGCCTGCTCGACCTCGTGTCCGCAAATTTCGACTACGTTGTGTTCGACATGCCGCGCACCTGGTTCTCCTGGACCGACAGCGTGCTGCTCGGCTCGAACAAGTTGTACATCGTCAGCGAAACGACCGTGCCCAGCCTGCGTCACGCCAAGCAATTGGTGGCGGCGATCAAAGAGCGGCTGGGCGAGGGGCCCAATCCGCAAGTCATCGTCAATCGCTTCGAGCAGCGCATGTTCTCCTCGGGTCTGCGCCGCAGCGACCTGGTGCAGACGCTGGGCGACGCCTTTGTGGCGGCGATCCCCAACGACTACGCCCTGGTGCGCGAGGCGATCGACCGCGGCGTGCCGCTCGATGAGGTCAAGAGCGGCAACAAAGTCAGCGCCGCCTTGAAGAAGCTGCTGCTCGACGACGCGGCGAAAAAGCCGCAAGGCGAAGCCAAGGCCGCGCCGCTCGCCAAGATGTTCAAACGTTCCGCCGCGTAAAAAGGGGTCGAGCGATGGCCGGACGTTTTACATTCCGACGCGCCGCCGCACCAGAGCCGCCGGTCAGCGAAACGCCGGCGCCGGAGCCGGCGGCCCCCGCCTGGGCCGCGCTGCCGGAGGTGCCGCCTGAGCAGGCGCCGATGCAGCCGCAGGCGGCCAATCCGCTGCTCAGCGACAAGCTGCTCGATGCCAAGGTGCGCCTGCATCGCCGGCTGATCGAGGAGATCAATCTTTCCGCGCTGGAAAAGCTGCCGGAAGAGGAAACGCGCCGGCACGTCACGCAACTGGTGTCGCAATACGTGCTGGCCGAGCGGCTGGCGCTCAACACGCAGGAACTCTCGGATTTCGTCTCGGAAATCCTCGACGAAATGACCGGCTTGGGACCGCTCGAGCCGCTGCTCAAAGACGAGAGCATCAACGACATCCTGATCAACGGTCATGAATGCGTCTATGTCGAGCGGCGCGGCGTGCTCGAGCCTTTGTCGGTGCGCTTCAAGGACGAGCAGCACCTCTTGCGCATCATCAACAAGATCGTCTCCGGCGTCGGCCGCCGCGTCGACGAATCGCACCCGCTGTGCGACGCGCGCCTGCCGGACGGCTCGCGCGTCAACGTGGCGGTGCGCCCCATCGGCGTCGACGGGCCGCTGGTTTCCATCCGCAAATTCTCCAAGAAGCCGCTCAATCTTTCGAAGCTGGTCGACGTCGGCGCGCTGCGGCCGCCGATGGCCGATTTGCTTGCGGCGGCGGTGAAATCGCGCATCACCACCATCATTTCCGGCGGTACCGGCTCCGGCAAGACGACGATGCTCAACGCGCTCTCCGCCTTCATCTCGGAGAAGGAGCGCCTGATCACCATCGAGGACGCCGCCGAGCTTCAGCTCCAGCAGCCGCATGTCGGCCGCATGGAGACGCGGCCGCCCAATATCGAAGGCAAGGGCGAGATTCGCCAGCGCGAACTGGTCAAGAACGCGCTGCGCATGCGGCCCGACCGCATCATCCTCGGCGAGTGCCGCGGCGAGGAAGCCTTCGACATGTTGCAAGCCATGAACACCGGTCATGAAGGCTCGATGGCCACCATCCACGCCAACACGCCGCGCGATGCCATCTCGCGTCTCGAGCAGATGATCGGCATGGCCGGCCTGCCGATGACGGTGGCCTCGATCCGCAGCCAGATCGCCGGCGCCATCCAGCTCATCGTGCAGTTGCAGCGCCAATCCGACGGCAAACGCAAGGTCACCTCGATTGCGGAGATCACCGGGCTCGAAGGCGACATCATCCAGATGCAGGAGATCTTCAAATTCGTGCGCACCGGCACCGCGCCCGACGGCACCGTGCAGGGCCATTTCCAGGCGACCGGCGTGCGTCCGCGTTTCCTCACGCATCTGATCAATCAGGGCGTCAAACTGCCCGGCAATTTCTTCGATCCCTCGCAGCCGCTCTGACGCGCCATGTTCAACTTCGACCCGGTCTATCTGATCTATCTGCTGGTGGGCGCCTCGGCGGCGATGTTCGCGGAAGGCTTCTATCTGCTGTTCTATAACAAGGCGTCCTAC
>DATJVE010000145.1:0-19905 GCA_035501975.1 Pseudolabrys sp.
ACACGGCATCGTCTGCAATGTTGATCTTGCCGCGCCGGACGCGGAAGCGGCGCTCAAGGCGCAGCAGCGATTCCCCAATCTGCGTGGCGTGCGGCAGATGCTTTATTGGGACAGCCCGACCGTGCGTCAGGCTGTGGCGCGACCGGACTATTGCAACGATCCCGCTTTCCGCCGTGGCTTCGGACTGCTGGAGAAATACGACCTGAGCTTCGAGCTGCAGGTCTATGCCGGGCAGGCCCCTTACGCCGTCGAACTGGTCAAGGCGTTCCCCAACGTCCGCATGGTCCTGGTGCACGCCGGCATGTTGACCGAGCGCACGCCGGGAGCGATCGAGCAATGGCGCAGCGCGCTCACCATGCTCGCCGCGCATCCCAATGTGCACGTCAAGCTGTCCGGCCTCGGCATGTACTGCAACGGTATCAGCTATTCGCAGGCGCGGCAGGTCATCCGCGACGCCATTCAGATTTTCGGCATCGAGCGGACGATTTACGGCAGTAATTTTCCGCTGGAGAAGCTGCACGCCAGCTATGCGGACTTCCTCGGCATCTATCGGCAAGTGCTTGCGGAATACACCGAAACCGAGCAGCGCGCCGTGCTGCACGACAACGCGGCAAGATTCTACCGGGTCTAGCGGTCGCCTTGTTGCCGCGATCTGGGGCGACTATTCTTGCCGTGCGGGAGGTTGATGCCCGATGCGCGGTTCCAAGGTCATCGTCGTCGCCGCCGTCGTCGTGACGCTGCTCGCTTTAGCCCGCGCGGCCGATGCGATGACTTTGGCCGCGCCGGCAAAAATCGCGGCCGTGCGCGATTTCGCCCCGATCGAGCGCGTGCGCGCGAATTGCGCCAAGGAATGGAATGGCTACGAGTGGCAGTCGAGCTGCCGCGAGGTGCACCCGCGGCATCATTATCGCAGCAGCCGGCTCCGGCGCTTGCAGCGGCGCATTTGGTTCTATCTGCACCACTGGTGATCGAAATCGCCGGCATTGGCGGTGCGCTTAGAAGCCGACGACCGAGCCGTGCAGATCGTATGCGTCGGCGCGTTCGATCTTGACAGTCGCGATCTCGCCGACGCGCAAGGGGCGGCGACTCGCCACATAGACCGCGCCGTCGATCTCCGGCGCGTCGGCCATGGAGCGGCCCTTGGCCACAGTCGCTCCGGCGTCGTCGATAATGACCTGCTGCCGGGTGCCGACTTTGCGCTTGAGCCGGCGCGTGGAAATCTTCTGCTGCGCCTGCATGAAGCGGTGCCAGCGGTCCTCTTTGATGTCAGCGGGGACCGCCTTGCCGAGATCATTGGCGGCGGCGCCGCGCACCGCCTCGTATTTGAAGCAGCCGACGCGGTCGAGGGCGGCTTCGTCGAGCCACTGCAGCAGATAGTCGAAATCCTGCTCGGTCTCGCTGGGAAAGCCGACGATGAAAGTCGAGCGCAACGTGAGATCGGGGCAGGTCTCGCGCCATTTGGCGATGCGCTCCAGCGTCTTCTCCTGCGCCGCCGGCCGGCGCATGCGCTTCAAGACTTCGGGCGACGCGTGCTGGAATGGGATGTCGAGATAGGGCAGCACCTTGCGCTCGGCCATCAGCGGGATGACGTCGTCGACGTGCGGGTAGGGGTAGACGTAATGCAGCCGCACCCAGACGCCGAGTTCGCCCAGCGCGGCGGCGAGGTCGATGAACTTCGCGCGCACCTCGCGATCGCGCCACTGGCTCGCGGCATATTTGATATCGAGCCCGTAGGCGGACGTGTCCTGCGAGATCACCAGCAGTTCTTTCACGCCTGCTGCAACCAGCTTCTCCGCCTCGCGCAGCACATCGGCGGCCGGCCGCGACACCAGATCGCCGCGCAGGCGCGGGATAATGCAGAAGGTGCAGCGGTTGTTGCAGCCTTCGGATATCTTCAAATAGGCATAGTGCCGCGGCGTCAGCTTGATGCCTTCCGGCGGCACCAGATCGAGGAATGGATCGTGCGCCGGCGGCAGCGCCTTGTGCACGGCGTCGACCACGCTCTCGTATTGCTGCGGCCCGGTGATCGCCAGCACGTCGGGGTAGGCCGATGAAATGCTCTCCGGCTCGGCGCCCATGCAGCCGGTGACGATGACCTTGCCGTTTTGCTTGAGCGCGCTGGCGATGGCCGACAGCGATTCCGCCTTGGCGCTGTCGAGGAAGCCGCAGGTGTTGACGATGACGAGGTCGGAGCCGGCGTGCTCGCGCGAGAGTTCATAACCCTCGGCGCGCAGCCGCGTGACGATGCGCTCGCTGTCGACCAGCGCCTTCGGGCAGCCGAGCGAGACGAAGCTTACTTTGGGGGCCGGGGCGTCGGTTTTCGGGGCACGCATGCCCGCAGGAGCTAGTCGCGTTTAGCGGCGAGATCAAGGATATACCGGTCGCTCTGCGAGACTCGCTTCGCCCGCACCTCGGGGTGACGGATTGGCTATCGATTCCGCCAGGCCTCGGCCTGTTCGTAGAATTTCTTTTCCCAGGCCTTCTGGTTGTCCATGCCTTCGCGGATAAAGGGCGTGAACACCGCAAGGCTGAGCAAGAGCCAGTTGAAGAAATTCGCGGGAAAGCGCAGCGGCTTGCGGAAATCGACGAACAGCACCACGCGCGTGTGCGGCGTGCGGTTCCAGGCCTCGTGCTCATAGGCGTCGTCGAAGATGACCGCTTCGCCCTCTTTCCAGCGGTAAAGGTCTTTTTCCACACGGATGCCGAGCTGCTCGCGCGGCTCCGGCACGAGCAGTCCGAGATGCAGCCGCAGTACGCCGTTATAGGGCCCGCGGTGCGGCGGCAGGTGCTTGCCCGGCTCGAGGATCGAGAACATCACCGTGATCAAGCCGGGGATGTTCTGGCAGACGCGCCAGGTTTGCGGGCACAGCTTGATGTTGTTGTCGGAGCGGAAGCCGTAGCCGCAGAGGAAAAACGTCTTCCAGCCGCGGTCGGTGCTGATCACCGACACATCGGTCGATAATTCATGGAAGCCGGGCAGGTCGTCCTTGCGCGTGAGCACGCGGTCGAGCTCGGCGCGGATCGCCCGCCAGTCGCGCTCGATCGCCTTGGTCCAAGGGAACACCGCGTTGTCGTAGATCGGCGGATTGCCGACCTTGCTGTATTTGAGATTAAGCCGCTCGACGAAGGCGACCACGGCCATGAAGGCGCGCGTGACCAGCCCCGGCCGGTTGAGCGGCTTGATGCCCGCGGTACCGAAATTTTGTTGCGGATCTGGCTTTTGAGCGGCAGCGGCGGACGGCTCGGCAACGCTCACGGAGAACTCCCTGGCACCGACTCGCCCCCCGGCATGAGACGGGGATGAGATTAGCAATCGGGCGCGGCTGACGGAAGTTCCGGCTGCATCCTCCGACCCGGATTGGCGCACGCGAGCCGGACGGCTATGCTGCCTATTGCGAGAGGACGCCCATGAAACGCCTGCTGCCGGCTGTGTGCTTTGCGCTTGCTATGCTGTCGTCGGCCGCGACGGCCGGCGCCCCCGAAGTCTGGCGCTACAACAACCACAGCCCCGATCCACCGTTCGCCCGCAGCGGGCGCGCGGATTCGGTCTGGGGTTCGACCGCGTGTTGGAACGAATGCGGCTCGGCCACGACCTGGAATCTGGTGGCTTGCCTTGCTCGCGACGCGCAAGGACATTGCCTGAGATACGCCGACGCCGGCGACCGATCCTGTCAGCGCGCCTGCCGCACGCGCGGCGGGCCGTTCCTGCCGCTCGATACGTTGTTCCCCTTCGAATATTGACGCTGCCGGCCGTCGCCGGGCCGGGTAGGGCTGGCGGAAGGGGTGAGATTCGAACTCACGGTACCCTTGCGGGTACGCCGGTTTTCAAGACCGGTGCCTTAAACCACTCGGCCACCCTTCCATTGCCATCATCCAGGTAGCGCATTCCATGGGGGAAGCTTTCCCCGCTTGCAAGCGGGCTGCTCCTTGGGTATCCCGTTCATGGCCGTGGTGTGGCAAATGTGGCAACGGAACCAAATGTTTACCACCCCGTGCGCCAGTGGTTCCCGAAACGGGCGCCACAAGGTAAACTCGCAGTATTCACATTGGGGTGCTGAGGCAGCATGGGCGGATTCGGGGCGAAGCACCCACTTTACCTGATCGCGCGCCTTGCCGCGGTGATGGCCGGCGCTCTGGCGCTCGCCAATTGCTCGGGCGGAATGTCCGGCAGGCTCGACCCCCGTTACGGCGTCGCGGCCAGCGACCGTGTCATCGAGCCTGGCCAGCCGGTGCCCAAAGGCGGCGGCGTCTATCGCGTCGGCAAGCCCTACGTCGTCGCCGGCCGCGAATACGTTCCGCAGGAAGACGCCAATTACACCGCCGTCGGCTTGGCCTCCTGGTACGGCGACGATTTCCACGGCCGCTATACGGCCAACGGCGAAGTCTTCGACATGAATTCGATTTCGGCGGCGCATCCGACCATGCCGCTGCCGTCCTATGCCCGCGTCACCAATCTCGCCAACCACCGCTCGATCATCGTCCGCGTCAACGACCGCGGCCCCTATGTCGGCAACCGCCTGATCGACGTTTCGGTACGCACCGCCAAGTTGCTCGGCTTCTACGGCAACGGCGTCACCCGGGTGAAGGTCGACTATGTCGGGCGCGCGCCGCTCGCCGGCTCCGACGACCGCAAGCTCGAGGCCACCTTGCGCGAACCGGGCATGGCGCCGGTGCAGGTCGCCTCGGCAAAAGGCTTTGCGCCGACCTATTTCGATAACCGCCCGCTGACCCAGCTCTCGGCCGACGTGCCGGCGCCGCCCGAACGGCCGTACCGGCTGGGCGAGGGCGCCCGCAGCGTCCCGGCCGTCCGCAGCGTCGAGCTTGCAGCCGCCGCTCCGCAGCCCGCTGCCGCCGTCGAGCAGGACGAAGCGCCCCCCGCCGAACCCCTGGTCTCGCCGGTTTCGGCCTATCTGCCTGTGGGCTATGCTAACGGCGCGGGATTTCTCAGCGGCCGCGGCCTTTACTGAGCCACAAATTTCCGTCTAATCCGGCTATCTGGGCCCGCGCGGACGCCCCGCGTGGCGGCGGCGATTTGTAACGATGACCCCTCGGCATCAGCTCATTGGACGGCTTCTGGCTGCGGCGGTTCTGCTCGTCGCCGTGAGCGCGATTGCCGCGCCCAAGCACGACGTCAAGCCGCAGAAGCCGGCCGCGCCGGTGGCGCAAAAGAAGGAGCCGCCGCGCAACAAGGACGAGCCGCTGATCAATGCGCCGCACGCCATCCTGATCGACGGCGAGAACGGCAGCGTTTTGTACGAGCGCGACGCCGACAAGCTCATCTTCCCGGCGAGTCTCGCCAAGCTGATGACTGCGGAATACGTCTTCCACGAGCTGAAGGAAGGCCACATCAAGCTCACCGACGAATATCCGGTGAGCGAGAACGCCTGGCGCAAGGGCGGCGCGCCCTCGCACGGATCCACCATGTTCGCCGCGATCCACAGCAAGGTCCCGGTCGACGACCTGCTGCATGGCATGATCATCCAGTCGGCGAACGACGCCTGCATCGTGCTGGCCGAGGCGCTCGCCGGCGACGAAGCCACCTTCGGCGAAAAACTCACGCAGCGCGCGCGTGAGATCGGTCTTCCCAAATCGGTATTCACCAACTCCAACGGGCTGCCCGATCCCAACGAGCACGTCACCACCCGCGAACTCGCCTTTCTCGCGCGCCACATCATCCTCGATTATCCCGAGTTCTATCCGATCTTCGGCCAGGCCGATTTCACCTGGAATAAGATCCACCAGCCCAACCGCAATCCGCTGCTCGGCACGGTTACCGGCGCCGACGGGCTGAAGACCGGCTTCACCAAAGAAGCCGGCTATGGCCTGGTCGGCTCGGCGGTGCAGGATGGAGTGCGGCTGATTGTGGTGGTCAACGGCGAGAAAAGCGCCAAGGAGCGCGCCGACGAAGCCAAGAAATTGCTCGAATGGGGCTTCCGCAGTTTCGAGACGCGCAATTTGTTCGCCGAAGGCCAGATCATCGGCTCCGCGCGGGTCTTTGGGGGAGCGAGCGGATCGGTGCCGCTGCAGGCGTCCGGACCGGTCAAGATCATGGTGCCGAAGAGCGGCGGCGAAAGGCTGATCGCGCGCATCGCCTATCAGGGCCCGGTGCCGGCGCCGATCGTGCAAGGCCAGCCGATCGGCGAACTGCGGGTCTGGCGCGACGACAAGCTGGTGCTGCAAACGCCGTTGAAGGCCGCCGGCGGCGTCGAACGCGGCAACATGCCGGGCCGCGCGCTCGATGCGGTGACGGAAATGGTGATCGCGCTGTTCCGCGCCGGGGCCGAGCGGCTATGACCGGCGAATTGATGCGCGGACGCTTCATTACCTTCGAAGGCGGTGAGGGCAGCGGCAAGTCTACGCACGCGCGCCTGTTGGCCGACCGCCTCAACGCCATGGGCATCGAGGTGGTGCTGACGCGCGAGCCGGGCGGCTCGGCCGGCGCCGAAATCATCCGCCATATCTTGCTCTCTGGCATCGCCAAGCCGCTCGGCGCCGAGACCGAAGCGATTTTGTTCGCCGCCGCGCGCGACGATCATGTACGCGCCACCATCCGCCCGGCGATCGAGGCGGGCAAATGGGTGATCAGCGACCGCTTCATCGACTCCACGCGCGTCTATCAGGGCGCACTCGGCAAGGTGGACGCCAAGCTGATCCGCAGCCTTGAGCGCATCACCGTCGGCAGCGCCATGCCCGATCTCACCTTCATTCTCGACGTGCCGGCGACTGTCGGCCTCGCCCGTGCCAAGCGGCGGCGCGGCAAGGACGCGACTGACCGCTTCGAGTCGGAATCGGTCGAGTTTCATGAAGAACTGCGCCGCGCCTATCTGTCGCTCGCCGAGCGCGAGCCGAAACGCTGCATCGTGATCGACGGCCGCGCGCCGCGCGAAGTGGTGTGCGAGCGCATCTGGGCCACGGTCGAGCAACGCCTGCATCCGGGCCTGGCGCGGCTCGCGGCAGAGACCGCCGCGCCGTGAGCGACGATGACCGCGACATCGACGTCCGCCTGCCGCGCGAAACCAGCGCGCTGTTCGGCCACGCCGACGCCGAACGTGCGCTGCTCGATGCCTACAAAGGCGGCCGCACGCCGCACGCCTGGCTGATCGGCGGTCCGCCCGGCATCGGCAAGGCGACGCTCGCCTACCGGTTCGCGCGTTTCGTGCTGGCGCATCCCGACCCGCGGCTGCCCGCGGTGCAGAAGGCGACATTGCTCGCCGTCGATCCCGAGCATCCGGTCGCCCGCCGCGTCGCCGCGCAGGCCGAGCCTGGGCTACGGACGCTTGAGCGGGCCGTAAATCCCGACACGAACAAGCTCTTTACCGTCATCCGTGTGGATGAGCTCCGCGAGATGCTTGGGTATTTTAGTATGACAGGCGAGCCGGACACTTGGCGCATCGCCATCGTCGATACCGTCGATGATCTCAATGCATCGAGTGCCAATGCGCTGCTCAAAGTGCTGGAGGAGCCGCCGGAGCGCGCGCTGCTCTTGCTGATCAGCAATGCGCCGGGGCGGGAATTGCTGACCATCCGCTCGCGCTGCCGGCGCCTGCTGCTGCGTCCGCTCGAGCAGGCCGACGTCGTCCGCTCGACCGCCGGCGCCACCGGCCGCGCCCCTGACGAGCCGGAAGTGACAGAAGCCGCGGCCGCCGCCGAGGGCAGCGTCGCCCGCGCCATCGGCCTGCTCGACGGTTCGGCGCTGGCGCTGCGCCAGCGCGTGCTCGAATTGTTCGCGCAATTGCCCGATCCCGATCCGCGCGCGCTGCATGCGCTCGGCGACGCGCTCGGCGGCAGCGAGCCGAAGACGCTCGCCGCATTCATGGATCTGGTCAACGGCTGGCTGTCGGCGCGGCTTTCGCCCACGCGCCCGACGCCGCAAATGGCGCGCACCGCCGAAGTCTGGGACAAGGTCAACCGCGCCGCGCGCGACGTCGAGACCTATAATCTCGAGCGCAAGCCGCTGGTGTTTGCGGTCTTCGGCCTTTTGGCGGAGGCGGCGCGCGCCTAGCCGCTACTCGGCGAGGCGCCGGCGTGCGATCTTGCGCGCGGCGGAGGCGCGCGTGGAGCCGCCGAGCTTGAGCGCCACCCGGTTCCAGGCGGCAACCGGCAATTCGACGAGCGCCGGCAGCGGATCGTCCCAAGCAAAGGTCGCAAAGGTCAAAGGCTGCCGAAATGCCCTGAGGTAGCCGCCGACGGTCAGCGTGCCGCGCATGAACTCCTCGGCAGCGGCGACGATATCGCGGCTGCCGTGCACCCAGGCGAGGCCGGCCTTGGCGCGCACTGGCGCGACGTTCTGTCTGAGCGACTGGCGGTAGGCGAGGTAAGGAAAATCGACGCCGGCGAGATCACCCAGGCCGCACCAGGTCCAGAACCGTCCGTTGACGTCGAGCAGCTTGAAACGGCCGTCGCGCCGGTCGCGCTTGAATTCAACCTCGGCGACGCCGGTATAGGCAATCGACTTCAGGAAGCGGCGGGCGAGCGCTTCGACTTCGTCCATCTCGATTGTCTCGACAAACGTGCTGGAGCGGCCGAAATCGATCGGGTGCTGGCGCGTGCGCCGCGCGGTGAGCGAGGCGAGCGGCTCGCCGCGTTCGCAGAGCGCGGCATAGGAGAATTGTGCTTCGCCGGCGCCCGGGATCCATTCCTGCACGATGATCGCGTCGCCGCCGACCAGCGCCGCCGCGCGCCGGTATAGCGTCGCCAGTTGTTCGCGTGTTTCCGCCTTCCACGCTTTGGCTCGCGTGAAAGCGTCTTCGCCGCCGCGTGTGGCGGGTTTGAGGATCACGGGAAACCGGCAGGCGAGCGCCTCGATCTCACGCATGCTGCGCGGCTCGAAACTTTCGGGATAATCGATGCCGACGCGCGCCGCGCGGCTGTAGGTGAGGCGCTTGTCATAGACCCACTGGACGGTGCTCCAGTCGGCGGTCACGATCCGAAAATATTGCGAAAGCACATCGCGGTTGCGCGCGATCAATTCCATCTCCTGATCGCCGGTCGCCATCAGCACCCAACCTTGCAGGTTGTGTTGGCGCGCCACGTTGATGATCGGCGATAGATCGCCGGGTTGCCCGGCGTCCGGCCAGAAAATGCTGCGCTTGACGTAACGCGAATAAGTCGGAAGCGGGTGGTTGGCCAACAGCCATACCGGAATTCCGCGCCGGCCGAGGCTGCGCGCAACCGCGATACTGACATGGGCGCCGCCGACGACCAGCGCGCCCGGCACGGACTCGCTCATTGACGTTCACGCTCCGCGATCAGCGCCGGCTCCGCAAGTTGGCCGCCACGGCGCAGATCCTTCGCCGCCGTGCGGGTCACGCGACGCGCGGCAAATCCGGCGCCGGCGATGAAGCGCAGCAGCGGCCCGAAGCTGCCGACGGCGGAAGCGCCAACGAAATGCAGACCCGGCACGTTCGACTCCAAAGCGCCATTGAGCACCGGCAAGCCGTCGCGGCGCGCGATGCGAGCGCGCAGCGCCGGCTCCAGGATCGTCATCTTGGCGACGTCGATGCGGTACCCGGTCGCCAGCATCACGTGATCGAAGTTTTTCGTGCCGTTATCGAGCGTGAGCTCGATGCCGTCGCCGACCCGGCGCGCCGCCAGGATCGTGCGGCCGTGGTCGACCGGAACGTCTTGCAGGCGCGGGCGCAGCCACAGGATCGCGGTGGCGCGCAGGTTGACTTCATTCCATTGGTCGCGCCGCGCCTGCGGAAGATACCGAAGGACCCCCGGCACTTCGTTGAACCAACTGTAGGGAAACGGTCCGACCTGCGACGGTGGGATCAACATATTGCCCAGCATCCGGCGCACTGCCTTGCGCAGCGCGCTGCGTTCGCCCGGATCGGCGTTCCAGACGAGATCGCCGCGGCAGATTAGCTCGACCTCGGCGCCGGCCTCGTGCAGCAGCGCGGCCGACTCACAGGCGCTCTGGCCGCGGCCGATCACCGCCACGCGCTTGCCGCGATAGCGGTCGGAATCGGTGTGCTCGCAGGAATGACTGACCAACGCGCGTGGCAGCCCGTCGAATTGCGCAGGGCGGACTTCATGCCCGAGCAGGCCGGTCGCCATCACCACGCGCCGGGCGAAGAACATGTCGCCGTCTTCCAATACCAGGCGAAAGCCGTCGCCGCGCGCTTCCACGCGGCGAACCGCGCGCGTGTCGAGATCGGGCGCAATCTGCTGCTGGAACCAAAAGCCGTAATCGACGAAATTCTCCACAGGCAACAGCTTCGGCACCAGGGCCCCGGATTCGCGATAATAGTCGTCGAGCGTGAAGCGGGCGAACGGGTCGGCGATGTGCGTGGCAGCCCAGGGCGAGCGCAGTTTCATGCCGACCGGCATGTTCTGCCGCCAGAACGACACCGCGTCGCCGAAGATGCGCAGCGGCACGTCGGCGGCTCGCAAATGCGCGGCGGCTGCGAGCCCGTAGGGGCCGGCGCCGACGATCGCCACGCTCAACCGATGCTTGGTCTCGACCGGGTTGACCGCGATATTCATGGGCTTTTCTTTTCTGCGTCTGGCATCTTTTGGACGGATGCCCGCGAAGTAGCCCGCTATTCTTAGCAGTTTAAGAATCGCGACAAATAAACCCTCGCTCGTTAAGGCTAATAATCGGCCTGCCGACAACTGTTTTCGAAAACTCGTCGGCTATCGTAATCCACGCGTTAACGCCGATTGATAAACATGCCCGGTTCGCCGGAGGCGAGCCCACAAAAAATTGGACCGCGACCGTGCTGGTCTTTTCGGCGGGACTCTGGCGCGCGCCGCTTGCCAGCAAACCGATCGCGCGTCTTTGCGCTGTATCAAATTACCGGCCGGACCGCCTACGTAGTTTTGCGAGCCCGTCAATTTTGATCAAGATCAGTTTTGCCCCTCTGAATTCGATCTATGAAAACAACTAGTTCGATATCCCTCGAAGTTCCGTGAGGGTGTCGGGCGGCGAAAGAGCGCAAGCTTGCTTTGGTCGGCCAAGTGCTTGGTGTATGATTTCCATCAACGACGACAGTGCGGGGGCTGCCGGATGAGCATCTCAGAAGATTTCCTGAAAAGAGAAGATCTACGTTCGCAATTATTTGGCGACGTATGGCGCACTTTGATTCCGGAAGTGTTCCGCGACGTGCCGACCTACTACGACAAGGGCAATGCCGTCGCTTCGCTTGGCAGCTGCGCATGGTGGAGCACCGGCTTTGCCCGCGCCATCTACAACCATCTGCCGCCGGGTGCGAAAGTGCTCGATGTTTGCTCGGGCATCCATGAAGTTCCGCTCAAGCTGCTGGCGCTCGATCCGACGCTGGAGATCCACAGCGTGGACGGCAGCCCGCACATGACGGCCGAAGGCCAGCGCCGCGCCAGCGAGCGCAATCTCACCATCCACGCGCGCGTCTGCGATGCGCATGTGCTGCCGTTCCCGGACAATTCGTTCGACGCGGTGACGCTGCAATTCGCCTCGCGCCATCTCGAGATCATCCGCGCCTTCAAGGAAATCCACCGCGTGCTCAAGCCGGGCGGCATCTTCTGCCACGACGACATGCTGCGCCCGGCCTCGCGCCTGGTCGAGGTGCCGTACCTTGCCTACCTGCGTTTCTCGGTCTGGTTCACCGCCAAGCTGTTCGGCAGCTCGGCCGAGAGCATGAAGTGCGTGCGCTATTTCGCCGACGCCATCCACCACTTCTACAAGCCGCGCGAGTTGGCCGATCTGCTCAGCGGCGTCGGCTTCACCAACATCGAAAGCCGCAGCTTCTTGACCGGCGTGATGTCCTACCACATCTCGCGCAAGCCGTTGCGTTAGACGTCCCCCAGGGTCGGATAACAGCCTCTGTCATGGCGGGGTGTGACGTCCTATCATGCACAAACCGGGCGGCGGCATTCGCCGCCCGCTTGTTCACAAGGGGGCGTCCCATGCAACTCAAACTCATCGCTGCCGTAGCCGTCATCGTCGCCATGCCGTTCGCCGCGCAGGCGCAAAAGCCCGCCGCGCCGACCAAGGCGCAAGCCGAAAAAGTCGTTGCCGCGATCAAGGCCGATAAGGCGAAGGTGAAGATCTACTGCGACATGAACAAAATCGGCGAGCAGCTCGATCAGGCCGACCAGAAGAAGGACAACAAGAAGGTCGAGGAGTTGAACAAGCAACTCGACGATATGAGCCAAAAGCTCGGACCTGACTACGTCGCGCTGGTCAGCGGCATGCAGGACATGGACCCCAATTCCAAGGCGGGCCAGGACCTCGCCGCGGCGCTCGAGCCGCTCGACAAGATGTGCGGGAAATAGCCGTCAGCGCCGGCGCAGGTAGATGAACCAATACACGCCGCCGACCAGCGCGCCGCCGCCGATGATGTTGCCGATGGTCACCGGGATCAGGCTACGCGCAAAGGCGAGCCAGGTCAGGTGGGCATAGGCATTGTTCGCGAGCTGCGCCGCCATCTCGCTCGGCCCCCAGTCCTTCACCATCAGGCCGAGCGGGACGAAATACATATTGGCGACCGAGTGCTCGAAGCCGGCGGCGACGAAGGCGGAGACCGGAAACAGCACCGCCAGCACCTTGTCGCTGGTGGTGCGCGCGCCGAGCGCCAGCCAAACGGCGAGACACACCAGCACATTGCAGAGTATGCCGAGGAACAGCGCCTGGCCAAACGGCAGCGCGGTCTTGGCGGCGGCGATACTGAGCGCCACGGTCGCCACCGCGCCGTGCCCGGCGAGATATTGCCCGGACAGGAACACCAGCAACGCAGTGCCGAAGGCGCCGATGAAATTGCCGGCATAGACAATCGCCCAGGCGCGCAACATCGTGCGCAGCGGCAATTTGCCGGCCGCCCAGGCCATGACCATCAGCGTGTTGCCGGTGAACAATTCGGCGCCGCCGAGCACGCACAGGATCAGGCCGAGGCCGAACACGATGCCGGCCAGCAGCCGGCCCACGCCGAACGGCATGGTCTCGCTGCCCGCGAGCACTGTGGTGGCGAACATGGCGCCGAGCGCGATGAAAGCGCCGGCAAGCACGGCGAGCGCCACCAGGCTGACCACGTCCAATTGCGCCTTCTTGACGCCGACGCCTTCCGCCTTCTCGGCGATCTCCGCCGGCAGCAGCGCATCGATGCCGTGTTCATGGTCGTCGTTGGACATGCGGTCTTACAGGCCACAGTTCCGTTCGACCGCCTTTGACGCACCTCAATTGCCCACGCGCGCGGCGCGGATGGGCGGTGTTAGGGTACGCGCCGGGGACGTTAAATCCGCGCCTGCGCGAACGCGGTCACCCACATGGCGCAAATCCCCGAGCGCACGATGTCCGCGCGGGTGAACTCGATCACCGGCACCGGCAGATTTTGCACGTCGATCATGTCGATAATCGTGCGCAGCCCGCTCTGCTTTTCGAGATCGCATTGGCTGACGTCGCCGTTGATGACCACGGTGCAATCTTCGCCGATGCGCGTCAAAAACGTCTTGATCTCGGCCGGCGTCGCGTTCTGCGCCTCGTCGAGCAGCACGAAGGCGTTCTTCCACGAGCGCCCGCGCATGACCTCGAACGGCACCAGCTCAATGCCGCCGTGCTTCAGCGCGATGTCATAGGCCGCCTTGCCGATGCGATCCTTGATCGCTTCCGTGACCGGCGCCGCCCAAGGCGCGAACTTGTCCTCCAGGCTGCCGGGGAAAAAGCCGAGCGAACGCCCGCACGGCACGTTCGGCCGAGTAAGGATGATCTTGTCGATGCGTCGGTTGCGGTAGAGGTCGGCGGCGTGGGTGGCCGCGATCCAGGTTTTGCCGGTGCCCGCGGGCCCGAGAACGATCACTTGCGGAAACTTGCAAAGAGCATCGAGATAGTCGGCTTGGGTGGGGTTGAGTGCCTCGATCGGGGGCAGCGCGCGTTCGAATTCGAATTTGGGATCCAGGAAGTTTATGATCTCGGCGGATTCGAACTGGCGCTCATGACGGCGTCTTTTCCTTTTGAGATTCTTACCCAAGGGCCGACTCCTTCTGGTGGACTGGAGGATGAACGCGCAACGCCGCGGTCCGCGCGCAGGCGCGGAGCCGTCGGTGGCGTAAGAGCGGGGGTGTGCGCGAGGCGGCGGCGCAACCGGCGTCCGGGAACCTTGAGACCCCGAAAATCCGAATTGCCGATCGATCCGTAACTGACGAACCGCCATGAGTCGCGAAGTTAGATGATTCGGATGACGGATTCTTAAAAAGAATTGCGCCGACCAGCACGGGCAGCCGGGTGTTGTGCGTTACCCGCCCTGCCGCGCCCGCCACATCGCGACCGTCATCCAGCCGGTTGAGGTGCCGAGGAAGCCGCCGGCGATCACGTCGCTGAGGTAGTGATAGTTGGCGCCGATCAGCCCAACCGCGACCGCCAGCACGATCGCGGCATAGATCGGACGCCAGTACGGATAAAGGATCCACAAAACCGAGATCAGCGCGCAGGTCACCGTCGTATGGCCTGAAGGAAACGAGGCATAGCCCTGGCCGCCGTGGAAGAAATAGAAGCCGTAGGCGCCGTCATGAATGAACGACGGATTGTTCTGCACCCAGGTGTCCGGCCACAGCCGTCCGAACACGAATTTGAGCCCGCTTTTAATCGTCTCCGCCACGATCAGGCTGATGCTCGCCAGCGCGCCCACCGTCACCGCGCGCGTCATCGCGCGGCCAGCAAAGGCCCAAAGCCCGCACAAGACGAATACGGCGCTGGCAAGCGGGATGAGCGGGTCGGGGATATGGGTGAAACGCGCGAAGGTCTCGCGCTCGCCGCTGTGCGCATGCGCAAGCAAAGCCAGCGGCCGGTCGATCCAGAGGTAGCAGACAACGACCGCCACGGTCGTGGCGGCAAACGCGATCAGCCAGCGGTTCAGCGCCGACATGGCGGCGGGCGGTACGGTCGGGGATGTCATTGTGGCGGATCGGTCTCTCGGGCCGCCTGTTGTGCCAGAAGCAGGTGCGAAGCTCAAACGCAGCCCTAAATGACGTGAAATCGCAGCGCGCTACCGCCGGCGCCGGCGGCGTTTACAGCCGCTTAACCTTGCTCCCTGCATAATTTTTCGCCGCCTGACTTGGGGTGAGGCGGTGCATGGGGACGCTGGGGTCAAGGTCCAACTTTCTCACGCGAGCAACAACAGGCTGACGCGCAAGCGGCGCGGCGGCCGTGGCGTCAATCGGTTCGAGTAGCGTTCATGACGGATGCGGCGGCGGCATTCTACGAGGTCCCCGGTTTCGACCGTCGTGTCTTCTTTCAGGCCGATACGCGCCGCATCGCCAAGGCGGCCCGTGTCGCCGTCAGCCTCGGCGTCACCGGCATCGCCGCCTTCGCGGCGGTTGCCGTATTCGGCACGGCCGCGACGTTCACCGCCGCCTGGATGCTCAATACGACGGTCGCCTCCAATCCGCATCTGCGCGCGCCGGCGCTCAGCGGGCCGGCGGCGCTGGCGCTGGTCGAACAAAGCCGCGACCGCATCGAGTCGGCGACCTTCGACGGCAAATGGGCGCATGCCGTGGCGGCCATGCGCTTCGCGCCGGTTTCGCCGCAGGCGGTGGCGCGCCTCGACCCGGTGCCGACGCCACGGCCGCGGCCGCTCCTGACGCAGAGCGAGCCGGCCCGCGACAACGCGCGGGGTTTGACGCTGGTCGCCTCTTTGACCGCGGCCCCGCCCAGGATCGCGCTGCCGCTGCCGCGTCCGCATATCGTGCCGCCGGTCGGGCAGGCCGCGCCGCAAGTCGCCATGGCCTTGCCGCCGGCCGCGGCCACCGCCGAAAAGCCGCTGCAACTCGCGCACAACAAGGCGCCGGCGCTCCCCGGCTCCGACAGCCGCACCGCGATCTATGACATTTCCGCGCACACCGTCTATCTGCCGAACGGCGAGCGCCTCGAGGCGCATTCCGGTCTTGGCGACAAGATGGACGACCCGCAATTCGTCAAAGTGCGGATGCGCGGTCCGACGCCGCCCAACGTCTACAATCTCACGCTGCGCGAGGAGATATTCCACGGCGTGCGCGCCATTCGCCTCAATCCGGTGGACGACGACAAGATGTACGGCCGCGCCGGCATGTTGGCGCACACTTATATGCTCGGCCCCAACGGGCAGTCGAACGGCTGCGTGTCTTTCCGCAACTACGACAAGTTCCTGCAAGCCTTCTTGCGCGGCCAAGTCGACCGCATGGTGGTCGTCGCCTCGCTCGGCCCGCGGCCGCCGAGCATCGCTGCCAGCGCGCCGCCCGAAAAAGTCGATCGTTTCGCGGCCAATTATTGAGCGGCGGCACCCCGCGCCGGCGGGGCAGGGCGTGTGATGTCAAGCGCGCCGCTATTGCGCTATTATTATGGCCATGGCCACACCGCCCGATCTCGCCGATTTTCCCGACGCCGGCATCGTCTGGAAGAAGTGGAACGCGGAGACCGAAACCGAGCTCGCAGAGCGCGAGCGGCCGATCCTCTTGTTCGTCGCCGATCCCGATCCGATGGTGTTTCCGTTCCTGCGCGCGATCTTCCAGGCGATGCCGGTGAATGGGCGCCTGCGCGAGCTTTTGCACGGCGAGTTTCCGGCGCTCTACGTCGAGGCGGGCGCGATCCCCGAAGCGATTGGCGCGTATGGCGCCGGCCGGCAGTACCACATCGCCGTTCTGTCGCCTTACGGACTCAATCCGCTGGTTGTCTTCGACCCGGTGCGCGGCGATGCGGCGGCCGTCGTCGCCGAGATTGCCGCCGTACTCGACCGCCTGCTGCCGGCCTGGCGGTAAAGGAAATCACCCTTGATTAAGTCGCCATTGCCCGGCACAAGGCCGGGCCAGACGCCATGAATCGACTTAGAAATGCCCGATAAACAGCCTTTCTACATCACCACCGCGATCTCCTACCCGAACGGCGCGCCGCATATCGGCCACGCCTATGAGGCGATCGCCACCGACGCCATCGCCCGCTTCATGCGGCTCGACGGCTACGACGTCTATTTCCTCACCGGCACCGACGAACACGGCCAGAAGATGCAACAGACCGCGGCCAAGCTCGGCTTGACCGCGCGCGAACTGCGCGACCGCAACGTGCCGCTGTTCGAGAAGATGGTCGAGCGGCTCGAGTGCTCGAGCGACGACTTCATCCATACCACCGAGGAGCGCCACCACCGCTCGTCGGAGGAAATCTGGCGCCGCATGGAGAAGAACGGCGACATCTATCTCGACAAATATGCCGGCTGGTATTCGGTGCGCGACGAGGCCTATTACGCCGAGAGCGAGACGCAGCTGAACGAGCAGAAGGTGCGCGTGGCGTCCAAAACCGGCACGCCGGTCGAATGGGTGGAGGAGGAGAGCTATTTCTTCCGCCTGTCGGCCTATCAGGAGAAGCTGCTCAAGCTCTACGAGCGGCCGAACTACGTGCTGCCGAAGGAACGGCTGAACGAAGTCGCGAGCTTCGTGCGCGGCGGTCTGCAGGACCTGTCGATTTCGCGTACCACGTTCGACTGGGGCATCCGCGTGCCCGGCGACGACAAGCACATCATGTATGTATGGGTCGACGCGCTGACCAACTACATCACCGGCGTCGGCTTCCCCGACGACCAGAGCGCGAAATTCAAACGTTACTGGCCGGCGGCGCTGCACGTCATCGGCAAGGACATCGTGCGCTTCCATGCCGTCTATTGGCCGGCCTTCCTGATGTCGGCCGGCATCGAGGTGCCGCAGCACATCTTCTCGCACGGCTTCTTGTTCAATCGCGGGGAGAAAATGTCGAAGTCGGTTGGCAACGTGGTCGATCCGTTCACCATGGCCGACGCTTACGGCGTCGATCCGCTGCGCTTCTTTTTCCTGCGCGAGATCCCGTTCGGGCAGGACGGCAATTACAGCCATGAGGCGATCGTCAACCGCATCAATGCCGATCTCGCCAACGACCTCGGCAATCTGGCGCAGCGTTCGCTTTCGATAATCGCGAAACGCCTCAACGGCGTACTTCCGGCACCAGAAATGTATTCACAGGAGGACCGCGCAATGCTGGCGTCAGCGGACGCCATGATCGGGGCGGCCCGCGAACATATGAAAACGCAACAACTGCATCAGGTACTTAATACAGTCTGGGCCGTAGTGGCCGAGGCCAATCGCTATTTCACTGCCGAAGCACCGTGGACACGATTGAACCATCCAGCACGGCAAGGCAATGCGCTTTACGTGACTCCAGAGGTGCTTCGACAAGCGGCAATTTTATCCCAGCCATTTATGCCGTCGTCGGCGGCTAAGCTCCTCGATCAGCTTGGCATTCCGGAAAACGAACGCCATTTTGCGATGTTGGATGGCAAGCACAGAATAAAGCCCGGCACAAAACTACCGCCGCCGGCGCCGGTATTTCCGCGCTACGTCGAGCCGGAGGCAAAGGCCTGACCATGTTGGTGGACAGCCACTGCCACCTGGATTTCCCCGATTTCGCGAGCGAGCTCGACGCTGTCGTTGCGCGCGCGCGGGCGGCCGGGATCGGGCGCATGGTCACCATCTCGACCCGCGTGCGCAAGCATTCGCAAGTGCTGGCGATCGCCGAGAAGTATCCGGATGTTTTCTGTTCGGTCGGCACCCATCCGCACAATTCGGCAGAGGAGCCCGACGTCGATGCCAAGATGCTGGTCGCCCTGGCGCAGCACCCGAAAATCGTCGCCATCGGCGAGGCCGGCCTCGACTATCACTATGACAACTCGCCGCGCGCGGCGCAGGCTACGAGCTTCCGCCAACACATTGCCGCGGCGCGCGAAACCGGTCTGCCGCTGGTCATCCATGCGCGCGACTGCGACGCCGACATGGCCGCGATCTTGATGGAAGAAACCGGGCAGGGCGCCTTCCCGGCCGTGCTGCATTGCTTTACCGGCGGCCGCGATCTGGCCATGCGTGCCATAGACTTAGGGCTCTACATCTCGTTCACCGGCATTCTCACCTTCAAGAATTCCGTGGCCTTGCGCGACATTGCCGCGGCGCTGCCGGCCGACCGTATTCTGGTCGAAACCGATGCGCCTTATCTCGCGCCGCTGCCGTTCCGCGGCAAACGCAATGAGCCGGCTTATGTGGTAGAAACCGCTAAAGTTTTAGCGAATACGCGCGGCGTTTCTGCCGACGAGATCGCACACCAGACCACGGATAATTTCTTCCGCCTGTTCAATAAAGTGCCGCGTAGCCTGGCAAACGCCGCATGAGTCTGACCTTCACCATTCTCGGCTGCGGCTCGTCCATGGGCGTGCCGCGCGTCGCCCTGGGTTGGGGCGACTGCGATCCGAATAATCCGAAAAACCGCAGGCGGCGTTGCAGCCTGCTGGTCGAGCGCCGCGACGCGCATGGCCACCGTACACGCGCCCTGGTCGACTGCTCGCCGGATCTGCGCACGCAACTGCTCGAGGCCGAGGTCGACTGGCTGGACGGCGTGCTGATCACCCACGAGCACGCCGACCACACCCATGGGATCGACGACCTGCGTCCTTTGTTCGTGCATAAGCGCCGCCGCGTCGACGTCTACCTCGACGAAGCCACGTCGCGCGCCATGCACGCCCGCTTCGGCTATTGCTTTATGACGCCGCCGGGCAGCGAATATCCGCCGATCGCGACGGAGCGCCGCCTGGTGCCCGGCCACCGGATCGCGATCGACGGGCAGGGCGGGCCAATCGAGGCGCTGCCGGTCCTGCAGGAGCATGGCGACATCCCGTCCCTCGGCTTCCGGTTCGGCAACGTCGCCTATTCCGCCGATATCAAGAGCCTGCCCGCGGACAGCGTGACAGCCATGGCCGGGCTCGATGTCTGGATCGTCGACGCGCTGCGCAAGGCGCCGCACCCGAGCCATTTCAATCTCGACGAGGCCCTGGCCTGGGTCGCACGGCTGAAGCCGAAGCGGGCGATCCTGACCAACCTGCACAGCGATATGGACTACGCCGGTCTGCGCGCGACGCTGCCGCCGAATGTCGAGCCGGCTTACGACGG
>DATJVE010000146.1:0-16812 GCA_035501975.1 Pseudolabrys sp.
CAGTCGGCGGCCGCCGACGCGGCGCGCGCGATCGAGCAGGTCCACACTATCATCCAGGAAATGTCGTCGATCGCCACCATGGTGGCGGCGACCGTCGACCAGCAGAACTCCGCGGTCGCCTCGATCGCGGAGGGCGTCAGCCGCGCCTCCGGCGAGGCGCGCAGTGGCGCCGAGGCGATGAGCAAGATCGCCGGCGTCACCACCGACGCCCGCTCGACCGCCTCCGACGTCAAGGACCTCGCCGATGCGGTCGCGGTCGAAGCGGAAAACCTGGAAGCGGAAGTGCGGCAGTTCCTCGCCAACGTGCAGGCGGCCTGAGGCCGTTCGCCCACCCCTTGCAAAGCGCGCAGCGATAGCCGATCTCAAAGAGACCGATATCGTGCGGGGCGAGGCGTCTTGCGCATTCTCAAACTGTCGCTGCGGATCGCGCTCGATGCGTTCCGGCATTTTCTCGCCGACGACGGCTGGGCGATCGCCAGCCATATCGCGCTGTCCACGCTGATGGCGCTGTTCCCGTTTTTGATCGTGGTCACCGCGCTTGCCGCCCTCTTCTTCGGTTCGAAGGAGCTCGCCGACGAGGCCGCGCGCATCCTGCTGGAAGCCTGGCCCAAACAGGTCGCAGGGCCGATCGCCGGGGACATCACCGGCGTGCTCACCAATACGCGCGGCGACGTGCTCACCTTCGGCATCGTGGCCGCGCTTTATTTCGCGTCGAGCGGCGTGGAAAGCCTGCGCGTGGGCTTGAACCGCGCCTACGACATGGTCGAGCCGCGGCCATGGTGGCTGCTGCGGCTAGAGTCGATCGGCTATGTGCTGGTGGGCGCGGTCGCGATCCTCGCCTTCTCATTCCTGGTCGTGCTGGCGCCGCTGATCTGGAGCGAGCTGCTGCTCTATGTGCCGAGGCTGGAGCCGTTCAGCGGCACCATTACCTTCGCGCGCTACGCCGTTGCCGCGCTGGTGCTCGTGATTGCGTTGATGATCGTGCACGCATGGCTGCCGGCGGGCCGGCGCTCGGCCGCCGAGATCGCGCCTGGTATATTCACGACGATATTGTTATGGCTGATCAGCGGCGCCGCCTTCGGCCGCTACCTCGCGAACTATGCCTTCGCCTATGTATCGATGTACGCGGGCCTCGCCTCGGCGATGATCGCGCTGGTGTTTCTCTACGTCTGCGCGTCGATCTTCGTCTACGGCGGCGAGTTGAACTCGGTGATCAGGCAGATACGACACTCTAATCACACCAAGGCCCGGCCCGAGACCGGGCCTGGCGAGGCGACCGCGCGAAACCGTTAGGCGCCCGCGGCTTCCTGCACGTCCTCGAAGCTTTTCAGCCCCGGCCGTGGCACGTTGACCAGCACCGCCATGTTGCCGGGCGGATGCTGGTTCTTCCACATCTTCATGTGCGCGAGCGGGATCTTGTCCCAGGTGAACACTTCGCTCATGCACGGGTCGATGCGCTGCTCGAGCACGAAGCGGTTGGCCTGCGAGGCCTGTTTCAAGTGCGCGAAATGCGAACCCTGGATGCGCTTCTGCCGCATCCAGACGTAGCGCGCATCGAAGGTGATGTTGTAGCCGGTGGTGCCGGCGCAGAACACGACCATGCCGCCGCGCTTCACCACCAGGCAGGACACCGGGAAGGTCGCCTCGCCCGGATGCTCGAACACGATATCGACGTCGCGTTTGCCGGTGATGTCCCAGATCGCCTTGCCGAAGCGGCGCGCTTCCTTGGTCCATGCCGTGTATTCCTCTGTGTTGACGGTCGGCATCTGACCCCAACACTTGAATTCCTTGCGGTTGATCACGCCTTTGGCGCCGAGGTTAAAGACGTATTCGGCCTTCGATTCGTCGGAGACGACGGCGATCGCGTTGGCGCCCGAAGCCGCGACCAGTTGCACGCCGAACACGCCGAGGCCGCCCGAGGCGCCCCACACCAGCACGTTGTCGCCGGGCTTGAGCGTGTGCGGCGCATGGCCGAACAACATGCGATAGGCGGTGGCAAGCGTGAGCGTGTAGCAGGCCGCCTCCTCCCAGGTCAGGTGCATCGGCTTGTGCATCAATTGCCGCGACTGCACACGGCAGAATTGCGCGAAGGAGCCGTCCGGAGTCTCGTAGCCCCAAATGCGCTGCGAGGGCGACAGCAGCGGATCGCCGCCATTGCAGTCCTCGTCGTCGCCGTCGTCCTGATTGCAGTGGACGATGACCTCGTCGCCGACTTTCCAGCGATGCACCTTATTGCCGACCGCCCAGACGATGCCCGCGGCGTCGGAGCCGGCGATGTGGAATGGATGCTTGTGCGAATCGAGGGTGGAAACCGGCTGGCCGAGGCCGGCCCAGATGCCGTTGTAATTGACGCCGCCCGCCATCACCAAGAGCAGCACTTCGTCCTCGCCGATCGACCAGGTCGGCACCACCTCGAGCTGGAACGATTGATCCGGCGGACCGTGTCGCTCCTTGCGGATCACCCAGGCATGCATCTTCTCTGGCACGTGGCCGAGCGGCGGAATCTTGCCGATGTCGTAGAGATCCTTGAGCGGTGCAACGCGCTTCATCTGTGCCACGGCCGCCATCGACTCCTCCTCGCGTTGCTAACAGTTTGACGCAATTTATGTTGCAACGCAACATTTCGTTTGGCGCGCAAAGAACCGCGGCGGCCAAGGGCTTTTTAAGAGTTCCTCAAGCGGACCCGCCTAGCTTCGTGCGATCCCCAGCGGAGCGGCCATGGCGGTTTATGAAATCACTCCGGCGCGCGGCGCTTCGCTCGGTAAGCCGGTCGAGTTGATCGGCTTCGCGTTGATCGTAGCGCAATTCGTCTATGTGACCGCCTCTTTTCTCCAGGGTTCCTGGCCAGCCGGCCTGCCCAACGATTTCGTCGACGTCTGGGCCGCCGGGCAGTTGGTTTTGCAGGGGAATCCGGCCGCGGTCTACGATTGGCCGACGCACAAGGCGATGGAAGTCGTCGCGCTTGGCCATCCCTTCGACGGCTATTTCGGCTGGCATTATCCGCCGACTTATCTGCCGGTCGCCGCGCTGCTCGCCAAGCTGCCCTATATCTCGGCGCAGATGTCCTTCTTGTTCTCCACTTTCTTGGCCTACATCTTCTGCATTCGCCGCATCATCAATGACAATATCAATGACAATTTCGGAATTCTTCTCGCCGCGGCATTCCCCGCTGTCCTCGCCAACGTCATCGCCGGGCAAAACGGCTTCCTCAGCGCCGCGCTTCTGGGCGGTACCCTGCTGACGCTCAACGCGCGGCCGGTCCTCGCCGGCATCCTGCTCGGCCTGCTCACCTACAAGCCGCATCTCGGACTGCTGTTTCCCATCGTGCTGGCGGCGAGCGGACACTGGCGCAGCTTTGTCACCGCGGGCGCCGTCGCGGCACTGATGGCGGTTGCGTCATGGGCGGCGTTCGGCACGGACACCTGGCACGCGTTCTACGCCAACATCGGCCACACCTCGCAGGCATTCCTCGCCGATGGCTGGGCGGACTTCGCCAAATTGCAAACCGCGTTCGGCCTGATCCGCACGCTGGGCGGTCCGCAATCCTTAGCGTGGAGTGTGCAAGCCTTGCTGGCGCTGACCGTCGCTGCCGCCGTCATCGTGCTGTGGCGCAGCCGCGCCGACGACGAGATCAAAGCCGCCGCGCTCGCAACGGGCGCGCTCTTGGCGACGCCTTATCTCTACACCTACGACCTCGCGGTGCTGGCGGTGCCGCTCGCCTTCCTGTGGCGGCTCGGCCGCGCCAGAGGCTTCCTGCCGCACGAGCTTGCCGGCATCGGCGCCGTCTGCCTGCTGGTGCTGATCTTCCCGCTGGTGAAAGCGCCGGTCGGCTTTGCCGCGGTGCTGGTGGTGGCGGCGCTGATCGCGCGCCGCGCGTGGCCGTCGATCCGCCGCACTGCACAAGCTGTCGCCTGAGCGACACGGAAACGGGCTAACCCCCATCGACGATGCCGCGGCTTTCATGTTGAATAACCCGGGGCCGCGGCCCGCTGCCGGCGTCAAGGCCGTGCGCGAAGGTCCGCGATATCACACCAGGGGGAGAATGCCGTCATGATGGCAACAAACAGTCTCATCGTCATTTTGGTCATCGGCCTGATCGCCGGCTGGCTCGCCGGCAAGATCATGGGCGGCGGCTTCGGCCTGATCGGCGACGTCGTTATCGGCGTGATCGGCGCCTTCATCGGCGGCTGGCTGTGGACGACGCTGCACCTGCCGGTGCTCGGACCGTGGTGGCTGACCGCAATCGTCAGCGCGGTCGTCGGCGCAGTTATCCTGCTGTTCATCATCCGGCTGCTCAAACGCTAGCGCCGGAGTCCGCTCCTGCGCGCGGGCGACGGGCGAGGCTCGCCCTTCGCCCGAACGAATGGTCGTTGCAGCGAGGCTGCCGCGCCAACGCATGAGCGAAGCGCGAACTTCGCGTTGCGCCGGTCAAACGCGCCGGATCACATTCCGTCACACTCGTAGCCGAGGTTGGTCCGCACCTTGCAATCGCGACCGCCATGATCAATGCAGTTCTCCAAAGCGCGGTCACGGGCGAGACTTTCATTCTCGCGCCGAGCCCACCCCGAGCCTCCGTTGGACGCACTGGCGTAGGCGACGCACGAACCCGCGAAGGTCATCACGATATGGCATTCGGCGTTACCACAATTACCGAGCGCCATCCTTTCGGCGACGCGCATGCTTTCATGATTGCGCGAAAACCCGAAACTTCCTCCACCCTCCGCCAAGGCACCCGCCGCGAAAGCCGGCGGCGTCGGCGCAACCAAAACGGCGGCAGCAATAGCCAGAATAGAGCCGGCAAGAGCGAGCTTACACGTCCTCATCGGAGCCCCCTTCATTGCATTGGAATCTGGGATTGTTGTCACCGCGGACATTCTCTCCGAGGCGACCGCCTCTTCCGCAAGCAACGTCGCCCCTCACACTGGGCGATAACGTCCTTGGTAAAAAACTACGGTGCACACCGGGAAAATGCATTGACCCTGATCAACCGCCGCCCCGTGAAAGCGAACATTCGGCGCGAGCACTTCGCTATCCGTTAAGTGCAAAGGCGGACGCGTGAGGCAAATTTAACATGAAAGAGGCCGCCAACCGAGGCGGCCTTCGTTTGCGCAATTCGGCGGTTCGATCTGTTTCAACGCCCGACAGTGTCGCAGCGGCTGTCCCGCAGCTCACAGGCAATGCCGTGGCTTTCGCAAAGACGCACTGCTGCCCGTTCGGCGGCTCGTAGCGAGTCCCGCGTTGCCCAGCCAAAACCGCTACCCCCGCCGGCCTGCCACGCGAATGCGAAGCATTTGTTCCAGAACGTCGTCTCAATGTGGCAGGGACCATGTTCGCGACAGGCGCGCATCGCGCTACGGACCGCCTCTTCGACGGTGTCCGATCCCGAATTGCTGCCGAACCAGACTCTGTGCCCCGGGTCTCGACCGAGTGCCAGCGCCCCAGCAGCAGACGCATCCGATACCGACGCGGTTATCAAAGCGGCGGCAGCAAGAGCTAGTATCGTCAATTTATGCTTGACCATCCGATTCCTCCATTGGCCCCATCGATCGGCATAAAAAGTGTCGATAACATCTCGCAAAATCGGATGTTTCTCTGCCGCCAAATGAAAGGATGCGCATTGATGCACATCAACGAGCATGCTCATTCGCAGCAACGGCAAAGCCGGGCCGGCATGCCGGCTATTCCGGTTCCAGGATGACACAGTCGCCATCGCATTGGCCCGGCGGCGGATTTTGCTATGATCCGGCCGAAGCGTTCGCAATAGTCTACCGTTGCGATCAACGGGGGGCGTTCCACGATGGAGGCTCAATTGTCTCGGGCACGCCGGTCTACTGCTGCTGCGACAGCGTTGTCGCTGATCGCGTTTTGCGCCGTCCTTGTCCCGGCAGCGGGCGCGCGCGCCAAAAGTCCATCCTGCGAAGACGCAGTCGGGCTCGCCATCCTGCCCTCGCCGCTCGCGCCGTGGACGGGCGCGCCTTTGCGCGTCATCGTCGCCACGGAAAAACCGCTCGACGGCGAGCTGTCGCTGATCGCGCCCGACGGCAGCGTCGCCGTCAAGTCGCATGACCGGCTCGACGGGCCGCCCTATGTCTGGTTCGCCGAGGTCGCCGCGCCGGCCGCGGGGACCTGGCACGCGACGCTGACGCGCGACAACGCTGCGGCCGAGTGCGGCAAGGTCACGCGTGAGATCGTCGTGCGCGACGCCAAGCCGGCACCGCCGAGCGCAATGCCGGGGACGCTTTGGCCGCTGCGCAATTCATGGAACCGCGCGACGGAGAACCTGTTTTCCGCGTGGATCGAGAAGCTGTTCGACGCGCCGCTCGATAAGGAGCCGTCGTGGCCGGCGCTGTATAACGTTCTGCGCGATCAATCGCGCAACATGCTGTTCAACTCGCTCGGACTCGGCGAAGACGAAGTGCCGATGGCGCTCAAGCCCGACTGCACCGACATGGTGTACTATTTGCGCGCCTATTTCGCCTTCAAGATGGGCCTGCCGTTCGGCTATTCGAGGTGCTCACGCGGCAAACCGCCGATGTGTTCCCAGTGGTTTAGCATTGTGAATGCGACGGCGAGCAAGCAATCGAATCTCGCCGCCTCGTTCGCCCGTTATTTGCCGGTCGTCGGCGACGCCGTTCAGTCCAGCGCGGTGCGCACCTTGGCGAGCGACGACAACACCGACTTCTATACCGTGCCGCTGACGCAGGACGCGCTGCGCCCCGGCACTATCTACGCCGATCCCTACGGGCACGTGCTGATGCTGGTGCGGCGCGTGCCGCAGGTCGACGGCGCGGCGGGCGTCTTCCTCGCCGTCGATGCCGAGCCCGACGGGTCGGTCACGCGGAAACGCTTCTGGCGCGGCAATTTCCTGTTCGTACACGATCCCACGCTCGGCAGCCCGGGCTTCAAGCGTTTCCGGCCGATCGTGCGCACCGAGAACGGCACGCTGCGGCGGCTGACCAATGCCGAAATCGCCAAGAATCTGCAGTACGCCGATTTCTCGCTCGAACAGTCGAAGCTGGGGCTCGAGGACTTCTACGACCGCATGGATGAGGTGATGTCGCCCGAGCCGCTCGATCCTTTGCGGGCGATGAAGGAGGCGATCACGGCGCTCGAAGAGCAGGTCAACACGCGCGTCACGGCGGTCGAGAACGGGCGCAAGTTCCAGAACAGCGGGAAAGGCGATGCCAGCATGCCGGACGGCCCGGCGATTTTCGAGACCAGCGGCCCGTGGGAAGATTTTTCCACGCCGGCGCGCGATTTTCGTCTGTTGATCGCCATCGACGTGGTGCGTGGCTATCCGGATCGCGTGGCGCGCCGGCCCGACCGCTACGCCATGCCGAAGGACAAAAGCGTCGCCGACGTCAAGGCCGAATTGCAGGGGGTGCTCGCCTCAGAACTGGCGACGCGCAAGTTTTCCTATACGCGCAGCGACGGCTCGCAGTGGACGCTGTCGCTCAAGGACGTCATGGATCGCGCGGTGGAGCTCGAGATGGCGTACAATCCGAACGATTGCGTCGAGCTGCGCTGGGCCGCGCCGGACAAGAGCGACGAGGCGTCGACGTGCAGGCGCCATGCGCCGGCGGCGCAGCGCGCCAAGATGACGAAATACCGGACGTGGTTTCGCGAGCGGCACTGGCCGGCGCACGCCTAAGCGGCCGGTGCAGCGTGACGAAGCTTGGCTTTGCCATTGGCCTCGCGATGCTCGCGGGCGCCACGCCGCTTCTCGCCCAGGATGATCAGGTTCGTTTGGCGCTCGACCGGCTGGTCGCTGCCTATCCGGACGCGTTCGCCGGGCATGACGCGAAGGTGCTGCGCTGGCGCGATGGAACGGTCATGCCGGTGTCCGACGGCGCCGAGAGCAAGACGTTCGCGGAACTGCTGCGGCACGCCTCCATCGTCGATCAATTTCGCATCGCCTATCCGCGCGGTCCGCTGGCGAAGCCGCCGGCCGTCGATGCCGATCCGGGCCGCTTCCGCAATGCCGCCTTCTTCACCAAGATGTACGGCGACTGCAAAAAGGGCGAAGTGGCGGCGCACCTCGTGTCCGTCACCTGGCTGCCCAAGACTTTACGCAATAAGGCCCGGGGCCAATCAATCCGCGTCACCTCGGTGAACCACGTCGACGCGCATTTGCGCGCCGTGTCGGCGGAGATCGACGCGCTGCCGGACAAGATCAAACGCGCCGCCTACCCGATCGCCGGCACCTACAAGTGCCGGGCCGTGGCCGACACGGGGCAGCCGAGCACGCACGGCTACGGCATCGCCATCGATCTCAATACCGCCTACTCGGATTATTGGTACTGGCGCCCGCATAGCGGCCGCATCGTTTATCGCAACCGCATGCCGCAGGAGATCGTCGCGATTTTCGAAAAGCACGGCTTCATTTGGGGCGGGAAGTGGTACCACTTCGATACGATGCACTTCGAATACCGGCCGGAGCTCCTGGTAACGCAGTGAGCGAGACATCGGCGCGAGCGATGCGGCAGGCCAAATCTTAGCTTGCAATTCCGGGCGATCAGGCCGCGCGGACCGTCCGCAGGAAATTCGTCACTTCCGATTCCAGTTTGCGGCTCTCGCCGGAGAGCGACTGCGCCGCCAGCAGCACCTGCGCCGACGCCGTGCCGGTCTCGTCGGCGCCGCGGTTGACGTCGGCGATGTTGGTCGCGACCTGCACCGCGCCTTGCGCCGCCTGGGCGACGTTCTGCGCGATTTCCTGCGTCGTCGAGCCCTGCGCCTCGACCGCCTGGGTAATGCCCGAGGCGATCTCTGAGATGCGGGCGATGGTGCCGCCGATTTCCTGAATGGCCGCGACCGATTCCTTCGTCGCGCCCTGCATCTCGGCGATCTGCGCCTTAATCTCTTCGGTCGCCTTGGCCGTCTGACTCGCCAGCATCTTCACTTCGGCGGCGACGACGGCAAAACCCTTGCCGGCCTCGCCGGCGCGCGCCGCCTCGATGGTCGCATTCAGCGCCAGGAGATTGGTCTGCGCGGCGATCATGGTGATGAGCTTGACCACGTCGCCGATGCGGGTCGCCGCCTGCGACAGGTCCTTGATGCGGCCGTCGGTCTTTTCCGCCTGCTTCACCGCCTCTTCGGCGATCGCGGTGGAAACCTGCACCTGCCGGCGGATCTCGTCGATTGACGAGCCCATCTCGCCGGTCGCCGAGGCCACCGACTGCACGTTGGCGGAGGCCTGTTCGGAGGCGGTCGCGACCGCGGCGGAAAGCTCCTGCGTCGCCTTCGCGTTCTTGGTCAGGCTGGACGCCGCCGTTTCGAGGTTCGCCGCCGCCGTGGATACCGTGCCGACGATATTGCCCACGGCGCGCTCGAATTCGTCGGCGAGTTTGCCCACCATATCCTTGCGCTCGGCCACGGTGCGGTCGGCCACCTGCTTCTGCTCGGCCTCGAGCGTCTCCAGCCGCACCAGATTGTCGCGGAAGGTGCGCGCCGCGCGCGCCGCGTCGCCGACCTCGTCGCCGCGCCCGGTATAGGGAATGTCGACGTCGCGATGGCCGTCCGCCAATTGCAGCAGCACGCCGGCGATGGTGTGAATGGGCCGCCCGATCGACACGATGCCGAAGGCGGCCGCACCCATGAGGATGACGACGACGAAGAATCCAAAGCCAACGCTGATCTGTCCGGCTTCATCGGTGCGCACCGCCGCTTCGGCCATGCGTTGCGCTGCCAGCTCGCCGGCGGTCGAGGTGGCCTTCTCGATCAGTGCATCGATCTCGGCGCCGATCTTGCTCGCCTGCGCCAGCGGCTGTGTGATCTCGGCATAATCTTTCTTCGCCGCCGTCATCGCCGCCGCCGCCTCGGCGTAGTCCTTGGCCAAGGCAATGATTTTTTGCAGCCGCGCGCGGTTGACTTCGTCGACGCAGCCATTGAACGCCGCTTGCAGGAAACCGACCGCGTTGTTTCTGTCGTCCTGCAGCACGGCAAGCGCTTCGCTCGCCTCGCGCTCGGAAATCGCCAAGCGAATCTCGCGCGTGCCGATCTGCATGCGTTGCAAGGCGACACCGGCGTGCAGCAGGTCCGTCGCCACGGCCTGGTCGGCGCGGCCGCGCTCGGCCTGACGGACGACCGACGCATTGCCGAATTGCTGGTTGAGGATCATGCCGGCGACCAGCACGACGCCGGCGCCGATGGTCAGCGCGAGTTTGGTGCCGATGCGCAGGTTCATAAGCGCGCCGAGCTTGACCATCTAAGCTTCCTTCACCGCCAAAGCGCGCTCCTCGCCAAGCGGCTGGCGCCGTATCGCTGGCGGTGTCTAGGTAAATCCAATCGAGTTTGAAATTCGTTAACCGTACCCGGCCGCGACCCCTTTGGACAACCATTGATAGAGACAAGCGCAAAACTGCACGCGTGGATGCTGAATTTTGCTGCATTGCAAAAAGTTGCGCCAAGCGGTATCGCTGAAACATCGGGCGAGCCCATGCGCGACACACCCCAACGCGACAAGCCTTGGATTTTCCGCACCTACGCCGGCCATTCGACGGCCGCGGCGTCCAACGAGCTGTACCGCAAGAACCTGGCCAAGGGTCAGACCGGCCTCTCGGTCGCCTTCGATCTGCCGACCCAGACCGGCTACGACTCGGATCACGTGCTGGCCAAGGGCGAGGTCGGCAAGGTCGGCGTGCCGGTCTGCCATCTCGGCGACATGCGCGCGCTGTTTACGGGCATCCCGCTCGGCTCGATGAACACCTCGATGACCATCAACGCCACCGCGGCGTGGCTGATGGCGCTCTACATCGCGGTCGCCGACGAGCAGGGCGCGCCGCGCGCGAGTCTGACCGGTACCATCCAGAACGACATCATCAAGGAGTATCTGTCGCGCGGCACTTACGTGTTTCCGCCGAAGCCGTCGCTGCGGCTGATCAAGGACGTGGCGATCTTCACCACCTCCGAGCTGCCGAAGTGGAATCCGATGAACATCTGCTCCTACCACCTGCAGGAGGCGGGAGCGACGCCGGTGCAGGAGCTCGCCTTCGCACTGGCGACCGCGGTCGCGGTGCTCGATACGGTGAGGGCCTCAGGCGAGGTCACGCAGGAGAAATTCGGCGAGGTGGTCGGGCGTATTTCGTTCTTCGTCAACGCCGGCCTACGCTTCATCACCGAGATTTGCAAGATGCGCGCCTTCGTCGAGTTGTGGGACGAGATCACGCGCGACCGCTACGGCGTCACCGATCCCAAGCAGCGGCTGTTCCGCTACGGCGTGCAGGTGAATTCGCTGGGCTTAACCGAGCCGCAGCCGGAGAACAATGTCGCGCGCATTCTCATCGAGATGCTGGCGGTGACGCTGTCGAAGAACGCGCGCGCCCGCGCGGTGCAATTGCCGGCCTGGAACGAGGCGCTTGGCCTGCCGCGGCCCTGGGATCAGCAATGGTCGCTGCGCATGCAGCAGATCCTGGCCTACGAGACCGATCTGCTCGACTACGGCGACATTTTCGACGGTTCGGCCGAGATCGAGCGCAAGGTCGACAATCTCAAGCAGCAGGCCAGGGAAGAATTGAAACGTATCGACGAGATGGGCGGCGCGGTGGCCGCCGTCGAGTCGGGGTACATGAAGCAGCAGCTCGTCGAATCGAACACCGCGCGGCTGGAAGCCATCGAACGCGGCGAGCAGGTCGTGGTCGGCGTTAACAAATATCTCGAAACCGAGCCCTCGCCGCTGACCGGCGGCGTCGAGTCGATCATGGTCGTGTCGGAGAAGGCGGAATACGATCAGCTTGAGCGGCTCAAAGCCTGGCGCGCGCAGCGCGACGGCAAGGCAGTGGCCGAGGCGCTGGCCGCCTTGAAGCGCGCGGCCACGACCGGCAGCAATATCATGCCGCCGTCGATTGCGTGCGCCAAAGCCGGCGTCACCACCGGCGAATGGGGCTGGACGCTGCGCGAGAGCTTCGGCGAATACCGCGCGCCGACCGGCGTCGGCCGCGCTATGCGCAACGACGTCACCGGTCTCGACGATATCCGTGCCGACGTCGATCGCGTCTCGCGCAAGCTCGGCCGCCGCCTGACGTTCCTGGTTGGCAAGCCCGGCCTCGATGGCCATTCCAACGGCGCCGAACAGATCGCGGTGCGCGCGCGCGACGCCGGCATGCAGGTGGTTTACGAGGGCATCCGCCTCACCCCTGAAGAGATCGTCGATGCCGCGCGCAAGCAAAAGGCGCACGTCATCGGGCTCTCGGTGCTCTCCGGCAGCCATATGCCGCTGGTCGAGGACGTGGTCGGGCGCATGAAGAAGGAAGGCCTCGACGTTCCGGTCGTGGTCGGCGGCATCATTCCGCCGGAAGATGCCGACGCGCTGACCAAGGCCGGCATCGCCGCCGTCTATACGCCGAAGGATTTTGAATTGAACCGCATCATGTCGGACGTGGTGCGCATCGTCGACCGGGCGAACGGCGGCAGCGCCTGAGGCCGCCTACGCCTTCGCCGGCTCAGCGGAAGCAAGGGACGCCAGCAGCTTCGCGAGCGTGACCGGACTCACTGGTTTGGCCAGATAAAAATTCATGCCGGCGGCACGTGCGACCGCTTCTTCGCCGCTCTCGCTGCGGCCCGTGATGCCGATCACCGGTACCTGCCCCGCCTTGCCCGGCAGCGCGCGGATGCGGCGCGTCGCCGCGATGCCGTCGAGACCGGCGAGCGTCACGTCCATCAGCACCGCGTCATAAGCGCCGCGCGAAACAGCGTCGACCGCTGCCTCGCCGCTCTCGACGAAGGCGGGGCGGTGGCCGAGTTCGGTGAGGATCGTGTTCATCACGACGCGTCCATACGGGTTGTCCTCGGCGCACAGGAGCGACAGCCCGCGCGCCGGCGCCTGCGCGCCCCGGTCGGTAAGCGGCGCCTCGGCCTTCACCCGGTCGACCGGCACGCTGACGAGGAAATTGCTGCCGCGTCCCGGCTTGCTGGTGAACCCGAATGTGCCGCCCATGGCCTCGACCACGCGCTTGACAAAGACGAGGCCGAGGCCGGCGCCGCCATAGCGGCGGGCCACCGTTTCGTTCGCCTGCGCGAACGGGCGAAACAAGCGCGCAACGTCGTTCGGATCGATACCGATGCCGGTGTCGGCGACGGTGAACATCAGATGCACCCGCTTGCGGCCGGCGGAGCGCATGCCGGCGGTGAAGACGACCGTGCCGTCGCCGGTGAACTTGACCGCATTGTCGGCGAGGTTCTCCAGCACCGCGCGCAGGCGCAGCGCGTCGCCCGCCACCATCGCCGGCAGGTCGTCGGCGATGGCGATCTCGCTCTTGAGGCCCTTGTTGCCGGCGCGTGCGCGCAGCGCCTCGGCGACCGCCTGGGCCAGACGGCGCGGCGAGAACGGCTCGTGCTGCAGCGTCAGCCCGGCGGCGTCGGCTTTCACCGCATCGACGATCAGCGTGGTGAGCGCGGTAAGATGATCGGCGCCGCTCTTGATGGCGGCGGCCCAGCCGCGCTCGCGCGCACCGAGATTGGAGATCGCCAGAAGCTCGGCCAGCGCGACAATGCCGGTCAGCGGCGTGCGGATGTCGTGCACGACGCCGGCGAGCGCGGCCTCGACCGCGCGCCGCGTCGCGCCCTTGCGGCGCGGCTTCCGCCGAGGCCGCCGGCGCGGCCGTGTGCGTTTCTGGCGCTTTGCCATCCCCAACCCCGGGCCGACCATGCCACGGAAGCCGGGCTCAATCGAGCCCGACGGCCTTGCGGATATCGGCCGGCGTCGCCCCCTGTGCGCGCAGTTCGCGCAAGGCCGTGGCGCGCGTCGATTTCGCCAGCTTGCGGCCGTCGGCGTCGAGGATCAGCCGGTGGTGGTGGTAGCGCGGCGACGGCCAGCCGAGCAGCGCCTGCAACAGGCGGTGGACGGAGGTGGCGTGAAACAAGTCGCGCCCGCGCACCACGTCGGTGACGCCTTGCGCCGAGTCGTCCACCGTCACGGCGAGGTGATAGCTGGTCGGCGTCTCCTTGCGGGCGAGGATTACGTCGCCCCAGGCGGCCGGATCGGCGGCGACACGACCGGTCTCGCCGGCCGGACCGGCGCCGATTTCGGTCCACACAAGCGGGCCGGTGCGCGCGAGCGCAACGGCCGTATCGAGGCGGATGGCAAAAGGCTCACCCGCGTCGACGCGGCGCATTCGCTCGTTAGCGTCAATGATTGTGTTGTGGCGTCCCGGATAAAGCGGCGCGCCATCGGGATCGAACCTCACTGCCGCGCGCGAAATCTCGGCGCGACTTTCATAGGCGCGATACGTCAGCCCCATCACCTCGAGCTTGGCGAGCGCGGCGCGATAGTCCGCGTAATGCTCGGACTGCCGCCGCACCGGCGCTTCCCAGGCGAGGCCGAGCCAGGCGAGGTCCTGGTAGATCGCCGCCTCGTATTCCGGCCGGCAGCGCGTTTCGTCGATATCCTCGATACGCAACAGCAGCCGGCCGCCCGCGGCCTTGGCCATGTCGGCATTGATGAGCGCCGACAGCGCGTGGCCGAGATGCAGGTAGCCGTTGGGCGATGGCGCGAAGCGGAAAACGGGTGGCATGAAATTTCGACTCGTCATACCCGGCGAAAGCAGGGTATCCAGCCACTATCTAGCATGACCCAATTCCTCCACAGCCAGGCCGACCTGGAAGCCGCCCTCGCGCAGCTCATTCTCAAAGATGCGCGGCTCAGGCCGGTCGCCGAGAAGGCCGGCCGTTTCGACCTGCGCCGGCGCGAGGCCGGCTTTGCCGGGCTGTGCGCCATCGTGTGCGGGCAGCAGCTGTCGACCGCAAGCGCGGCGGCGATCCGCGAGCGGCTGTTTGCCGCCTTCGATCCGTTCCATCACGACGCGGTGCGCCAGGCGCGCACCGACAAGCTCAAGCGGCTGGGTCTGTCCGCCCCGAAGATCAAATCGATTCGCGAAATCGCCAAGGCGGTGGCCGACGGCCGCATC
Organism: Pseudolabrys sp.; assembly: GCA_035501975.1. Taxonomy (GTDB): domain Bacteria; phylum Pseudomonadota; class Alphaproteobacteria; order Rhizobiales; family Xanthobacteraceae; genus Pseudolabrys. Next base: position 14,901 of record DATJVE010000146.1, read on the forward strand.
GACCTCGTCGCCGTCGGCAACATGGATGCCGACGCGGCGCACGCTGCGCTCACCGCGCTGCACGGCATCGGGCCGTGGAGCGCCGACATTTATCTCCTGTTCTGCCTCGGCCATTCCGACGCCTTTCCCTCCGGCGATCTCGCCGTGCAGGAGGCGGCGCGCATCGCCTTCGGCTTGCGCAAGCGGCCGGACGCCAAGGCGCTCATCAAGCTGGCCGAGGCTTGGCGGCCCTGGCGCGGTGTGGTGGCGCATCTGCTGTGGGCCTATTATCACGTCGTCAAGCGGCGCGAGGGCATCTCGCTGCAGCCGGCCAGCCCGACCAAGAAGCCGGCACGGAAAAAATCAGCGAAAAGGAAAAAGCGGAATGGCTGACGTCGACGGCCCAAAGCTTGATGGGCCAAGAATCGAGCCGCGTGCGGGTCAGGCAAAGCAGCTGGTCGTCTTCCTGCACGGCTACGGCGCCGACGGCAACGACCTGATCGAGATCGGCCGCGCCTGGCAGGGGCTCTTGCCGCACGCCGCCTTCGTCTCGCCGCACGCGCCGCGCCCGTGCGGGCAGGCGCCGATGGGGCGCGAATGGTTTCCCTTGACGTTCCGCGACCCCGACGAGCGCTGGGTCGGCGTCAACGCCGCGGCGCCGGTGCTCAATGCTTTCCTCGACGCCGAGCTCACGCGCCGGCAATTGCCGCCGCAGGCTTTGGCGCTGGTCGGTTTTTCCCAAGGCACCATGATGTCGCTGCACGTCGGCCTGCGCCGCGCCGTGGCGCCGACCGCCATCGTCGGCTATTCCGGCATGCTGGTGATCCCCGAGGATGTCGATCCCGAGACATTTGCCGGCGAGATCAGATCCAGGCCGCCGGTGTTGCTGATCCATGGCGACCAGGACCCGCTGATTCCGGTGCAGGCGCTGTTCCACGCCGCGCAGGAACTGGCCGGGCTCGGCATCCCGGCCGAATGGCATATCTCGCCCGGCATCGGCCACGGCATCGACCAGGAAGGCCTGCGCCAGGGCGGCGAGTTTCTCGCCCGCCAATTCGCGAATAAATAGCGGTCCGCTTCGAGCTGACGAATCGGCCATAATGCGGCTTGCGGGTAACGTCGGCCCCCGACTTCACATCTCTGTCACGCTGATCTATTACTAGGCGGTCAGCTGGGTGGCGCCAGCTATAGGGAGGTCGTAGAGGAGCCTCGTTTGAACGTGCACGTCTCGCCCAGCGGATTTCCGGCGCTGGTGCTTAACGCGGATTTCCGGCCGCTGAGCTATTACCCCCTGTCGCTGTGGTCCTGGCAGGACGCGATCAAGGCCGTCTTCCTCGAACGCGTCAACATCGTCGCCAATTACGACCGCCTGGTGCACAGCCCCAGCTTCGAGATGAAGCTGCCGAGCGTGGTGTCGCTCAAGACCTTCGTCAAGCCGTCGACGCATCCGGCGTTCACGCGGTTCAACGTGTTCCTGCGCGACCGCTTCTCCTGCCAATATTGCGGCGACCGCGAGGATTTGACTTTCGACCATCTGCTGCCGCGCTCGCGCGGCGGGCACACCACCTGGATCAACGTGGTCACCGCCTGCTCGGACTGCAATCTGCGCAAGGGCAACCTGACGACGTCCGAAGCGAAAATGTGGCCCTCGCAAATGCCGTTTCAGCCGACGGTGCAGCATCTACACCGCAACGGCCGGGCGTTCCCGCCCAACTATCTGCACGAAAGCTGGCTCGACTATCTCTACTGGGACACCGAGCTGGAACCGTAAGGCGCGGGGCCGGATAGGCCCATTTCTCCTGATTCTCGTGAATTTGCCGGGTTTTGACGCGGGTCAACGACACGCCGCGCCATCGCGCTAGCGTGGCGCGAGGCTGGGACGCGCAAAGCAGAGTTCGAAAGCATGAACAAGCCCGTCGGTGTGGAGACGACA
>DATJVE010000147.1:0-6267 GCA_035501975.1 Pseudolabrys sp.
GCCAAAGTCTCCACCAAGCTCGAACTGCTCGGCCATCTGCTGCAAAAAGTCGATGTGCTGATTATCGGCGGCGCCATGGCCAATACGTTTTTGCTCGCGCTCAACAAGCCGGTCGGGAAAAGCCTTGTTGAGCGCGACCTCATTTCCACCGCGAAAAAGATCATGGATGAAGCCAAGGCCGCCAAGCGCGAGATCGTGCTGCCGGTCGACGTGGTGGTGGCGGAAAAATTCGAACTGCATGCGCCCTCGCGCGCCGTCGATGTCGACCGCGTCGGCGACAAGGACATGATCCTCGACATCGGCCCGCGCAGCGTCGAGCAGGTGATCTCGGTGCTGGCCCGCGCCAAGACGCTGGTGTGGAACGGGCCGTTCGGCGCCTTCGAAATGGAACCGTTCGACAACGGCACGGTGGAAGTCGCGGAAGCCGCGGCGGAACTCACCGAGGCCGGAAAACTTGTGTCCGTAGCGGGCGGCGGCGACACGGTGGCGGCGCTCAACGTCGCCGGCGTGGTCGACCGGCTGAGCTATGTATCCACCGCCGGCGGCGCCTTCCTCGAATGGCTGGAAGGCAAGGCACTGCCGGGAGTAGAAGTGCTTCGCATGAAATGACCGAATGCCATCCGGGGCGAGCGAGGGGATGATGGAGGGAAAGATGAATCTCGATGAACTGAACAAAGTGGCGCTGGCGATGGTCGCGCCGGGCAAGGGAATCCTGGCGGCCGACGAATCCTCCGGCACCATCAAGAAGCGTTTCGACGCCATCGGCGTCGAGTCGACCGAGGATGCACGCCGCGACTACCGCGAGATGCTGTTCCGCTCAGCCGAAGGCATGAAGCACATTTCCGGCGTCATCCTCTACGACGAGACGATCTGGCAAAAGGCCAAGGACGGCACGCCGCTGGTCGAGCTGATCAAGAAGGCCGGCGCGCTCCCCGGCATCAAGGTGGACGAAGGCACCAAGCCGCTGCCGAATTGTCCGGGCGAGGTCGTCACCATCGGCCTCGACAAGCTCGCCGACCGGCTGCCGAAATATTACGAGCAGGGCGCGCGCTTCGCCAAATGGCGGGCGGTGATCGACATCGGCGCCCACATCCCGACCCACACCTGCGTCTATGCCAATGCGCATGCGCTGGCGCGTTACGCGGCGCTTTGCCAGCAGGCGCAGATTGTGCCGATCGTCGAACCGGAAGTGCTGATGGACGGCGACCACGACATCGACAATTGCGTCAAGGTCACCGAGTGGGTGCTGAAGGAGACCTTCCAGCAGCTCTATTACAACAAGGTCGCGCTCGAGGGCATGGTGCTCAAGCCGAACATGGCGATCGCCGGCAAGAAGAACGCCAAACGCGCCGGCGTCGAGGAAGTCGCCGAGAAGACGGTGAAGATGCTCAAGGAATGCGTGCCGGGCGCGGTGCCGGGCATCGCCTTCCTCTCCGGCGGCCAAAGCGACGAGGAGGCCACCGCCCATCTCGACGCCATGAACAAGATCGGCCATCTGCCGTGGGCGCTCACCTTCTCCTACGGCCGCGCGCTGCAGCACGCGCCGCAGACCACCTGGCGCGGTAGAGCTGAGAACGTCGCCGCCGCCCAGCGCGCATTTTCACATCGCGCCAAAATGAACGGCCTTGCCGCGCTCGGCCAATGGAAGGCCGACCTGGAGAAGAAGGCGGCCTGATCAAACTCGCGTGTACCCGCGTGACCCGCGGCGAATAATTCGGTAAAGAATGCGTCATGGCCGGGCTCGTCCCGGCCATCACGTTATTGCATCCGGCGATTCAAAGGACCTTCCCGTGATCGATCTCTACACCTGGACCACGCCCAATGGCCGCAAGATCTCCATCGCCCTGGAAGAGCTCGGCCTGCCCTACACCGTGCATCCCATCGACATTTCCAAGGACGAGCAGTTCGCGCCGGACTTCCTCAAGATCGCGCCGAACAACCGCATCCCCGCGATCGTCGACCGCGACAACAATCTGTCGCTGATGGAGTCGGGTGCGATCTTGATCTATCTCGCCGACAAGACCGGCAAGCTCATGCCGAAATCCGGCGAAGGGCGCTACCGCACCATCGAATGGCTGATGTGGCAGATGGGCGGTCCGGGACCGATGCTCGGCCAAGTGCATCACTTCGTGAAGTATAATCCGGGCAAGGCGCCCTACGCCGAGGAGCGTTATCTCAAGGAAGCGCACCGGCTCTACAAGGTGCTCAACACCCGGCTCGAAGGCCGCCCATTCGTCGCCGACGACTATTCGATCGCCGACATCGCGATCTGGCCGTGGATCTCGCGCTTCGAATGGCAAACCATCGACATGAAGCAGTATCCCAACGTGCGGCGCTGGTACGAGGCCATCGCCGCGCGCCCGGCCGTGCAGAAGGGCTACAAGATCCCTAAGGACATGGGCCCGATCCCGATGCCGAAGTGAGCCGGCGCGCTACGGCGTGAGCGCCTCCAGGTATTGATCCGGCAGATGATCGCGCACCGGCAGCGGCAGCAATCCGAATAGCGGGCCGAGAAGGCCCGGCCCGGCCTGCGAGAGGAATTTGCCCGACAGCATCGCGGTAAAGCTGTTGAAGGCATTTTCCCGCAAGCCCGCACCGAGCCTCGGATCGTCGGATGTCATGGCCGACAGCGGCGCGTTGCGGTCGAACTTGGCGCCGGAAGAGCATTTCAGCATGCACCCGACATGCTGGGCCATGATGGTCGCCAATGGCGCCGGACGTACAAGAACTTCCGGAATGCAAGGAACGATATCGCCGCCGTGCACCAGCCGGAACGTGCGGTCACCGAGTTTCCCGTTATAGCGGGTGGCGAAAATCCCACTGCCCGTGCGCGGCATGCCGTAAGTAAAGACCGCCGCCGGCGGCATGTTGTTGTCATGCGCTTTCTCGGCGGCGAGCACCGCCAGCGCCGCGCCGAGACTGTGGCCGGTGAAGAACAGCGGCCGCTGGCTTGTCCGGATCGCCGCTTCGATCTGCCGCCAGACCGCGTCGAGCGCCTCCTGAAAACCTTTGTGCGTGTCGTTAGCCGTGATTTCGACTTTCGCGTCGGTCACCAAATTGTCCGCCAGCGCCGGGTCGGTGCCGGCGAAGGCCACCACGGTGCAGTCGGGCCGCTCGCCGACGATCGCGCGCGTATCGATCGCGGTTCCGGTCCCAATGAAGTGCGGAATCGGCTTGAACCCGAATTTCGGTCCGATCTCGGCAATCGTCGGCAGTGCATTGACATCAGTCTCGTAGGAAAGCTGCGCCATCCACATCATGGCGCGCGCATCGTCGAGATCGAAATGGCCGCGCGTTGCGGAAAATTTATCGAACGCGTGCAGGTCGTAATCTTGCGGCGGCAGTTGGACAAATTTGCTCATCGCCCAGCGTCCCCGACGAGTTGCAATTATTAAATATTGCAATCCATGACGCGCTTGTCCAAAGCCGCGGAGCCCGTCTACTTCCCCGCTCCCGGGATGACGATGTTCTCCTCCTTCACCAGTCTCGTCCATTTCGCCACATCGGCGTTGATGAAGCGGGCGAACTCGTCGGGCGTCTGTGGCTCCGGTTCCGCGCCGAGCTTGGCCATGTGGTCGATCACGTCCTTCTCGCCCATGATCTCGACCACGGCCTTGTTGAGCTTGTCGACGACCTCTTTCGGCGTATGCGCCGGGGCCAAGAGGCCGAACCAGCCGACCGACTGGTAGCCGGGCAAGCCGCCTTCGGCCACCGTCGGCACGTCGGGGAAGAATTTCGAGCGTTTGGCACCGGTGGTGCCGAGCGCCTTGAGCTTGCCGGCCGCAACAAAGGCCTGCACCGTGGTCGAGGGCGAGAACATCATGTCGATGCGTCCGCCCAAGAGATCGGTGACCGCCGGTCCGGTGCCCTTGTAGGGCACATGCAGCAGTTCGATCTTGGCGTCCTTCTCGAACAGCGCGCCCGACAGATGCGAGGCCGCGCCAATGCCGGACGAGCCGAACGTGAGCCCCTTCGGCTTCTCGCGCGCGAGCTTGATCAGGTCGGCGACCGAATTGGCCTGCACGTTGGGATTGACCACCAGGAGATACGGCGGCGCCGCGACCACGGTGATCGGCGCGAAGAATTTCGTCACGTCGAATTCCCCTTGCGGCGCGAGCGCCGCGGACGCCGCCATCAGCGCACCGGTCGAGGCCATCAGCAATGTGTAGCCGTCCGGCTCCGCCTTGACGAAGGCCTTGGTGCCGATGCCACCGGAAGCGCCCGGCTGGTTTTCCACCACCACGGGCTGATGCCATTTGTCGGACAGGCGCTGCGCGATGATGCGGCCGAGCACGTCGGTGCCGCCGCCGGGCGCGAATGGCACCACCATCTTGATGACGCGGCTCGGATAGTCGGCTGCCGTGGCGGGCCAGACGCCAAGGCAAAACACAAGAAGCAGCGACAGACGTTTGAGCATGATCTCTCCTTGAGCGGTTCTTGCGGTTGGCCTTTGCGCAATGGCCATATCCGCGATGCTATCGAGCGGGTTGTCGCGCGTCTATTGCGTGCCGGCCGCACGGTAGCGGCGCGGCTTGTCAATTTTCTGCCCGATTGCGCTACCATGCGAGGACCATGGCATCGCGACCCAAACAGGCCGAACCGCGCCCGGCGCCCCGCCTTTATCTGGTGACGCCGGCCATCGCCGACGCGCAGGCGTTTGCCGCGCCACTTGCGGCCGCCTTGGGCGCAGGCGACGTCGCCGCCGTGCTGCTGCGGCTCGCCGAGGCCGACGAGCGCACGCAGATCAACCGCGTCAAGATGCTTTGCCCCCTGGTGCAGGACAAGGGCGCGGCGCTGCTGATCGACGGCCGCATCGATATCGTTGCACGCGGCGGCGCCGACGGCGCGCATGTCGCGGGAACGGCGGCGTTCGACCAAGCGATCGAGCGGCTCAAGCCGGAGCGCATCGTCGGCGTCGGCGGGCTGACCACGCGGCATGATGCCATGGTCGCCGCCGAAGCGGGAGCCGATTATGTGATGTTCGGCGAGCCCGCTGCCGGTGGCGAACGGCCGAGCCTGGAATCGATCGAGGAGCGCGTCGCCTGGTGGGCCGAAGTGTTCGAGATTCCTTGCGTCGCCTATGCGGCGTCGACCGAAGAGGTGGCGCCACTGGTGAAAGCCGGCGCCGATTTCATCGCGCTCGGCGATTGGCTATGGCGCGATGCGCAAACCACCGCGGCGCAGATCGTGCGCGCCAGCGCCGAGCTGCGTTTGCCGGAGAGCGCGGCATGAAAGCGCGGGCCGGCGCCGTCGCGCTGTGCGCGCTCGTGTTGACGGCGCCCGCCCTCGCGCAAACGAAGAAACCCCCGCCCGCGCCTCCGGCGCCGCCCGTGGCTGCTGCCGACAACCCAAAAGCCGATCTTGCCTACGGCGCGTTCCAGCGCGGCCATTATCTGACCGCGCTCACCGAAGCCACCAAGCGCGCGCAGCAAGACGATCCCGCCGCCATGACGCTGCTTGGCGAACTCTACTCGCAGGGCCTCGGCGTGCCGCAAGACGACAACAAGGCGGCGGAGTGGTACAAGCTCGCCGCCGCGCACGGCGACCGCGACGCCATGTTCGCGCTGGCAATGTTCAATCTGCAAGGCCGCGCCGGCCCGCGCAATGCGGACGAAGCCGCGCGCCAGCTCGCCGCCGCCGCCAAACTGGGCCATCCGGCCGCCGCCTACGATCTCGGCCTGCTCTATTTGCAGGGCCAGCAATTCCCGCAGGATTTCGCGCGCGCCGCGCAATTGTTCGAACAGGCCGCCGAGGCCGGTAATGCGGAAGCGCAATACGCGCTCGCCACCATGTACAAGGAAGGGCGCGGGGTGCCCAAAGACCTGTCCAAGGCCGCGCGCCTGATGGGACTTGCCTCCGTCGCCGGCAATATCGACGCCATGGTCGAATACGCCATCGCCGAATTCAACGGCACCGGCGTCGCCAAGGACGAGACCGCTGCCGCCAGACTCTTGCTCATTGCCGCGCGCCGCGGCAGCGCGATTGCCCAGGATCGCCTCGCGCGCGTGTTGATGGCCGGGCGCGGTCTGCCGGCCGACGCGACCGAAGCGATCAAATGGCACATCATTTCCAAGGCCGCGGGCGACAGCGATCCCGATCTCGACGCGTTCGCCGCCCAGCAGCCGCAGCAGGTGCGCGACGCCGCCGAGAAAGCGGCCAAGAAGTGGATGGCGGGCCTGCCGCCGCGGTCGTAGTTTTTTGTCATTCCGGCGCAGGGGATATGGATTCCGGGTTCGCTCGCCAGAGCGCGTCGAACACGCGCGTAAA
>DATJVE010000148.1:0-8607 GCA_035501975.1 Pseudolabrys sp.
GAATCCGCCGCTGTCGGGCTGATGGCGGCGCGCTTTGCCGCCGCCGAGCGCCGCGGCGAAGCGCTCGTGCCGCAGCCTCCGACCACGGCGCATGGCGCGCTGCTCGCGCACATCACCGGCGGCCACATCGAAACCATCGACGCCGGCCCGTCCTCGTTTCAGCCGATGAACGTGAATTTCGGCTTGTTCCCGCCGATCACCGCGCCGGTGGCGCCCGAGGGGCGAAAATTCGGCCGCGGCTCGGCCAAGAACCTGGCGCGCAAGTCGGCGCTGAGCGCCCGCGCGCTGGCCGATCTCGAGCGCTGGATTGCCGGCGAATTGCCGGCGACCGCGGAATAACTACGCGGCGAAAATTCGGCTTGGATTGCGCGCCGCGCGCCACAACAACCACTGCCGGCGCCAGGGCGCGATCGGTTGCGCATCGAGCGGCTTATAATCGGGCCGTTCCATCCGTTCCAGCGAGGGGCCAACCAGCGCCGCCGGCAGCAATGCCGGCAATATTTCCGGCGCCACCGACTCCAGTTTGTCCTGCGCCGCGGCGAGATGTTTCCGCGCCCGCATGCACAAGTCGCCAAGCACGCCGCGCAGCGCATCGCTCGCCTGCCCGGCGAAAACTTCGTTGCGCTCGGCGCGATGGCGATTGAGCAGATCGAGCGGCAAAAAGAGTTGCCGGCGCGCGGCGTGGCGGCCGAGGCCCTGCAAGACGCCGGCGATTGTAATGGCGATGCCTGCGTCCAAGATGAGAAGCTCGGCCGCCGCACCGCCGCCGCCGAGAATGTCCGCGGCCATCCCCAGCAGCGCTGACTGTGTCTTGATGCCGTAGATTTCGAGATCGGTCACCGTCGCCATCGGCTCGTCGTAGAGGTCGAAGACATGTGCATCGATCAAGCCGATCAGCCGGTCTGCCGCGAGGCCGTAGTGCGCCAGCGTTTCGCGCAACGCCGCCGCGACCGGATGCGCGACCGCTTCGCCTTCGCGCCCACCGGCGAGCGCCTCGCGCCACCATTGCAGGCGGATTTCGCCCGGCAGCGGCTCGCGCGCGAGCTCGCGCACGCGCGAAATTTCCACGTTGAACGCATAGAGAGACAATAGCGCGGCGCGGTGTTCGGCCGCCGCGAACAGCGCGGCGAGATAGCGGTCCCGGTCCGCCTCGCGCACCAGCGCGGCGCAATGCTCGAAGTTATCCATGGGCGCAGTCTAGGTCATTCGACCGCGATCAGTCCCGCGCCGACGCGGCGCTTCTCGCCGAGCAGTATATTGTAGGTCTGCGCCGCGGGCCCGGTGGCCAGGCAATCGACCGAAATCGCCAGCGCGCGGAACCGCGTCCGCAGTGCCGGCAAGAGCGCGAAAGGATCGCGTCCGCCGCCGATCAGGAACAAATCGAGCGCATCCGCCCGTTCGAACACCGGCTCGAGCGTCGCTTCGGTGATCTCGCGCACGTTGCTCACCGGCCAGGCCCAGATGCCGTCCGGCAGGCAGAGCAGCGAGCCGCGGTGCGACATGCCGGCGAAGCGGAAGCCGCCGTTGCCGTAGCCGTCGATCGACGCCGCGTAAGGCAGATGCGGGGCATCGGCCGGCGCCGCCATGGTCAGGGCTTGTCTTTGGAGCTGTCGGACGCCCGCGTCAGCGCGTCGCTGCCGCGGCCGACGCCGAGATAGATCAGGATCGGCGAGGCAATGAATACCGACGTATAGGTGCCGACCAGCACCACGCCGAACATCATGGTCGCGGTGAACGAGTGGATCGCCTCCCCGCCGAACAGCAACAGCGCCAGCAACGCAAGCGACACGGTGACGTGGGTGATCACCGAGCGCGACAGCGTCTGGTTCACCGAAGCATTGAGCAGCTCCGGCATCGGCATCTTCTTGTAGCGGCGCAGCATCTCGCGAATTCGGTCGTAGATGACGACCGTATCGTTGAGCGAATAGCCGAGAATCGTGAGCAGCGCCGCGATGCTGGTGAGGTCGAAGTCGATCTGGGTGACCGACATGAAGCCGATGGTGAGCACGATGTCGTGCACGTTGGCGATCATGGCGCCGAGCGCGAACTGCCATTCGAAGCGGAACCAGAGGTAAATAAGAATGCACAAGATTGCCAGGCCAAGCCCGATCACGCCGTAGGACAGCAACTCACCCGACACGCGCGGGCCGACCACTTCGACGCGCCGGTAGTCATAAGCATCGCCCAGTGCGCTGCGCGCCTTGGTCACCGCCTGCTGCTGCGCCTCGTCGCCGCCGGGCTGTTCGGCAATACGAATCAGCACATCGTTGGGCGCGCCGAACTGCTGCAGTTGCACTTCGCCAAGGCCCAGGCCGCCCAGCGTCGAGCGCATGTTGGCGAGATCGGCCGCCCCGGCTTTGGTCTGCACTTCGATCAGCGTGCCGCCTTTGAAGTCGATGCCGAAATTCAGGCCGTGGAAGAAGTAGAGCGAGATCGCCAGGATCGACATCAGCGCGGAAACGGGAAAGCTGATGCGCCTAAAGCGCATGAAATCGAATTTGGTATTGTCGGGAACGATGCGAAGCAGGCGCACGCCGCGATCTCCTAGATTGGCACGCGTTGCGGGCGCCGCCAGCGCACCCAGCTGGCCACGATCAGCCGCGTCAAGGTGAAGGCGGTGAACACCGTGGTGAGAATGCCGATGCCGAGCGTCACGGCGAAGCCGCGGACCGGGCCAGTGCCGATATAGAACAGCACCGCGGCGGCGATGAAAGTGGTGATATTCGAGTCGAGGATGGTGGCCAGCGCGCGCGAGAAGCCCGCATCGATGGCGTTAATCGGCGTGCGTCCGCCGCGCACTTCCTCGCGGATGCGCTCGTAGATCAGCACGTTACTGTCGACCGCGATGCCGACGGTGAGCACGATGCCGGCGATGCCCGGCAGCGTCAGCGTGGCGTTGAGCATCGACAGCACGCCGAAGATCATGGCGACGTTGATCGCCACCGCGATATTGGCGAACAGCCCGAACAGGCCGTAGGTCGCCAGCATGAAGACGATCACCATCACTGCGCCGACGTAAGACGAAATCTTGCCCTTGGCGATCGAGTCGGCGCCGAGGCCGGGGCCGACGGTGCGCTCCTCGATGATGGTGAGCGGCGCCGGCAGCGCACCGGCGCGCAGCAGGATGGCGAGATCATTGGCACTCTGCACCGTGAAGCTGCCGGAAATCTGGCCGGAACCGCCGAGAATCGGCTCACGGATCACGGGGGCGGAAATCACTTCATTGTCGAGGACGATGGCGAAGGGCTTGCCGACATTCTGCTGCGTCACTTCGGCAAACTTGCGTGCGCCGGAGGTGTTGAAGCGGAACGAGACGATCGGCTCGCTGGTGCGCTGGTCGAAGCCGGGCTGCGCATCGGTCAAGTCAGCGCCGGAAACCAGCACGCGCTTTTCCACGAGGTAAGTCTGGGCCGCATCCTTGCCGGTGCCGTGCAGGAGCTCGTCATCCGGCGGCACCTGCCCTTGCTGCGCCTGCTCCACCGAGGCCCCGGTATCGACCATGCGGAAATCGAGCTTGGCGGTCTTGCCGAGCAATTGCTTGAGCCGCGTCGGGTCCTGCAGACCGGGCACCTGCACCAGAATGCGATCGGTGCCCTCGCGCTGGATCAAAGGCTCGACGGTGCCGAGTTCGTTGACGCGCCGCCCGATGATCTCGATCGACTGATCGACCGCCTGGCGCACGCGCTCGACGATCGCCGGCTCGGTCAGCGCCAGGCGGATCAGGCCGCCCGGCTCGCTGGTCACGTCGATATTGCGTTGACCGGTGGCGTTGAGAAGGCCGCCGAGCGGCTGCGACAGCGTGCGCAGCTTGTCCAGCGCCTGATCGGCATTGGCGCCCTCGCGGATGCGCACCTCGGCGCTGTTGCCGCGCACCACCAGACCGGTATAGCCGATGCGCGCCTCGCGCAGCACGCGGCGCATGTCGTCGCGCAGCGTCTCCAGCATTTCCTTGCGCACGGCCTTGGTGTCGACCTCGAGCAGGATGTGCGAGCCGCCCTGCAGGTCGAGACCGAGCACGACGTGGCGCTGCGCCCATTTCGGCCAGCTCTGCACCATGCTTTCGGGCAGGAAGTTGGGGACGGCGAACAGGCAGATGAAGACCGCCGTAAGGATGATCCCCGCCGCCTTCCAACGCGTGAAATAGAGCATGAGGTCCCGACTTATTCCGGATGACGCGGAGCGGCGATCAGCCGGCCGCCGCCTCGTCCTTCACCGGTTCGCCTTTGGCGCGGACGTCGGTGATCATCGACCGTACCTGGCGGATGCGCACGTCGTCCGCAATCTCGATCTCAATCTGCTCGTCGTCGATCACCTTGGTGACCTTACCGACCAGCCCGCCATTGGTGATGACGGTGTCGCCCCGCCGAACGTTCTTGACCAGTTCGGCATGCTGTTTCGCCCGCTTCTGCTGCGGGCGCAGGATGAGGAAGTACATGATGACGAAGATCAGCGCGAACGGCAGCAGCGACATCATCATGTTGCTGCTATCGCCGCCGCCCCCGCCGAACAGCGATCCTTGCGCAAACGCGGTCGAAATGAACATCAAATGCTTCCCTTATTGGGTTGTCAGGGGTTGTGCCGGGCGCGCGTGTCAGGACCGGCAGCAAATCGCAATTTCGCGCGGACTATAGCGGCCGCCGCTCCAATTGCAACGCTGCCAGACCCCTCGAAAACCGGCCATTTTTGGCCGTTTCCGCGTCAGCCCGCTTGCGGGGGCAACGCCGCCCCGCTAAGAGCAGCGCGTTTTCCGAAAGTCCGCTCCATGGCCAAGTCGAAGTCGAAATCGCCGTCCAAATCACAAGCCAAATCGGCCGCGCCATCCGGCAGCGCCGACGTGCTCGCGCGTATCGCCGATGCGCTCGAGCGGCTGGCGCCGCAGCGCCCGCTCGCGCCCGATTTTGCCGGCGCCGACGCCTTCGTCTGGCATCCGGGCGGCGGCCGCCTGGCGCCGGTCAAACGCGTCAACCGAGTCGAGATGTCGCTGCTCAAGGGCATCGACCGCGTGCGCGACGTCTTGGTGGAGAATACCGAGCGTTTTGCCAAGGGCCTGCCCGCCAACAACGCGCTCTTGTGGGGCGCGCGCGGCATGGGCAAGTCGTCGCTGGTCAAGGCGGCGCATGCCGGGGTCAATCTGGCCCTGGCGCGCCAGGGAAAGAGCGCGCCGCTCAAGCTGATCGAGATCCACCGCGAGGACATCGAAAGCCTGCCCGACCTGATGGGCATCATCCGCGGCACGGGCTATCGATTTATCGTGTTCTGCGACGACCTGTCGTTCGACACCGAGGATACCACCTACAAATCGCTCAAGGCGCTGTTGGAAGGCGGCATCGAGGGCCGTCCCGACAACGTCATCTTTTACGCCACCTCGAACCGGCGCCACCTGATGGCGCGAGAGATGATGGAGAACGAGCGCTCGACCGCCATCAATCCGGGCGAAGCCGTCGAAGAAAAGGTATCGCTGTCCGACCGCTTCGGGCTCTGGCTCGGCTTTCACCGTTGCAGCCAGGACGAATACCTTGCGATGGTCGAGGGTTACGTCGCCCACTACAAGATTCCGGCGCGCGGCGAGGCGTTGCACCACGAAGCACTGGAATGGTCGACCACGCGCGGCTCGCGCTCCGGGCGCGTCGCCTGGCAATTCGTGCAGGATTTAGCCGGACGGCTCGGCGTGGCGCTGAAGGATTGATTCAAAAACGTCAATGCCCGGCACGAGGCCGGGCATGGCGTCGAAGTTGGATTAAGCTTACGCGCCGCCGAGATACTTGACCGGATCGACCGGCGTCGAGCCCTTGCGGATCTCGAAGTGCAGTTGCGGCGAGGTCACGTTGCCGGTCTGCCCGGCATGCGCGATCACCTGCCCGCGCTTGACGGTGTCGCCACGCTTAACCAGGAGCTCGCTGGCGTTGGCATAGGCCGAGACATAACCGTTGGCGTGGCGCACCAGCACTAGGTTGCCGTAGCCCTTGAGCTCGTTTCCGGCGTAAGCAACGACGCCGTCGTCGGCCGCCTTGATCGGCGTGCCTTCCGGCACCGCGAGGTTGATGCCGTCGTTCTGCCCGCCGTTCGGGCGCGGGCCGAAGCCGGCGATGATGCGGCCCTTCACTGGCCAGCGGAAGCTCGGCAGCGCGCCCACCGCATCTGCGCTCTTGGTCGCCGCTTCGGGCGGGGTATGCGGCTCCGGCGTCACGATACGCGCGCTCTCGGCTGGCGCGACCGCGACCTTCGTGGCCGGCACCGTGCGCGGCTGCGCAACCTGCGGCGCCTGCGCCTGCTGCCCGGCGGCGCGATGGGCGCCGGGAATGGTCAAACGATCGCCCATGCTGATCTTGGCATAGGGCTGGATGTTGTTGGCGCGGGCCAAGGCGGCGAGCGTGACGCCATGCTTGCGTGCGATACTGATCAGGGTCTCGCCCGGCTCGACGGTGTGGACGTTTTCGGCATTACGCGGCGGCTTCGCCGCCTGCGGCGCCGGTGGCGCGGCCGCTACCGGCGGCGTATGGATCGCGCCGGCCGCGACATAACGCGGGATCACCACGCGCTGGCCCGGCCGCAGCACTGCACCTTCGCGGAAGCCGTTGGTCTCCATGATGGCGGAAGCCGGCACACCATATTTGCGCGCGAGGCTCTCGACGGTTTCGCCTTGGGTGACCGTGACCGGAGAACCGCCATCCCAGGTCCAATGACCCGCCGGCGGCGGCGCGCGGTGCGCGGGCACCGAGCCGGTGATCTCGCTGCGCTCGGGACGGTAGGCGCCCAGCCCCTGTGCGCCGGTCGCATAACCGTCGCGCGCGGCAATCGTACCCGGGCGGCTCGGCGCCGGCAGCGGCTGCGCTTCGACGCGCGACACCGGACGGGTCGCGATCGAGCCGGTGACCTCTTGGCGCGGCGCCTGGGCGGTGCTGGCGAAGGGATTGGAATCGAAGCGCGCGGAGTTCGAACAACCGGCGGCGGCAAGGCCCATTAGGGCGGGGATGGCCACTCGCAGCCAGACACGCGAGCGAGGCGTCCCGTTGAGGCACGGCATGTGGTTACTCACTCATACGCAACAGGAATAGATTTTGAATAAAGCAGTCGCGAGTAAACAAGGCTTTAAAGTTAACCGGATGTCGCCCGCCTGTGGCCGCGCGGCAACGTCACAATTCTCTGGCTTGGCCAGGCAATAACGGCACGAAACGCACGCCAATCAGGTTTGCGCGCGCGATCCCCGTTTGCGACTTGGTAAGCTTGATAATGTGTTGCGATCCGCCCTGCGGCCCGAGCGGTAAGACCATGACGCCGTCATCGGCCAGTTGATCGAGCAAAGTCTGCGGCACGTGTTCGGCGGCCGCGGTGACGATGATGCGGTCGTAAGGCGCTTTCGCCGGCACGCCGACGAACCCGTCGCCGACCACCACCTCGACATTGGCGTAGCTGAGGGCGGCGAGACGCGCCCTCGCCTGCTCGGCAAGCGTGCGGTAGCGCTCGATGCTCACCACCTCGCGCGCCAGCCGCGACAGCACCGCGGCCTGGTACCCCGAGCCGGTGCCGACCTCCAGCACGCGATGGTGCGGACGCAAGCCCAACCGCTCGGTCATGTAGGCGACGACGTAAGGCTGGCTGATCGTTTGTCCGCATTCGATCGGCAACGCCTGGTCGGCATAGGCGCTGTCGGCGAATTGCGGCTCGACGAATTGCCCGCGCGGAACCTCGTCCATGGCGCGCAACACCGCCTGGTCGCCGATCCCGCGCCGGCGCAGCGTCAGCAGGAACTGCATGCGGTCTTCGTCTTGCCCGTTTTGCGATGCTGTCGCCACGGCTCCACCCCTATGGCGCGAATTTAGCACGTTTGCCGCTGATTCATGTAAGCTCGGCCGCTGCGAGGGAACCGGGCACCGCGCGCCGGCGTTGTGCACGAGAGCCGATGATGAACGAATCGTCGAAAACGATGGCACGTCTCCTCATCGTCGAGGACGAGTATCTCATCCGCATGTTGCTGGAAGACATGCTGGCCGACCTCGGCTACGAGGTGAGCGCCGCGGTCGGCACCCTCGACGAAGCGAGCGCGCTCGCCGCCGGCGGCGATTTCACCGCCGCCATTCTCGACGTCAATCTCGACGGCCAGGAGATCTTCCCCGTGGCCGACATTCTCGCCAAACGCGGGCTGCCCTTCGTCTTTGTCACCGGCTATGGCGAGCGCGGCCTGCCCGAGCCCTACCGCGATCATCCGGCGCTGCAGAAACCGTTCCAGGTCGAGCAGCTCAAGAGCGCGCTCGACACCTTGATCCCCGGCGCCTAGCCGAACACATCCGCCAGCTGGGTCATGAACGGCTCGTCGGTGAGGTCGAGCCGCAAGGGCGTGACCGCGATGCGCTTCTCGTTGAGCGCATAAAGATCGCTGCCGTGCGCCGCGCCAGCGATGCCGCCGCGCCCGAAGGCGATCCAGTAATAGGGATTGCCGCGCCCGTCGTGGCGCGCGTCGATGCGCAGCAGCTCCTGGTCGCGCTTGCCCTGGCCGACCACGGCGATGCCGGCGACCTCCTCCGGCGGGCAATCGGGAAAATTCACGTTGACCAGCACGTCGCGCGGCATGCCGGCCTTGAGCACGCGGCGGATCAGGTCGGGCGCGAA
>DATJVE010000149.1:0-17282 GCA_035501975.1 Pseudolabrys sp.
CGCGCGACAGCGGCAGGTCGCCGATGGGAACGGTGTCCTGTGCGAGTTGCGGGTGGAGGGACCAGGTTGTGTGGTTCATGGCGAAGCAATTTCTCATCTCCCTCTCCCTTGTGGGAGAGGGTGCCCTCGCGGAGGCGAAGCCGAGCGAGGGCGGCTGAGGGGGCCTGCCTATCGTCGGGCGCCGACCCCCTCACCCTGCTCGCGCTCCGCTACGCTGCCGCGCGAGCCACCCTCTCCCACCAGGGGAGAGGGGACAAGTGGCGATGCACAGGTCAATCCCGCTCGCTTGCTTTCCTTTTCCATAGGCCCGATATAAGTCCCCGGGAGGTTGGCGGTGGACGAGCCACTCGCCAACCGGGTCAGGTCCGGAAGGAAGCAGCCCTAACGAGCGCGGTTCGGGTCGCTCGTCAGCCTCCCACCGTTTTCCGCGATTGGTCGTAATGAGCGAGCCTGCCAAACCCGCCGAGCCCGGCCTTGGTTTTCCCGATGCCGCCGCCGCGGAACCGGGTTATCGCGTGCTGGCGCGCAAATACCGGCCGGCGAGCTTCGACGACCTCATCGGCCAGGACGCCATGGTGCGCACCATCTCGAACGCGTTCGAGAGCGGGCGCATTCCGCAGGCCTGGATCCTCACCGGCGTGCGTGGCGTCGGCAAGACCACGACCGCCCGCATCCTCGCCCGCGCGCTGAATTACGAAGTGCCGGACGGCTCGATCACGCAGCCGACCATCACCATGCCGGTGATGGGCCTGCACTGCCAGGCGATCATCGAAAGCCGTCATCCCGACGTCCTGGAGATGGACGCCGCCTCGCACAATTCCGTCGAGGACGTGCGCCAGATCAACGACGCCATCCGTTATGCGCCGATGTCGGCGCGCTACAAGGTCTATATTCTCGACGAAGTGCACATGCTCTCCGGCGCCGCGTTCAACGCGCTGCTGAAGACGTTGGAAGAGCCGCCGCCGCACGCCAAGTTCATCTTCGCCACCACCGAAATCCGCAAGGTGCCGGTGACCGTGCTGTCGCGCTGCCAGCGCTTCGACCTGCGACGCGTCGATGCCGCGCTCTTGGTCAAGCATCTCGAAAACATCGCCGCCAAGGAGAAGATCGACGCCGAGCCGGCGGCGCTGGCGATGATCGCGCGCGCGGCGGAAGGCTCGGTGCGCGACTCGCTGTCGCTGTTCGATCAGGCGATCGCACACGCGGCCGGTCCGGTGCGCGCGGAAGACGTGCGGCAGATGCTTGGGCTTGCCGACCGCGTGCGCGTGGTCGACCTGTTCGAGGCGCTGATGAAGGGCGACGTCGCCGCCGCGCTCAAGGAGTTGCGCGAGCAATACGACATCGGCGCCGATCCGGGCGTGGTGTTGAGCGATCTCGCCGAGTTCACCCATTTCGTCACCCGCGTGAAGGTCGTGCCGTCGGTTGCCGACGATGTCTCGCTGTCGGAGGCCGAGCGCAAGCGCGGCCGCGAATTCGCCACGCAGCTCTCCATGCGCGTGCTGTCGCGCACCTGGCAGATGCTGCTCAAGGGCGTCGGCGAGGTGCAGGCCTCTGGCCGGCCGGTCGCCGCCGCCGAGATGGTGCTGGTGCGCGTCGCCTATGCCGCCGATCTGCCGACGCCGGACGAGGTGATCCGTTCGCTGGGCGAGGAAGGTGGGGCGCGCCCGCCAGGCAATGGCGGCGCGGCCTCCGCGCAGCCGGCCCAGACTTTCGCGCCGCGTTACGACGCGCCGCGCGGGTCGCCGCGCTCCTCCGCGGCGGTGTCGCCGCGGCCCAGCGAAAATGCGGCGCCCGAGATCAACGAACCGGCTGCGGCGCCGACGCTCAGCATCGGCTCGTTTCCGGAGATGATCGCGCTCGCCGCCGAGAAGCGCGACATCACCATGAAGATGGCGCTGGAACGCGACGTGCGGCTGGTGCGCTGCGAGGACGGCCGGCTGGAGATTGGGCTCGAGCCGAACGCGCCGAAGACGCTGGTGCACGACCTGCAGCGCAAGCTCAGCGCCTGGACCGGCAAGCGCTGGATGGTGGTGGTGTCGCAGGAACAGGGCGGCGCCACGTTGCGCGCGCAGGCGGACGCGCGGCAGGCGGAGTTGGAACGCGGCGTGCAGAGCGATCCGCTGGTGCAGGCGGTGCTCAACCGCTTCCCCGGCGCCAAGGTGGTCGGCGTCACGCAGACGACTCCGGACACCGACGAAGGAACGCCGAATGAGATGCCCGGCGACGACATCGAGGACTAGAAGATGCCCGACTTCATGGGTCTCATGAAACAGGCGGCGCAGCTGCAGACCAAGATGCAGGAGCTGCAGGCCGAGCTCGACCGCATCGAGGTCGAGGGCACGGCCGGCGGCGGCATGGTGACGGTGACGCTCACCGCCAAGGGCGATCTCAAGGGCGCCAAGATCGACGACTCGCTGATGAAGCCGACGGAAAAGGAAATCGTCGAGGACCTGCTGGTCGCCGCGCACGCCGATGCGCGGCGCAAGGCGGAGGCCGTCATGCAGGACAAGATGAAGGCGCTGACCGGCGGCCTGCCGCTGCCGCCGGGGATGAATCTAACGTAATGCCCACTGCCGTCGCCGGACCCGAAATCGAGCGCCTGATCCAGCTCCTGGCGCGGCTGCCCGGCTTGGGCCCGCGCTCGGCGCGGCGCGCGGCGCTGCATCTGATCAAGAAGCGCGAACTCTTGATGGCGCCGCTCACCAACGCGCTTGAGACGGCGATGGAGAAGATCGTCGTCTGCAAAACCTGCGGCAATATCGACACGCAGAACCCGTGCACGGTGTGCACCGACGCCAAACGCGATCAATCGATCATAGTGGTGGTCGCCGACGTTGCCGATCTGTGGGCGCTGGAGCGCGCGCATGCGGTGAACGGGCGCTATCATGTGCTCGGCGGCACGCTGTCGCCGCTCGACGGCGTCGGTCCGCAGGATTTGAGCATCGACGCGCTGATTTCGCGCGCGCATGAGCCGCAGGTGAAGGAGCTGATCCTGGCGCTCAACGCCACCGTCGACGGCCAGACCACCGCGCACTACATCACCGAGCTGCTGCACGGCGCCGACGTCAAGGTGACGCGGCTCGCCCACGGAGTGCCGGTCGGCGGCGAGCTCGATTATCTCGACGAGGGCACGCTGTCGGCGGCGATCAAGCAAAGAACGTTGTTCTGATGCGACACATTCTGTGCGCGGCCGTTCTGACGATGGCCGTGGTGCCGGCGGTGTCATTTGCCGATGAGTTTTACCTGCCGCGCGCCGTCATCGCCTCCGGCCTGAAAACCGCCGACTGCGAGCTTCCGATTGGCAAAGCCACCGAGTTCGATCCGCAGGATCTCAGCGGCGGGCTAAAGCTGGTCCAGGTGTCGTGCTGGAGTGCCGCGTACAATTTCGGCGCCATCCTGTTCGCGGTCGATCCCAAGGCGCGCGACAAGGCGCGGCTGTTGCGCTTTCAGACCGTCAACGACGAGAGAAAGCTTGAGACCGTCTACAGCCTGACGCTGCCGCAGTTCGACCCCAAAACGAAAATCCTGTCGACCTACCACAAGGGCCGCGGCGTCGGCGATTGCGGTGAGATCGGCGAATGGCACTGGTCCGGCAAGGACTTCAAGCTCACGGGCTACTGGAACAAAGCCAATTGCGACGGCAAGGCGTTCGACGCTGAGACGCTAAATCCGAAATGGCGCGTCTATCCGCCGAAGAAATAGCGCTCACTTGCGCGGCTCCAGCCGTTTGAAGTGGCCGTGCCGTTGCAAGAAGGCCAGCAGCAGCAGGCTGGGCAGGCCGGCGAGCGCGCAGATCACGAAGAACCAGACCCAGCCCGTCCCCTCGGCGATGAAGCCCGCGCCCGACGACAGATACGTGCGTCCGACTGCCGCCAAGGCCGTCAACAGCGCGTATTGCGTCGCCGTGTGCAGCGGGTTCTGGCAGAGCACCGACAAATAGGCGACGAACATTACGGTGCCGATGGCGCTGGTGAAGTTCTCCAGCGTGATGGCGACGGTCAGCGCGGTGAGATCGTGGCCGCGCGTCGCGACCCAGCAGAAGCCGAGATTGGCTGCCGCCTGCAGGATGGCGCCGATCCACAGGCTGGTCGCGAGCGGCAAAGCGCGTGCCACGTAGCCCCCGGCAAAGCCGCCGGCGAGCAACGCCGCAAGGCCCACGCCCTTGACGATCGCAGCGTATTCGTTGCGGGTAAAACCCAGGTCGATCACGAACGGCGCGGTCATCGCGCCCGACAGCGCATCGGTGAACTTGAACAGCACCACGAAAGCCAGCATGACAAAAGCCATCTCGTAGCTGAGAAAATCTTTGAACGCGCCGACGGCGGCCTCGGCCACGCGCGCGAACGGCTGCTGATGCGCATGGGCGGCTTCCGCCAGCGCTGAGCGCTCCGGCTCGGTGGCGACCAGCGCGGTGACGGTGCCGATCAGCACCAGAACGGCCATCGCCCCATAGCCAAGGTGCCAGGCCGCCGCCTTGCCGAAGCCGGAGGCCTGAAAGGCGCTCACCAGGAACAGGGCGCCGGCGGTGGAGACCAGCATGCCGACGCGATAGGCGGCGACATAGGCCGCCGAGCCCGCGGCCTGCTCGTTCTCCGGCAGGCTCTCGATGCGGAAGGCATCGACCACGATATCCTGCGTCGCCGACGCCGTCGCCACCAGAACCGCAGCGGCAAAGACGACGAACCAATGGAACGCCGTGGGGTCGCACAGGCCGAGCAGGACGATGGCGAGCATCAGCAGCAGTTGCGTGAACACCAGCCAGCCGCGGCGGCGGCCGAGCCAGCGCGAGAAGAGCGGCGCGTCGAGCGCGTCGGTGAGCGGCGCCCAGAGGAATTTCACCGTGTAGGGCGTGCCGGCGAGCGCGAACAGGCCGATGATGCCGAGATCGATGCCGGATTCGGTCAGCCAGACCAAGAGCGTCGTCCCCGACAGCGCCAGCGGCAGCCCGGACGAGAAGCCGAGGAACATCACGATCAGCACGCGGGGGCGGAAATAGACCGCGGCGGCGTCGACGAAGGAGGGGCGGGCCCGCGCGGTCTCGGGGGCCGCGGTCATGGCGAATGTCTCTGAATCGTCATGCCCGGCCTTGTGCCAGGCATCCACGTATTTCTTGCGGCCAAGACGTGGATGGCCGGGACAAGCCCGGCCATGACGAAAAAAAGCCGGGTCGATGTCACTCGCCCGCCTCGAGCTTGCGGATCGGCGCGGGGATGATTTGGGCGCTTGGGGCCTCGTCGCTGAACTCGACGCCCTGGATTTTCTCGCCGCGACTGAGGATTTTCTCGGCCGACGTGACGATCTGTTCGATGTCCTTGTTGACGTTGCCGAAGTGCCGATCGAGGTTCTCGACGCGATCTTTGAGCCGCGCCACGTCTTCGATCATAAGCGCGACTTCTTTCAGGATTTTGTCCGCCGCCTCTCGCATGCGGGCGTCCTTCTGGATCTGCTGCACGACCTGAATCGCCAGCATCAAAAGCGACGGCGAAACGATGATGACACCGGCCCGGTAGCCCTTCTGCAGTACGTCGTCGAAGCCGTCGTAAAGTTCCGCAAACATGGACTCCGACGGAATGAACATAAAGGCGACGTCCTGCGTCTCGCCTTTGATCAGGTATTTCCCAGAAATATCGTCGATGTGCTTGCCCAGGTTCTGTCGCAACTGGCGCGTGGCTTGCAGCCGCTCGTCTTCGGTCTTGGCGTTCTCCAGCGCGGTTGTCGCTTCCAGCGGAAATTTCGCGTCGATGATGAGGTGCCGGTTGTCCGGCATGTGGATGCAGCAGTCCGGACGAGAATTGTTCGACAACGTAAACTGAAATTCATAGGCGCCCGGCGGCAAGGCATCGGAGATGATGGCTTCCATGCGGCCCTGGCCGAAGGCGCCGCGGCGCTGCTTGTTGTCGAAGACCTTTTGCAGAGAGGTCACGGTCGAGGCGAGATCGGTGATGTTCTTTTGCGCCGAATCGATCACGGCAAGCCGCGCATGCAATTGCTGCAGATGCTCGGTGGTGTTCTTGGTCGTCGTCTTCATCGACTCGCCAAGGTTCTGCGACACCGCGTCGAGTCGGGCATTCACGGCCTGCTGTAACTGGACGTGAGAATTCTGCAGCCAGCTGCCCATGGCGTCGAGCCGCGCATTGAGCGCGGCCAGCCGCTGCTCGGCCGCGGGGTCGGTGGCCGGCGGCCGCGGCCGCGACAGCAGCACCAGGATGGCGGCGACGCCGACGGCGATCACCACGGCGAGGACGATGAGCACGGTTTCCAGCATGGGCCGCTTCTACCTTGATTCGCCTACCAGCGCGAACGAAGAGCGAACGGTAGGGCGATTAGGCCCGTGGCTCAAGCGGAAAGGCGCGCATTGACCCCGCTGGAACTACCCCTTACATCGCGCGCATGGCGGTGCGCGAGATCCTCATCATCCCCGACAAGCGGCTGCGGCTCAAATCCGAGCCGGTGAAGGCGATCGACAAATCGCTGTGCGCGCTCATCGACGACATGTTCGAGACCATGTACGCGGCGCCGGGCATCGGCCTCGCCGCGATCCAGATCGGCGTGCCGCAGCGCGTGGTCACCATGGACCTCGCCAAGAAGGACGAGCCGAAGGCGCCGCAGGTGTTCATCAACCCGGAAATCACCTGGAATGCCGACGAGCGCTCGACCTACGAGGAAGGCTGTCTGTCGATCCCGGAATATTACGAAGAGGTCGAACGCCCGTCGGCGGTGCGCGTGAAATATCTCGATCGCGACGGCAAGCCGCAGGAGATCGAGGCGACCGGCCTGCTCGCCACCTGCCTGCAGCACGAGATCGACCACATCAACGGCGTGTTGTTCATCGACTACATTTCCAAGCTCAAGCGCGACATGGTGATGCGGCGCTTCAAGAAGGCGGCGAAGAAGGGCGAGCCGGCCAAGCCGCTGTCCGAGGACAAAGAGCCTTCGCATCACATCGGCTGATCCCGGCGGGGCCTCTATGCGCCTGATCTTCATGGGCACGCCTGATTTCGCGGTGCCGACGCTCATCGAATTGGCCGCACGCGGACATGAGATCGCCGCGGTCTACACGCGCGCGCCCAAGCCCGCCGGTCGCGGCATGGCGCTGCAGCCGACGCCGGTCGAGCGCGAAGCGCGCCGGCTTAGCCTCGCCGTGCTCACGCCGAAGACGCTGAAGACCGAAGCGGCGCAGGCCGAATTCCGCGCGCATAACGCCGACGCTGCGGCAGTGGTCGCCTATGGATTGATCCTGCCGAAGCCGATCTTGGAGGCGCCGCGTCTTGGTTGCTTCAACGTGCATGCTTCGCTGCTGCCGCGCTGGCGCGGGGCGGCGCCGATCAACCGCGCCATCATGGCCGGCGATGCCGAGACCGGCGTCACCATCATGCGGATGGACGAAGGCCTCGACACCGGCGCCATGGCCATGGCCGAGCGCATCGCCATCGGGCCGGACATGACGGCGGGCGATTTGCACGATGCGCTGACGCGTCTCGGCGCCGATCTGATGGCGCGCGCGCTAGCCGCGGTTGAGCGCGGCTCGCTCGCGCTGACGCCACAGCCCGCGCAAGGCGTCACTTATGCCGCCAAGATCGAAAAAAACGAGACCCGCATCGATTGGACCAAGCCGTGGAGACAAGTGCACGACCACATCCGCGGCCTGTCGCCGTTCCCCGGCGCCTGGTTCGAGCTCGGCGGCGTGCGCATCAAGGCGCTGCGCTCGACGCGCGGCGAGGGCCGGGGCGCGCCCGGCACCGTGCTCGACGATCGTCTCACCATCGCTTGCGGCGACGGTGCGGTGCGGCTCGGCCAAGTGCAGCGCGCCGGCAAGCAGCCGATGGCGGCGGAGGAGTTCTTGCGTGGCGCGGCGGTAAAGGCGGGGACGAAGGTCGCTTGAGAGGTCGTATTCGATGAGCAACGACCCTGCCAAGCCATACACCGTCCTGGTCGACGACAATTTCGACTATATGGATGAAGACAAGCGTTACGAGCACGGCGCTTACGCCACGCTCGAGCAAGCCGTCGCGGCCTGTCAGGCGATCGTCGACGCCTGCCTCCAACGGACCTGTCAGCCGGGTATGTCGGCGACCAAGCTCTATGAGGAATATGTTGCCGCCGGCGAAGACCCCTTCATTGTCGGACCCGGCGCGAATTTCTCGGCATGGACTTACGCCAAGCAGCGTTGCGAGATCCTCTGCGGCGGCCGGATCGACGGCAAAGACGATTGATACAGATGTCGGCTAGGCCGGATGAAACCCCGCCCAATGATGCCGGCGCGCCTCGATGAATTCGGCGAGGTCGTTGTCGGTGACGCGGACCAGGTCGGTATGCGCGAAGCCCTTGGAATAATCGAGGATGGAAACGATCTCGGGCGTCAGCCGGATGGTCGGCACCGCGGCCGGATCGGGCCGTGGCATTACCCGGTATTCGGGATAGCGACGCAGCAGAATCTGCGCCGCGTGCTCGGTCTCGCCCGCGTCGGTCACGACCGAGGCTGTCGCTGCGATCGACAGACCCTTGATCTGCAGCGGCTGCGGATAGTCCTTAGCGATGGCGAGCGACACGCGCGGGTCGCGCATGATGTTGGCGTATTTCTGGCTGTCGCGGGAAATCAGGCAATAAATAACCATGCCGTCATTGCAGTAGCCGACCACCGTCGCCTGCGGCCAGCCGTCGAGCCGGTTGGTGGCGATCGTCAAGATCCGGTGCTCATTCAGCAAATCGATGATTTGCTTCTTGAATTCGCGCCTCATAGAAAAAGCCCCCTATTCAACTGATATTATACGAAACCCGCCGCCGGCTGATTTGAGGTGAATCAATCGTGCCCCGCTACAAGCTGACCATCGAATATGACGGCGCCCCGTTCGCCGGCTGGCAGATGCAGGCCGACCGGCCGACCGTGCAGGGCGCGCTCACGGCGGCGATCGAAGCGCTATCGGGCGAAAAAACCCGTGTGCAGGGCGCCGGCCGCACCGACGCCGGCGTGCACGCGCGCGGACAGGTGGCGCATGTCGATCTCGCCAAGGACTGGGACACCGACACCATCCGCGACGCGCTGAACGCCCATCTGCGGCCGCATCCTGTCGCGATCCTCGCCGCCGAGCATGCGGCCGAGGATTTCAATGCGCGGACGTCGGCGATCAAGCGTCACTATCTCTATCGCATCATTAACCGGCGCGCCGATCTGACGCTCGATGCCGGCCATGCCTGGCGCGTGCCGCGCCCGCTCGACGCCGCGGCGATGCATGCCGCCGCGCAGCGGCTGGTCGGCAAGCACGATTTCACCACCTTCCGCTCCACCGAGTGCCAGGCCAAGTCGCCGGTGAAGACGCTCGACCGGCTCGACGTCGAGCGGGACGGCGACGCGATCAACGTGTGGGCGTCGGCGCGCTCGTTCCTGCACAGCCAGGTGCGCTCGATGGTCGGCTCACTGGTGGCGGTGGGCGAGGGCAAATGGACCGCCGATGATCTTTCGCGCGTGCTGGCTGCGCGCGACCGCACCGCCTGCGGCCAGGTGGCGCCGCCGGACGGGCTGTATCTGATGCGCGTGGACTATAAGAGCACGAATTTCTAAACGCGCGCCCCAAAACGAC
The DNA here is from genome assembly GCA_035501975.1 of Pseudolabrys sp. Taxonomy (GTDB): domain Bacteria; phylum Pseudomonadota; class Alphaproteobacteria; order Rhizobiales; family Xanthobacteraceae; genus Pseudolabrys. The sequence goes on from DATJVE010000149.1 coordinate 9,579, forward strand.
CTTGCGGGCCGGCGCCGAGTGCCGGACATTCGGAGCAAGGCGGAATGGACGTCGGTCCCGCGAAGTTGAACAGAACTTTCTCGTGTGCGAGCATCTGACCTTGTCGGAGCGATGAATGGTCGGTCCGCTAAAGAGGAAGTCTCGTGACCATCGTCCGTCTCGGGCTGATCGGCGACAACATCGCTGCCTCCAAGGCGCCGGACCTTCATCGCTTCGCCGGCCGATTGTGCGGGCTTAATGTCACCTACGATCTGCTCGTTCCTGCCGCGCTTCGGCTGAGTTTTGAAGAACTGTTTGCGCGGTGCGCATCAGGCGGTTATCGCGGTCTCAATATCACCTATCCCTATAAGGAGCGGGTCACCGGCCAGGTGACCGTCGCGGACGCCGACGTTCAAGCCATTGGCGCTTGCAACACTGTTGTATTCGACGGCGCGGCGGCGGGCATGAACACCGACTACACCGGGTTCGTCGCCGCCTTCCGCAACACGTTCGGCGATGCGCGCCCAGGCGTCGTGGCGATGGCCGGGGCCGGAGGCGTGGGCAGGGCGATCGGCTTCGCTTTGGCGCAACTTGGCGCCACGGCGCTCCGGCTCTTCGATGTCGACGCCGCGAAGGCGGAAGCGCTGCGGACGGCCCTCATGCGGACTCATCGTGGCGTCCGAATCGACGTCGTCCATGGCATCGACGACGCGACGCGCGGCGCGGACGGTCTCGTCAACAGCACGCCGCTCGGAATGGACCGCATCGGCGGCACCGCCTTCCCGCCCAGCGCATTCGCCCGGCAGCGTTGGGCCTTCGACGCCGTCTATACGCCCATCGAGACGGAGTTCGTTCTTGCCGCGCGCGCGGCCGGGTTGTCGGTCATGACCGGCTACGAACTCTATTTCCACCAAGGGATCGACGCATTCCGGATTTTCACCGGCCGCGAGGTCGATGCCGCGGCTTTGCGCGCGGCCCTCCAGCGGCCCGTCGGCGCGGGCATGACACCCAAGGCTACGCGAAATACTTGTCAATGATCGTGCGGTAGATCGCCGTGAGCGCGGTGAGGTCGGCGACCGGCACGCGCTCGTTGACCGCATGCATGGTCTGTCCGACCAATCCGAATTCCACCACCGGACAATGTCGCGAGATGAAACGCGCGTCGGAGGTGCCGCCGCTGGTGGAGAGTTCCGGCTTGCGGCCGGTGGCCTGCACGATGGCGTCGCTCACCATGTCGGTGAACGGCCCCGGCTTGACCGCGAATACCCCGGCGTTCGACGGCTCCCACCGAAACGTAAACTCGATCTTGCCGCCGGCAGCCTTGGCCGCGCGCTGCTCGATCAGCGTCTTCAGCGAGTCGAGCGTGTGGCGGTCGTTGAAGCGGATATTGAAGCGCGCGCGCGCTTCGTTGGGGATCAGGTTGACGGTCTTGTTGCCGACGTCGACCGAGGTGAATTCGAGGTGCGACGGCGGGAACAGCGCGCTGCCCTGGTCGAGCGGCTCGGATTGCAAGGCCGACACCAGCGTCACCAGCCCGCGGATCGGGTTTTCGGCACGGTCGGGGTAGGCGACATGACCCTGGCGGCCAGTGACGATGAGATGGCCGTTGAGCGAGCCGCGGCGGCCGATCTTGATGGTGTCGCCGAGCGCATGCACGTTGCTTGGCTCGCCCAGAATGCAATGATCGAACTTCTCGCCGCGTTCGGCCGCCCATTGCAGCAGCTTGGGCGTGCCATTGACCGCGATGCTTTCCTCGTCGCCGGTGATCAGGAAGGAGATCGAGCCTTTGCCGTTTTTTTGCGGCTTGCCGCCGTTCGCCGCGAGATGATCAAGCACGGCGGCGACGGCGCAAGCAATGCCGCCCTTCATATCGACAGCGCCGCGGCCGAAAAGCTCGCCGCCGACCACCTCGCCGGCAAAGGGCGGATGCGCCCAGGCCGCCTCATTGCCCGGCGGCACCACGTCGGTGTGGCCGGCGAACATCAGATGCGGCGGGGCCGTACCGATGCGGGCGTAGAAATTCTCCACGTCGTCGGTGCCCGGCTCGCGAAATGTCATGCGGTGCACGCTGAAGCCGGCGGCCTTCAAGGTCGCTTCGAGGAACCGCAGCGCGCCGCCTTCCGCCGGCGTCACCGACGGGCAGCGCACGAGATCGCGAGTGAGGGCGACGGGATCGGCCGACATGATGACGCGATTAGGCTCCGAGCTGCGCCGCCAAGAGGTTGTTCTGGTTGCGCACCCAGCCTGGGATCAGGAAGGCGTCGACCAGGATCCACACGGCGGTGATGAGGAGCCCGACCACGGTGAGCGACAGGATCAGTTGGGTGACCGCGACGCCGGTGCGTTTGAGATAGAAATTATGCCCGCCGAAAGCGCCGACGAAGAACCACAGCAGGTAGGCGACCAGCGCCGTCTTCTTGTTGGCCTCGAACAGCATCAGCGCGCGGGTGTCGCGCGAGAGTCCACCTTTCTGCAAGGCTTCGGGTCGTCCAGCGGGAAGTTCGCTCATGTCGTCCCCCCTCAACTCGCCGCGTCGGGCAACGCGAGGGTTCAATCCCTCAGCAATTCGTTGATCGACGTCTTCGAACGCGTCTTCTCGTCGACGCGCTTCACGATGACCGCGCAGTAGAGGTTGGGCCCCGGTTCGCCGTTCGGCAAGGGCTTACCCGGCATGGTGCCGGAGACCACCACCGAATAGGGCGGGACCTCGCCCTGATAGATCTTGCCGCTGTCGCGGTCGACGATCTTGGTGGAAAGCCCGATATAGACCCCCATGCCGAGCACCGAGCCTTCGCGCACGATGACGCCTTCGACGACTTCCGAGCGTGCGCCGATGAAGCAGTTGTCCTCGATCACCACGGGTCCCGCTTGCAGCGGCTCGAGCACGCCGCCGACGCCGACGCCGCCGGAGAGATGCACGTTCTTACCGATCTGCGCGCAGGAGCCGACGGTCGCCCAGGTGTCGACCATGGTGCCCCTGTCGACATAGGCGCCGAGATTGACGAAGGATGGCATCAACACCACGCCGGGCGCGATGAAAGCCGAGCGGCGCACCACGCAGCCCGGCACGGCGCGGAAACCGGCCTTCTTGAACTTCGCGGCGCTCCAGCCCTTGAACTTGGAATCGACCTTGTCCCACCACACCGCCTTGCCCGGGCCGCCGGCGATGACGCTCATGTCGTTGAGGCGGAACGACAGCAGCACGGCCTTCTTCAGCCACTGGTTGACCTGCCAGGCGCCGTCCGTCCGCTTCTCGGCGACGCGCGCCTCGCCGTGGTCAAGCAGCTCCAGCGCGGCATCGACCGCCTTGCGCACCGCGCCCTTGGTCTTCGGGCCGATGGTGTCGCGGCTCTCGAAGGCCTCGTCGATGGTGTTGGCAAGCTTGTCAGTGGACATAGGCGTTCCGGCAGATCGTTGGGCAGCGGTTTGTCGGGGGCGCGGCAGGGGATGTCAAGCCGGGCGGCGCTGGCGCACGATTTGCGCCAAAAATCCGGCGAGATCGTCGGTCAAATGATCGACGTGCGGCTCGTCGCGGCCGCCCAATTCCCAATCCTCGCGAAACAGCTCGCGCTGGCCCGCCGGTACCACCAGCACCGTGGTCATGCCGAGCGCGTGCGGCGCCTCGAGATTGCGCGCGAGATCCTCGAACATCGCGGCCTTGGCTGCATCGACCTGATGGCGCTTCAGGAAGCGTTCGTAGGTCTGCACCGCCGGCTTCGGCTCGAGCTCGGCGGCGATGATGTCGAATACGTCCTCGAAATGCTGATGGATCTCCAGCCGCCGCATCACCGCGTCGGCATGCTTGCGCGTGCCGTTGGTGAGGATGAGCTTGCGGCCGGGCAGTTGCTCCAGCGCCGCGCCGAGCGCGGGATTGGGCTCAAGCGGCGAGTGGTCGATCTGGTGCACGTAGTCGAGATAGTGGTCGGGATCGAGCCCATGCTCGGTCATCAGCCCGCGCATGGTGGTGCCGTAGCGCTTGTAATAGTCCTTCTGCACGCGGAACGCCTCGTCCTTCGACACTTTGAGGAATTCGGCAACGTAAGCGCGGATGCGGTCGTCGACCTGCTGCCACAGCAGATGATGCGGATAGAGCGTGTTGTCGAGATCGAACACCCAGGTCTCGACATGCTCGAAACCGCGCGGCGTGCGCTTTGCTTCCATCACTTCCAATACCGCGCCCGCGTGCGTCCGTGCGTTACATCACGGCCGCGGCCGTTTCCTGGGCAACCGCGCGGCGCGGCGGCGGTTGGTTGTGCAGACCGTCGATCTGCCGGTCGATCGTGGCGATGACTTTGCGCGAGAACGGGCCGACGTGGAGGTAGATCGCCATCATCAGCACCAGGAAGCGCACCGAATTCGGATTTTTGCTGGCGCACTCGGTGAAGGTCTTCCAGAAGATTTCGCGCACCTCCGGCAGCTTGTTCATGATCTTATTTAGGGTTGCGATCGTGCCGGCTCTGAGCTTGATGTCGCCGGCCGGCGGCTCACGGCGTCCCTTCGAGCGGTCCAGCATAGTCGACAGACGCTTGAGGCGGCCGCAGAAGGCGACTCGGTCGTAAACTTGTTCGAGCACACGACGGTAGTCTTCCAGAACTTCGCGCCGCGGCCGCAACGTGTCAAAGTTCAGGCCGGCCGTGCATTGATCGCCGTCGCCGGTGACCTGAATGTCGTGGCCGGCGTGCAGGCGCCCCTCTTTGGTGAGGCGCCGGCCGAGCTGTGTGCTGGACAGCGCATAGAGCAGCCCTACCATGGCCACGGGAATTGCGGTTTCCTCGATCAGCTCGATCATCGGCTCGGCAATGGAACCCTTCTCGCTGTCGAACCCCACGATGAAGCCCGCGGTGACGAACATGCCATGCGCGTAGATGCGATGAATGCTCTCGGCAATGTTGCGCCGCGTGTTCTGCTTCTTGCGCATTTGCTTGAGCGTCTCGGTGTCGGGGCTTTCGATGCCCACGAAGACGGCGAAGAAATTCGTGTCACGCATCAATCGCAGCAATTCTTCGTCGTCCGACAAGTTGAGCGAAGCTTCGGTCGAAAACTCGAACGGATAGTCGTGCTCTTCCAGCCACCGCTTGAGGTGCGGCAGGAAGGCTTTCACCGCCTTTTTGTTGCCGATCAGGTTGTCGTCGACGAAATCGACATGCCCGCGGTAGCCGAGGTCATACAGGCGATCGAGCTCGGCCAGCATCTGCTCGGTGGTCTTGGTGCGCGGCACGCGGCCATAGAGCTCGATGATGTCGCAGAACTCGCAGGTGAATGGACAGCCGCGCGAGAACTGCACGCCGACATAGAGATATTGATCGAACTTGAGCAGGTCGAAGCGCGGGATCGGCGTCTTGGTGACGTCGGCCTGGAATTTCGGTGCCTCAAATACGCCCGACCGCTTGCCGGATTGCCATGCGGCAATGAAATCGCTGATGACGCTTTCCGCCTCGCCGAGAACCTGAAAGTCGCAGGCCTTGTAGACGTAGGGATGCGAGGTGACATCCGGGCCGCCGACCACGACCGGCTTGCCGAGCGCCTGGGCCATGGCGGTGACGCGCAGCGAGTCGGCCTGCTGGAACAGCATGCCGCCGGTCATCACGATATCGGCCCATTCGAGATCGCCGTCGGCCAATTCCTCGGTGTTGCGGTTGACCAGGCGCACCTCCCAGTCGGACGGCAGCATCGCCGCGACGGTGATCATCCCGAGCGGCGCTGTCGGATAGCGGGCGCCGACGATCTCGCAGGCTGGCGTGTAAACCCAGAACGAATCCGACGCAAAGCGCGGATAGACCATCAGGACACGGCAGGCGCGGTCGGTCATTCGGTGCGATCTCCCCCGCGGCAATATCCCACGAATAGCGGCGCGCGCAAAGTGGCGGAAACCCCCGAAAATGAGGGGTTTCTGGGCTCAAGGTTCCTTGAATCGGACGGTCGCGGTCGCTTGGTTGTCGAGATTGATGAGGGCAAAGCCCGCCGTGTTCAGGCCGCGCGTGGCGCAGTCCTTGTGGTCGGCGAGCTCGAACTTGCCGTCGCGGGTGCACAGCGTCACGTTGCCGCCCCAGGCGAGCGGCGCGTCGCCGCGCATGATGGTGCGGCCATTGCCGTCGACCGCCTCGGCAAAGCTGTAGAGCCGGCGCGGGTCGCCGCGCACGTCGGGCCGCAGGCATTGTCCCGCCGCCACGCGGTACCAGCCGCGAGTGACGATCGCGCCCATCTCGACCACGCCGAGCGCCGCCATCACCGGATATTTCGTGTCGTTGCACCAGGAGAAGCCGGTGCCTTCCGGATTGCTCGCGGCGGCGATCAGCGCATCGAAAAATTCCGGCTTGCCGACAACGTCGGCGGGCAGCTTGCGGGCGGCGAGGAACTTGGCGACCGCGGCTTGCGTCTTGCCGCCCTGCACGCCGTCGATGGGCGTGGCGTCGTAGCCGGCGATGGTCAACAGGCGCTGGATGCCGGCGAGCCGCGCCTGCGCATCGTCGTAGTCGGCTTCTTCCGCGAGATTGACCGCCGGGCCGTTCGGCGTATCCGACGGCCGTGCGGCGGTGAAGCGCGCCTGCTGGTTGAGCGCGCAGCCGCGCGCATTGGCGATCTCGAAATCGCCGTCGCGGATGCACAGCTCGGCGTGGCTCGCCTGCGGCAGCGGCGCGCTGCCGTAGACCGCCGGCGTGCGCGCGTGCACATAGACCATGTCGGCGTCGAGCGCGCCGTCCACGACCTTGCGGCAGGCGCCGGGATCGATGCGAAACCAGCCGCGCGTCTCGACGTTGGCGCGCTTCTCTAGCCCGATCGCCGCCTCGACGCGATAGCTGGTGCGATTGCACAGCGTCAGCTCCGCGTGCGCCGGGGTAAGCACCAGCATCGCGGCAACCCCGCCGATTAAATTGCGAATCATGGCGGCAGTTTATCGCAGCCGTTGCTTGCCCGTATCGCGCCTCAGCGATGGATCAGCGTGCCGATGCCGAGGTCGGTGAGCAATTCGAGCAGCACCGCGTGCGGCACCTTGCCGTCCATGATCACCACGCCCTCGACGCCCTGGTCGAGCGCATAGATGCAGGTCTCGACCTTGGGGATCATGCCGCCGGAGATGGTGCCGTCGGCGATCAGCCTGCGCGCGTCGGCGACCGACAGCTCGCTGATGAGGTTCTTGTCCTTGTCGAGCACGCCGGGCACGTCGGTGAGCAGCAGCAGGCGCTTGGCCTTGAGCGCGCCGGCGATCGCCCCGGCAAAGGTGTCGGCGTTGACGTTGAAGGTACCGCCGCCGGCGGCGGTCGCCACCGGCGCCAGCACGGGGATGAGCTCGCGCCCGATGACCTGCTCGAGGATGGCGATGTTGACTTTTTCCGGTTCGCCGACGAAGCCAAGATCGACGACCCTCTCGATGTTGGAATCCGGATCGACGACGGTGCGGGTCACCTTGCGCGCCTGCACCATGTTGCCGTCCTTGCCACACAGGCCGATCGCCTTGCCGCCGGCGGCGTTGATGTAGCCGACGATCTGCTTGTTGATCGAGCCGGCCAGCACCATCTCGACGATCTCGACGGTCTTGGCGTCGGTGATGCGCAGGCCGTCGACGAACTCCGACTTGATGCCGAGCTTCTTGAGCATGGCGGCGATCTGCGGTCCGCCGCCGTGCACCACCACGGGGTTGATCGCGGTCTGCTCGAGCAGGACGATGTCGCGGGCGAAGTCGCGCGCGGTCTGTTCCTGGCCCATGGCGTGGCCGCCGTATTTGAC
>DATJVE010000150.1:0-4114 GCA_035501975.1 Pseudolabrys sp.
GAGCACACAACGGATATGGCCGGTGAAGGCATTCGGATAGGGATTGTCCGGATCGATCACGTAACGCACCTTGGCGGCAAGCGCGAGCACCTGCGGATCGCGCACCGCCGCATCGGTGAAGGCGTCGAGCCCGACGCCGCCACGCACGAAGCCGGCGGCGAGAATGAAGGGCGTGGCGAATTTCGCCGCATAGCCGTTGGGTGGCCGCTGCTTGTCGGCGAGCGGCTCCCACAGGCGGTGCACGGTGCCTTCCGCCACTTCGCAAACAATTTCCTTGACGTCTTCTGGCTTGATGCCGCGCGCGGCGAGCTTTTTGGCGCAGTCGATATAAGGATGCGCCATGGTCCCGCAGGGATAAGGCTTGAAGGCGAGCGTCTCGCTCACCCAGCGCGTGCCGAAATCCTCGAGCGCTCCATAGTCGCCTTGCGTCGCGTGGGCGAAGCCGTGAAACAGCCCATGCACGCCCTCGAACACCGTGCGCGGGCCGTAGAAGCCGCCACGCGCCAGGAGCGTCGCGCGCAGGCCCGATTGGGCCGCCCAGCCGGGATGCAGCCGCTTGGTCCAGGCGCCTTCGGCGAGATATTCGATGATACCGGAGGCAAAGCTGCCGGCGATGCCGAGTGCGTCGACGATCTGCTTCGCGTCCAAGCCGAGCGCCGCCGAGACGCCGGCCGCCGCGCCCATCACGCCGAAGATCGCGGTTGGATGGAAGCCGGCCTTGTGCACCGCTTTCGGTACCACCGTGGAGAGCCGGCACATGGTTTCCGTACCGACCGCGATGCCGAGCAGCGCCGCCGCACCGTCCGGCCTGTGCCGTTCGCAGGCGGCCAACACCGCAGGCACGATCACCGCACCGGCATGCACGGGGCCGCCCTCGAAAGTGTCGTCGAAATCCTCGCCGTGCGCCGCAGTGCCGTTGACGAAGGCCGCTCCCGCCGCGCTCAGCGTGCGGGCATGGCCGATCGCGGTGCAGGGCCCGTCGTCGTCCCAGCCAGCAAGCGCCGCCTTGATGTAATCCTCGTTGCGCGCGGTGACGCAGAGGCCGGCAACATCGACAGCCAAGTCCTCGCATTTGGTGCGCATGGCGGCCGGCAGCTTCGCCGCGTCGAGCGCGACGATGCGCGCCGCGAGCCGCTCGGCTACCGAGGTTTTCGGAAGATTGCCGCTCACGCGTCTGACCCCGTCACGCTTGTCGTTAGGCGCCCCACATGGCGGACGGTCAGGTGCCGGTGAACGCCGGCTTGCGCTTTTCCATGAAGGCGGTGCGGCCTTCCTTGTAGTCGTTGCTGGCGAAGCATTGCGCTACGAGATCCGCGCATTTCTGCAGATTGCGCTCGCTCTCCGGCTTCACCGCCTCGCCGACGATATATTTCACCGAATTCACCGTCAGCGGCGCGTTGCCGCTGATCGTCTCGGCATAGTCCTTGACGTATGTCTCGAGCTCGGCCTCCGGCAGCACGCGGTTGACCAGCCCCATCGTCAACGCCTCGGTCGCGGTGAACTGGCGCGCGGTGAAGAAGATTTCCTTGGCGAACGAGGGCCCGACCAGGTCGACCAGCTTCTTGATGCCCTTGAAGCCGTAGCCGAGGCCAAGCTTGGCGGCCGGCACGCCGAACTTGGAATTGTCCGAGCAGATGCGCAGGTCGCAGCACAGCGCCAGGCCGACGCCGCCGCCGATGCAATAGCCGCGGATCATGGCGATCGTCGGCTTGGGGAATTCATAGACCGCGGTATTGGCCTTATCGACCGCGACGTTATAGCGCTCGATCGCTTCCTTGCTCGAGCGCTCGCTTTCGAATTTGGAGATGTCGGCGCCCGAAACGAAGGCTTTGCCGCCGGCGCCGGTGAGCACCACGACGCGGATTGCCTTGTCGGCAGCGAAATCGGCAAGGATCGCCTGCGCCGCCTCCCACATGTCGAGCGACACCGCGTTGTGCCGTTCGGGATTGTTGAAGATGAGATAGCCGACGCCGCCCTCCTTGCGGGACAGCATTTTGTCGGTCTGCATCGGTGCGTTCATGTCGTGTCTCCTTAGACCGCCTGCGCCTCGTGCAAGGCGGCAATCTCGTTGTCGGCGAAGCCGAACTCCTTGAGCACCTCGTCGGTGTGCTGGCCGATCTCGGGCGGCGTCGCCGCGATTCTGCTCGGCGTACGCGACAGCCCGAACGGCTGCCCGACGAAGGTCTGCTCCGTGCCGTCGGGGCGCGTTCCGTTCTGCGCGATGCCGAGATGCTTGACCTGCTCGTCGGCGAATACCTGGTCGATCGAGTAGATCGGACCGGAGGGCACGCCGGCCCGGTTGAAGATCTCGATCCATTCCTTACTGGTTTTGCCGACCGTCTCGGCTTCGACCGCGGCATTGACCGCGTCGCGGTTCTTCGAGCGCAATGCGCCGGTCTTGAAGTCCTCGCGCGTGATGAACTCGGGCGCGCCGATCGCCTGGCACAACCGATCCCACATCACATGGCCGGCGGTGGCGATGTTGATGTAACCGTCCTTGGTCTTGAACACGCCGGTCGGGATCGAGGTCGGATGATTGTTGCCGGCCTGCTTTGCCACCTCGTGCGCCTGCAGCCAGCGCGACGCCTGGAAATCGAGCATGAAGATCTGCGCCTGCAACAGCGAGGTGGTGATCCACTGCCCTTCGCCGGAGACTTCCCGCTCGTGCAGCGCCGTTAAAATGCCGAGGGCGCAGAACAGCCCGGCGCAGAGATCAGCGACCGGGATGCCGACGCGCACCGGGCCCTGCCCGGGCAGGCCGGTAATCGACATGAGTCCGCCCATGCCTTGCGCAATCTGGTCGACGCCCGGACGGTCGCGGTAGGGGCCGTCCTGGCCGAAACCGGAGATGCTGGCGAGGATGATGCGCTTGTTGGCCTTGCGCAGCTCGTCGTAGTCGATGCCGAGCCGGTGCTTCACGTCGGGGCGGAAATTCTCCACCACCACGTCGGCCTTCTCGACCATGCGCAGCAAGGTGGCGCGCCCCTGCGGCGACTTGAGGTCGAGGGTCATGCTGCGCTTGTTGCGGTGCAGGTTCTGGAAGTCCGGCCCCTGGCGCGGACCGCCCAGCGCCTCGCCCTTCTCCAGGCGCGCCGGCGTCTCGACCTTGATGACGTTGGCGCCCCAATCGGCGAGTTCGCGCACGCAGGTCGGCCCCGAGCGCACGCGCGTCAGGTCAAGAACGGTAAAGCGGGAAAGGGCCTGGGATGCCCGGGGAAACGGCATTTCGACGGCTCCGGCTGGCATATTAGGGTCGAAAACGACGAATGGGGGCTGACATTCCCCGATCTCAAGCGGCTTGTCCATCAGCAGAAAATGGACCGTTCCATGCTTTATTCATCATCCCAAGCCCTTAAGGGGTCATCCTGCCTTGAAAAGACCACCCGCACCTGTCATATGACCGGCAACGGACGAACGACTCGATTGCGAGTCCGCGGGCTGCGTGCACGAAACTCCTTCAAACGAATTTCGCCCCGCCTCTTCCGTTTCTCAACCGACCGACAACCCTGGTCACGCGGGATGTCTTTGAACCCCGCGATTCCGCCGTTCGCAATCAGCGCACGGCCGCTTCGCCTTATGAAGAAAGAGACTCTTTGACTTCCTTTAACGACTTCGGCCTCGTAGAGCCGATCCTTCGCGCCCTCGCTGAAGAGAAATACGTCACTCCCACCCCGATCCAAGCCCAGACCGTCCCCCTCGCCTTGCAGAACCGCGATGTCATCGGCATCGCGCAGACCGGAACCGGCAAGACCGCGGCCTTCGCGTTGCCGATCCTGCAGCACCTGCACAACAAGCGCATGCGGCCCGACAAGAAGGCCTGCCGCGTTCTCGTGCTCTCGCCCACCCGTGAACTGTCCGGCCAGATTGCCGACAGCTTCCGCGCCTATGGCCGGCACATCCGCCCGCTCGCCATCGCGCTCGCCATCGGCGGCGTGCCGATCAACAAGCAGATCCGCTCGCTGGCGCATGGCGTCGAAGTGCTGGTGGCGACGCCCGGCCGCCTCATCGATCTCGTCAACCAGCGCGCGCTGCGCCTCGACCAGGTCGAGGTGCTCGTCCTCGACGAAGCCGACCGCATGCTGGACATGGGCTTCATCCACGACATCCGCCGCAT
>DATJVE010000151.1:0-5372 GCA_035501975.1 Pseudolabrys sp.
TGGCCGTCGGAGTGTGATCCCGGGAACCTACAGAAGTAGGTGGGCGCCATATGACCGAGCCCACGAGCCCGGCCAGGGACAGCTCCCTAAGGGATCGTAAGGCCCCGGGGAATTTGCTCCTAACGCGCCTCGCAGCCCCGCTCCGGCAATGTAGGACTTATAAGCGTCCGGCGCCAGCAGCGCTCAATCGCGCAAACCCGCGCCGCCCTCGACCACCATCATGGTCGTGGTCATCAATGCAATCTGCTTGGAACTGCCGCCCTGCTCGGCGAAGACCTCGCCGAGCGAAACCACCAGCTTCTTGCCGCCACGCACCACCCGGCCGACCGCGCGAAAGCGCTCGCCTTTTGCCGGCGACAGCAGATGCAGCTTGAATTCGGTGGTCAGCACCGCCGCCTCGCGCGGCATCACGGTGAGCGCGGCGTAGCCACAGGCGCTATCGGCGATCGTCGCCACCACGCCGCCGTGGATGAAGCCGTGCTGCTGCAGCAAGCTCTCGGAGAAGGGCAGCACGATTTCGACCTCGCCAGGACGCACGGCGGCGACTTCGGCGCCAATCGTCGTCATGATCGTCTGCTTGGCAAAACTTGCACGCACGCGCGCGTCGATCTCCTGAACATCGGGCGTCACGACGTCACCCGATCGCCACGCCGTTGCCGAGCGAGGCGTTGAGCTTCCGGGTGATGCCCTCGATGCGCTCGGCTGCCGAGTTGAAGGCGTTGACCACCGCGTCGGACGCGGCCTTGGCGCGGTCGGCCGCGACCACGCGGGCGTCCTGCAACGCAGTCGCCTCCTCCTCCAGCCGGCGGATCTTGCGCGCCGCCTCGCTGAGCTCGTCGGCCACCATCAGCGCCGCCATCACCATGAGCCGCGTGTCGCCGATCTCGCCGAACTTGGCGCGCAGGTCGATGATGCGCTGGTCGAGATCGTGCGCCAATGCCAGCAAATGTTCCTCCTGCCCATCCTCGCAGGCGAGGCGCAACTGGCGGCCGGCAATCGTCGCGTTCACTTGCGCCATAAGTCACTCATTGGCGTCGAGCACCGATTGGATGCTGGCGATGGCGGCATCCAGCCGCTGCGCGATCTCGCGGTTGGTCGATTCGAGGTGGCGCGAGCGCGCCGTTTCGCTGTCGAGCGCTTCGGCGAGCCGGGTGCGATCGATGCCCAACGCATGCACCTGGCTGGCGAGCCCTTCCTCGCTGCGGTCGGCCTGCTGCCGCCGCTCGACCGCGGCGTCGAGCGAATCGAGCGCCAGCGCCAGCCGCCTTACCGCTTGATCGATCGCGCTTTGATCGCTCATCGCCGTCATCCGCACTCGAAAACTCTTGCGGAGGCAAAGATTTAGGCGAAGAACCTTACGTGGTACCCGATTGCCGCGTCAACGCCGGACGCGCGATTTACCCCGATGTTTTCGTGCGCCTGTGCATGGCTGGCCGGCGCTTGCCCCGTCACATTGACTCAAGGGCCTCACATGCTATCCACCGCACGCAAATAGGCCATTTCCATGAGTGCAAATGCCTCGTCGACGGCCGCCGTGGCGCCTTCCGCGCGCCGCGAGCCACCGGCCGCCAGTCCTGCCGTCGCCCACGCCGCCATGGCCAATGCCATCCGCGCGCTGGCGATGGATGCCGTCGAGCAGGCGAAATCCGGCCACCCGGGCATGCCCATGGGCATGGCCGACGTCGCCACCGTCCTGTTCACGCGCTTCCTGAAATTCGATCCGGCCGATACGGCCTGGCCCGACCGCGACCGTTTCGTCTTGTCGGCCGGGCACGGCTCGATGCTGCTTTACGCGCTGCTTTATCTGACCGGCTATCCGGCGATGACGCTGGACGAGATCAAGCGCTTCCGCCAGCTTGGCTCGATCACCGCCGGCCATCCGGAATACGGCCACACGCCGGGCGTGGAGACCACCACCGGCCCGCTCGGGCAGGGTCTCGCCAACGCGGTCGGCATGGCGATCGCCGAGCGGCATCTGGCCGCCGAGTTCGGCAATCTCGTCGATCACAAGACTTACGTCATCGCCTCCGACGGCGACCTGATGGAAGGCATCAGCCAGGAAGCCATCGCGCTTGCCGGCCATCTCAAGCTCAACAGACTGATTGTGCTGTTCGACGACAACGGCATCTCGATCGACGGCGCGCTGTCGCTTTCCGACTCGGTCGATCAGGTGAAACGTTTCGAGGCCGCCGGCTGGAGCGCCGCGCGCGTCGACGGCCACGATGCGGCGGCAATCGCCGCCGCGCTGGAGAAAGCGCAATCGTCGGATCGTCCCGTGCTGATCGCCTGCAAGACCACCATCGGCTTCGGTGCGCCGACCAAGGCCGGCAAGGCCTCCTCGCACGGCTCGCCGCTCGGCGCCGACGAGATCAAAGGCGCGCGCGAGAAGCTTGGCTGGAGCCACGCGCCGTTCGACATCCCCGCCGATATTCTCTCCGCGTGGCGCAAGGCGGGCGAGCGCTCGAAGGCCGCGCACGCCGAGTGGGGCAAGCGCCTCGCCGCCCTCGACGCTGGAAAGCGTGCCGAATTCGAACGCCGCATGACCGGCGATCTGCCGACAGGTTTTGCCGGCGCCGTGCGTGCGGTGAAGGAGAGCCTTGCCGCCACGCCGAAAGACATCGCCACCCGCACTGCCTGCGAATTCGCGTTGGAGAGCCTGATCCCGGCGGTGCCGGACATGATCGGCGGCTCCGCCGACCTCACCGGCTCCAACAACACGCGCACCAAGTCGATGAAGGCGATGTCGGCCGCCGATTATTCCGGCCGCTTCATCCATTACGGCGTGCGCGAGCATGGCATGGCCGCCGCCATGAACGGCATGGCGCTGCATGGCGGCATCATTCCCTATTCCGGCACCTTCCTGGTGTTCTCGGATTACTGCCGGCCGGCGATCCGTCTCGCGGCGTTGATGGGCAAGCGCGTCATCCACGTGATGACGCATGACTCGATCGGCCTCGGCGAAGACGGCCCGACGCACCAGCCGGTCGAGCAGCTCGCCGCCCTGCGCGCCATTCCCAATCTGCTCGTGTTCCGCCCCTGCGACGCGGTCGAGACCGCCGAATGCTGGCAGCTTGCGCTGGAAGCGAAAAACCGTCCCAGCGTCCTGGCGCTCACCCGCCAGAACCTGCCGCAGCTCAGCCAGAATTTCCTCAACGGCAACCGCTGCGCCGCCGGCGCATATGAGATCGCGGCGGCCGAGGGCAAAGCCGAGGTATCGATCTTTGCCACCGGCTCGGAAGTCTCCATCGCTGTGGAGGCGAAAAAGCTTTTGGCCGCCCGCGGCATTGCGGCGCGTGTGGTGTCGGTGCCCTGCTTCGAACTGCTGCTGGAGGCGCCGGAGGCCGCGCGCCGGGCCGTCATCGGCGAGGCCAAGGTTAAGGTCGGCGTCGAAGCCGCCGTGCGCCAGGGCTGGGACGCCATCATCGGTTCCGATGGCGCTTTCGTGGGCATGACCGGTTTTGGCGCCAGCGCGCCCTATAAGGACCTTTACAAGCACTTCGGCGTTACGCCCGAAGCGGTCGCCGAAGCGGCGTTAAGGAAACTCGGGAAAAATTGATTTGTATCAGTACAAGTCGTGGCCCATTTCGGCCATGACAGATCGAAAAAGCCGGGAGCGACGTCAATGACAGTCCGTGTTGCCATCAATGGGTTCGGCCGCATCGGCCGCAACGTCCTGCGCGCCATCGCCGAAGCCGAGCGCAAGGATATCGAGGTCGTCGGCATCAACGATCTCGGACCGGTCGAAACCAACGCCCACCTGCTACGCTTCGACTCGGTGCACGGCCGCTTCCCCGGCGAGGTCACGGTCAAGGGCGACACCATCAGCGTCGGCAACGGCGCCATCAAGGTGACGGCCATTAAGGACCCGACCGCGTTGCCGTGGAAGGATCTCGGTGTCGACATCGCCCTGGAATGCACCGGCATCTTCACGGCGAAGGACAAGGCCTCGGCGCATCTGACCGCCGGCGCAAAGCGCGTGCTGGTCTCGGCGCCGGCCGACGGCGCCGACCTCACGGTGGTCTACGGCGTCAACCACGAGAAGCTGACCAAGGACCACAAGGTCGTCTCCAACGCCTCCTGCACAACCAACTGTCTGGCGCCGGTCGCCAAGGTGCTCAACGATGCCGTCGGCATCGACAAGGGCTTCATGACGACGATCCACTCCTATACCGGCGACCAGCCGACGCTCGACACGTTGCACAAGGATCTCTACCGCGCCCGCGCCGCCGCGCTGAACATGATCCCGACCTCGACCGGCGCCGCCAAGGCCGTCGGCCTGGTGCTGCCGGAGCTCAACGGCAAGCTCGACGGCGTGTCGATCCGCGTGCCGACGCCGAATGTCTCGGTGATCGATTTCAAGTTCGTCGCCAAGAAGGCAACCAACAAGGACGAGATCAACGGCGCCATCAAGCGCGCCGCCGAGCAGCAGCTCAAGGGCATCCTCGGCTTCACCGACGCGCCGAACGTGTCGCTCGATTTCAACCACGATCCGCGCTCCTCCATCTTCCATATGGATCAGACCAAGGTGATGGACGGCACGCTGGTGCGCGTGATGAGCTGGTACGACAACGAATGGGGCTTTTCCAACCGCATGGCGGACACCGCCGTGGCGATGGGCAAGCTGGTCTAAGACCGCTCGCGCTGGATTGAGTCATGAGCGCGTTTCGCACCCTCGATCACGTCGACGTCAAAGGCAAGCGCGTGCTGCTGCGCGCCGACCTCAACGTGCCGGTGGACAACGGCATCGTCAGCGACGGCACCCGCATCGACCGCCTCGGCCCGGCGATCACCGAAATCGCCGACAAGGGCGCCAAGGTGATCTTGCTCTCGCATTTCGGCCGCCCGAAGGGACGCGACCAGAAGAATTCGCTGAAACCCGTGGCCGCCGAGGTGGCGCACGCCATCAAGCGGCCGGTGAAGTTCGTCGACGACTGCATCGGCGAAACCGCCGAACGCGCGGTGGCGACGATGAAGAACGGCGACATCGTCTGCCTGGAGAACACCCGCTTCTATCCCGGCGAAGAGAAAGATGATCCCGCTTTCGTCGCCCAGCTTGCCAAGCTCGGCGACATTTTTGTCAACGACGCCTTCTCGGTGTCGCACCGCGCGCATGCTTCGACCGAAGGGCTCGCCCATGTCATGCCGGCCTATGCGGGGCGGACTTTGCAGGCGGAACTGGAAGCCTTCGAAAAAGTGCTCGACAAGCCGCAGCGACCGCTCGCGGCCATCGTCGGCGGCGCCAAAGTCTCCACCAAGCTCGAACTGCTCGGCCATCTGCTGCAAAAAGTCGATGTGCTGATTATCGGCGGCGCCATGGCCAATACGTTTTTGCTCGCGCTCAACAAGCCGGTCGGGAAAAGCCTTGTTGAGCG
>DATJVE010000152.1:0-11754 GCA_035501975.1 Pseudolabrys sp.
GCTCGGCCCCATCATGGGGCCGACGCTGGGCGCCTGGCTGACCGACAATTATTCCTGGCACTGGGTGTTCCTGATCAACCTGCCCATTGGCGTCCTCACCGTGATCGGCATGGTCCTGTTCATGGAGGAGACGCATCGACACGAACACCTACGTTTCGACTGGTTCGGGTTTATAGCGCTCGCCATCGGCATCGGCTCGCTGCAACTGCTGCTCGACCGCGGCGAGCAGGTGGGCTGGTTCGGCGCGAGCGAAATCTGGATCGAGATGATCGTCTCGATCGTCGGCTTCTACTATTTCTTCGCCCACTCGCTGACCACGCCGGAGCCGTTCGTCCGCTTCGAGCTGTTCAAGGACCGCAATTTCGTCAGCGGCGTCGTGTTCATGGTGGTGATCGGCGTGGTGCTGTTCGGCACCATGGCGCTGGTCACGCCGTTCATGCAGAACCTGCTCGGCTTCCCGATCCAGACCGCCGGCTTCCTGCTCGGCTCGCGCGGCGTCGGCACGCTGCTGACCATGATGGTGGCGCCGCGGCTGATGCGGCTGTTGGAGACGCGCTATCTCATTCTGCTCGGCCTGCTGCTCACCGGCGGCACGCTTTATTACATGACCGGGTTTTCGCTCGATGTCACGCAGCGCACCATCGTCGTCACCAGCGTCGTGCAGGGCATCGGGCTCGGTCTCCTGTTTGTGCCGATCACCACGGCGGCGTTCCTGACGCTGCCCGGGCACCTGCGCAACAGCGGCACCTCGATCCTGACGCTGGTGCGCAACATCGGCTCCTCGATCGGCATCTCCATGGTGATCGCCAATCTGACCGACAAGACCACCGAGATGCACGCGCGGCTCACAGAATCCGTGACGCCGTTCAACAACGCGTTGCAGATGCCGGACGTGACGACGACCCTGAACGTCAACAGCGATCTCGGCCGCGCCATCCTCGACGAGATCGTCACCCAGCAGGCGGCGATGATCGCCTACCTCAACGACTTCAAGCTCTTGATGGCGCTGACGCTGGCGATGATCCCGCTGGTACTGATCATCCGCGCCGCTGGCGGTGCGGCCCCGCCGAAGGCGGAAGAAGCGGTGATCGATTAATCCTTTTCTGTCGTACGGAGCGAGCCAAAGGGTCTGCGCGAAGCGCGGCCCGATGATAAATTCCGCGAGATCGAGGACCCGGTAACCCCCGGTGCCGATGATGCGGACAGACAGAGGTTACTGAGTCCCCGCCTTCGCGGGGACGACAGTCATCGGCCGAACTCCTTCCGGATCATCTCCGTATGCGCGCCGAGCGCCGGCACTGGGCCGTAACTGCGCAGTTCTTCCGCGCGTTGCACCGGCGGCGCCGGCAGGCTCGCCAGACCGGTCGGCGTGTCGACCGTGATCCGCCGCAAATGCGGGTGTTTCAAGAGTAATGCCGAATCGTTGACGCGGGCGAAGGCGATGTCGGCGGCCGCGAGCTTTGCCATCAACGGCGCGACGTCGTGCTGCGCAAAGACTTTCGCGACAATGCCATCGGTTTGTGGGCGGTTCTCGTTGCGCTTGGGGTTGGTGGCGAAGCGCGGGTCGGTGCCGAGGGCGGTGTCGCCGAGTACTTTCTCCGCAAGCGCACGCCATTCGCGGTCGTGTTGGATCGAAATGAGGATGTCGGCGCCGTCGCGCGTCTTGAATACGCCGTAGGGCGCGATGGTCGGATGCGCCAGCCCGACCCGCTTGAACGGATTGCCGCCTTCCTGATTGAGCAGCGGGATCGTCATCCACTCCGCCATGGCGTCGAACATGGAGACGGACATCTCGGTGCCCTCGCCGGTACGCGCGCGCTTGATGATCGCTTCCAGGATCGCCTCATAGGCGTTCAAGCCGGCGGCAATATCGACCACTGAGACGCCGACGCGCGCCGGAGCCTCCGGTCCGCCGGTGACCGAGGAAAGGCCGGACTCGGCTTGCACCAGCAGGTCATAAGCCTTGCGTTGCGCGTAAGGGCCGCTTTCGCCGTAGCCGGAGATCGAGCAGCAGATCAGCCGCGGATAGTCCTGGCGCAACCGGCGCACGGCGAAGCCGAGCTTGGCGAGCGCGCCGGGCTTCAGGTTCTGCACGAACACGTCGGCTTTGCCGAGCATCGCTTCGAGCAGCGCCTTGTCGCCCGCCTTGCCGAGGTCGAGCACCACCGACTGCTTGCCGCGATTGAGCCAGACGAAATGCGCGCTCTCCCCGTGCACGATGGTGTCGTAATGGCGCGCGAAATCGCCTTCCGGCCGCTCGACCTTGATCACGCGCGCGCCGGCATCGGCGAGATGGCAGGTGCAATGCGGCGCCGCCACGGCCTGTTCGATGGACACGACCAGCAGGCCTTCGAGGGGAAGCATGGCTTAGCTCTCCCCGTCACCCTGAGGTGCGCGCGCAGCGCGCCTCGAAGGGCGACGGCCACCGCAAGTCGGCCTTGGCCGACTTGCGAGGCTAAATATTGCTGCCGATCTCGGGTAGGCCCGAGATCGATGGCCGTTCATCCTTCGAGGCTCGCTTGCTGCGCTTGCTCGCACCTCAGGATGACGGATTAAATTTTCGCTTCTGATCATGTCGATCAATACGACCTGGGCAGGCCGAGCACGTGCTCGGCCAGATAAGACAGGATCATGTTGGTGGAGATCGGCGCCACCTGGTAGAGCCGCGTCTCGCGGAACTTGCGCTCGATATCGTATTCCTCGGCGAAGCCGAAGCCGCCGTGCGTCTGCACGCACATGTCGGCGGCAAACCAGGAGGCGTCGGCGGCGAGCAGCTTCGCCATGTTGGCCTCCGGGCCGATCTCGCGCCCTTCCTCGTATTTGCGCGCGGCCTCGTGCACCATCAATTCGGCGGCGCGCATCTGCGCATAGGCGCGGGCGATGGGAAACTGAACGCCCTGGTTCTGGCCGATCGCCCGGCCGAACAGCGCGCGGCCTTGCGCATAGCTGGTCGCTTTGTCGATGAACCATTTGGCGTCGCCAATGCATTCCGCCGCAATCAGAATGCGCTCGGCGTTCATGCCGGCAAGGATGTAGCGGAAGCCCTGGCCTTCCTCGCCGATCAGGTTCTCCGCCGGCACGCGCAAATCGTCGAAGAACACCTCCGTCGTCGCGTGGTTCATCATGGTGCGGATCGGATTAATGGTGAGGTTGGCCGACTGCGCCAGATGCATGTCGACCAGGAACACCGACAGGCCATCGGTGCGCTGTCTGACCTGGTCGCGCGGCGTGGTGCGCGCGAGCAACAGCATCAGATCGGAATGCTCGGCGCGCGAGGTCCAGATCTTTTGCCCGTTGATGACGTAGTGGTCGTTGCCCTCGCGCCGCGCCGTGGTGCGCAGCGCAAGCGTATCGGTGCCCGAGGTCGGCTCGGTGACGCCGAAGGCCTGCAGGCGCAATTCGCCGCTGGCAATCTTCGGCAGATAGGCTTGTTTCTGCGCGGCGCTGCCATGCCGCAGGATGGTGCCCATGGTGTACATCTGCGCGTGGCAGGCCGCGCCGTTGCCGCCGGAGGCATGAACTTCCTCCAGGATCGCTGCGGCGGCGCTGATGCCGAGCCCGCTGCCGCCGAACTCCTCCGGGATGAGCGCGGCAAGATAGCCGCCTTCGGTCAGCGCGCGGACGAAGTCGGTCGGATAGGCGCGCTCGCGGTCGAGCGCGCGCCAGTATTCGCCGGGAAACTTGGCGCACAGCGCGCGCACCGACTCGCGGATGTCGGCAAACTCGTCGGCGCTGCTGCTGCGCTTGCTCATCACCCGGTCACCTCGGCGCGGCCATGATCGATCGCCACCACATCGCGATCCTTGATCCGCGCGCGGAAGCTTAGCACGCCGCCATCGCGCCAGAACTCGGTGCGGATGGTCTCGCCGGGATAGACTGGCGCCGAAAAACGACCGGCCAGCGCGGTCAGCCGGGCTGGATCATAGCCGCACACCGCCTTGAGCAGCGCGTGGCCGGCGACGCCGAAGGTCGCGAGCCCATGCAGCACCGGACGCGGGAAGCCGGCGGCCTTGGCGAAATCCGGATCGACATGCAGCGCGTTGACGTCGCCGGACAACCGGTAGACGAGCGCCATTTCCGGCCGGGTCGGGAAATCCACAACGCCATCGGGCGGGCGCGCCGGCAGCGCATGCGGCGGCGGTGCATCGCGCTTCGGCCCGCCGAAGCCGCCATCGCCGCGGCAGAACGTGGTCTGCGTCAAGGTGGCAATCAGGCGGCCGCTCGCTTTGTCGCTGACCTCGCGTTGCGAATAGACCAGCGCGCCTTTGCCTTCGCCCTTGTCGACCACGTCGAGGATGCGCGTGCGGCCGATCACCGTGCCCTGCGGCGCGATCGGCGCGTGCAGCTTCAGGCCTTGCTCGCCGTGCACCACTTTTTCCCAGGTGACGCCGATCTCCGGCCGGCGCAGCCAATAGGCCGCGTAGCCCATCATCACCGCGAAGGTCGGCAGTACTTTGAGATTTTTCTCGTAGACGAATGCAAGTTCGTCGCGGTTGAGCGGGTCTTGGCCGAGGCCTAAGCCCAGCGCGTAGAGGATGCAGTCCTTCGGCCCGTACGCGTGTTCGACGTCCGGGATTTGCAGGGCGAGGAGTGCGTCGGGGTTGAGGGGCATCGGTTTTCTTGGACAGTGGCGGCGGCACTTTATCTCTCCCCGCGCGGGGAGAGGTCGAGCGCCGAAGGCGGTCGGGTGAGGGGCATATCGATTAGCTCGGGCGGTGGCAACGCCCCCTCACCGTAGCCGATGCTGCCATCGGCGTTCTTGACGTTAAGAACGGCGGCCGAAGGCCGCCTACGCCTCTCCCGGCAAGCGGGGAGAGGGAGATCAGCCCCACACCTCTTCCGCAATCTCCACAATCATCTGCAGCTTCGCCCACTGCTCGTCTTCGGCGAGCGTATTGCCCTCCTCGGTGGAGGCAAAGCCGCACTGCGGCGACAGACAAAGCTGGTCGAGCGAAATATATTTCGCCGCCTCCTCGATGCGGCGCTTGATGGCGTCTTTGGCTTCCAGACGCCCGGTCTTGCTGGTCACCAGCCCGAGGACGACCTGCCGGCCTTTCGGCACCAGGCGCAACGGCGCAAAGCCGCCGGCGCGGTCCGAGTCGTATTCCATGAAATAGCCGTGCACCTTGATGCGATTGAACAGGATCTCCTGCTCGGCCTCGTAGCCGCCAGAGCCCATGAAGGTCGATTTGTAGTTGCCGCGGCACAGATGCATGGTGACGGTCATGTCGGATGGGATATCCGACATCGCCGTATTGATGAGATCGCCGTAAAGTTCGCCGAGCCTGTCCGGATCGTCGCCGCGGGCCTTCATCTGCTGGCGGTATTTTTCGTCGCACAGCATGGCGATGAACACCTCGTCGAGCTGCAGGTAGCGGCAGCCGACATCGGCGAAAGCGCGCACGGCCTTGCGGTAGGCCTGGCCGAGATCGTCGAACATCGTATCGAGCTTGGGATAAATCTTGGCGTCGATCGGTGGCTTGGCCGGACGCCCGTACAACGCCGATGGCGCGGGAATGGTTATTTTCGGCGTGCATGTGGTGTGCTCTTTGACGAACTTAAAATGCTCGAGCATTGGATGGCTGGAAAAGCCGATCTTGCCGGTGACCTTCAGCCCCTCGTTGCGCGTGGTCACCGCGGCGAAGGCAACGCCGGAGTCCATCACATGCTTCTCGACGCCGTCGAGACCCCAGAGGAAATCGAGATGCCACCAGGAGCGGCGGAATTCCCCGTCGGTGATCGACTGCAGGCCGACCTCTTGCTGCTTCCTGATGACGCGCTCGATCTCGCGATCTTCGACCGCTTCGAGCGCGGCGGCGTCGATCTCGCCTTTGGCGCGTTGCTCGCGCGCCTGCTTCAGCGCGGCGGGCCGGAGCAGACTGCCGACGTGATCGGCGCGGAACGGCGGCTTGGTTCTTTGGCTCATCCCCAGACTTCCTCAGCTATTTCCACGATCATCCTGAGCTTCGCCCATTGCTCATCTTCGGCAAGAATATTGCCTTCCTCGGTCGAGGCGAAGCCGCATTGCGGCGACAGGCAAAGCTGCTCGAGCGGCACGAAATTCGCCGCCTGATCGATGCGGCGCTTGATGTCGTCTTTTGACTCGAGCCGACCCGATTTCGAGGTAACCAGACCGAGCACCACGGTCTTGTCCGGCGGCACGAAACGCAGCGGCTCGAAGCCGCCGGCGCGGTCCGAGTCGTATTCCATGAAATAGCCGTGCACGCCGATCGTATTGAACAGCGTCTCCGCCACCGGCTCGTAGCCGCCCGAGGCGACGAAGGTGGACTGAAAATTGCCGCGGCACAGATGCATGCAGATGGTCATGTCAGGCGGGACATCGGAGATCGCCGCGTTGATCATGCCGGCGTAGATCTCCGGCAGCCTATCCGGATCGTCGCCGCGCTCGCTCACTTGTGCCCGCAGCTTTGGATCGCAAAGGTAAGCCAGATTGACTTCGTCAAGTTGCAGATAGCGGCAGCCTTGATCGGCGAAGGCGCGCACCGCTTTTGAATAGGTCCGGCCAAGGTCGGCATAGAACTCTTCCATATCCGGATAGATGGCGCCGGGGATGGCATCGCGGCCGTAGCGGAAATGCAAGGACGATGGCGACGGGATCGTCGTCTTCGCCACCGCGCGCGTGTGCGCTTTCGCGAACCGGAAGTGCTCGAGCATCGGGTGCGTGGTAAACGTCCCGAGCTTGCCGGTGACGCGCAGCATCATCGGCTTCGGATTCGGACCCTGGAATTTGATCTTGCGCTCGCCGAGATAGGCTTCGACGCCGTCGAGCGCGCCCAGGAAATCGTAGTTCCAGAAGGCGCGGCGGAATTCGCCGTCGGTGACGGCCTTGAGCCCGATGTCTTCCTGTCGCTTGATAACGGCCGCGATCTCGCGGTCTTCGACGGCCCTGAGTTGCTCCGCCGGAATCTTCCCGCGCTCACGCTGCGCCCGTGCCTCTTTCAGCGGCGCGGTGCGCAGCAGGCTGCCGACGTGGTCGGCGCGGAAGGGAGGACGGTTCCGTGACAGCATTCGCGGAGCTTAACGGCCCCACACTTCGTCCGCCAACTCGACGATCATGCGCAGCTTGGCCCACTGCTCGTCCTCGGCCAGCACGTTGCCCTCTTCGGTCGAGGCAAAACCGCATTGCGGCGACAGACAAAGCTGATCGAGCGCCACGTATTTGGTCGCCTCGTCGATGCGCCGCCTGATTTCGTCGCGCGGCTCCAGTCGCCCCGACTTCGAGGTGACCAGGCCGAGCACCAGTTGCTTGTTGCCTTTGGGGAAGTAACGCAGCGGCTCGAAGCCGCCGGCGCGGTCGCTGTCGTATTCGAGGAAATAGCCGTCGAAATTCGTGTTGCCGAGCAGCTGTTCGGCGACGAATTCGTAGCCGCCCGAGGCGATGAAGGTGGAGCGGAAATTGCCGCGGCAGGAGTGCATGGTGATCGCCATGTCGGCGGGCTTGCCTTCCAGCGCCGCATTGGTGATGCGTGCATAGATCGCCGGCAGCGTGTCGGGATTATCGCCGCGCGCTTTCGAGCCCTCGCGTTCCTTCGGATCGCAGATCATCGCCCAGGCGGTGTCGTCGAGCTGCAGATAGCGGCAGCCGGCGTCGTAAAAGGCGCGGATCGCCTTCTTCCAGGTGGCGGCGACATCGGTGAAGAACTGGTCATAGCCGGGATAGGCCTCCTCGCTCACCATCGCCCGGCCCTGCCGGAAATGAAACGTGCTCGGCGCCGGGATCGTCATCTTCGGCGTGACGTGGCAGTGCGCTTTCAAGAACTTGAAATGCTCGATCATCGGATGGTCGACGAAGTCGACTTTGCCGGAGATCTTGATTGCCTCGGCTTTCGTCTCGACACCGTGGAATTTGATCGGCGGCGCGCTGATCATCTCGACGCCCTGCAGGCCCTTGAAGAAATCGAAATGCCACCAGGAGCGGCGGAATTCGCCGTCGGTGGCGAGCTTCAAGCCGACTTCCGCCTGCTTCTTGATGACCTTTTCGATCTCGCGGTCTTCGACCGCTTTCAAGGCCGCAGCGTCGATTTCGCCTCTGGCAAATTTCGCGCGCGCTTGCTTGAGCGGCGCCGGGCGCAGCAGGCTGCCGACCATGTCGGCGCGGAACGGCGGCGTGGTGCGTTGGGCCATTTATAGTTCACTCCCTATCATCCGTTCGTCCCCGCGACAGCGGAAACCCAGTTCTTTTTTCTTGCTGGATTCCCGCTCACGCGGGAATGAACGGCTTTGCTACTTCCCCCACACCTCGTCGGCCAGCTCGACAATCATCCGAAGCTTCGCCCATTGCTCATCCTCGGCCAGCACGTTGCCTTCCTCGGTCGAGGCGAAGCCGCATTGCGGCGAGAGACAGAGCTGGTCGAGCGCGACGAACTTGGTCGCCTCCTGGATGCGCTTCTTGATGTCCTCGCGCGGCTCGAGACGCCCCGACTTCGACGTGACCAGGCCGAGCACGACGATCTTGTTGCCCTTGGGCAGGAAGCGCAGCGGCTCGAAGCCGCCGGCGCGGTCGGTGTCGTATTCGAGGAAGTAGCCGTCGTAATTGCACTTGGCGAGCAGGGTCTCGGCCACCGGCTCGTAACCGCCCGAGGAGATGAAGGTGGAGCGGAAATTGCCGCGGCAGACATGCGTCGTGATCGTCATGTCGGCGGGCCTGGCTTCCAACGCCTTATTGATGCAGCGCGCATAGGTTTCCTGCAAATGATCGACGTCGAGGCCGCGGTCGCGCGCCTTCTGCAATTCCACCTGCGAGCAGAGATAGGCCCAGGAGCAGTCGTCGAACTGCAGATAGCGGCAGCCGGCGTCGTAGAACGCCTTGATCGCCTTGCCATAGGCCGCCGCGAGATCGTCGAAGATGGCGTCGCGGCTGGCGTAGACATCCTTGCTCACCGCGCCCGGCTCGAGCCGGAAATGCATTTGGCAGGGCGACGGAATGCACATCTTCGGCGTCACCTTGGTATGCGCCTTGAGGAACTTGAAATGCTCGATCATCGGGTGGTTGGAAAAACCGATTTTGCCGCTGACCTTGATGCTCTGCATCTTGGTCTGTACGCCCTGGAACTGGATGCCATGGTCGAGTTCGTAGAGTTCGACGCCGTCGAGCATGCTGAAGAAATCGAAATGCCACCAGGAACGGCGGAATTCGCCGTCGGTCGCGAGCTTGAGCCCGGTCTCTTCCTGCTTCTTGATGATCTTCTCGATCTCGCTGTCCTCAACCGCCGTGAGTTGGGCGGCGGTGATGGCGCCCTTTTCGCGCTGTGCGCGCGCCTGCTTGATCGGCGCGGTGCGCAGAAGGCTGCCGACCATGTCGGCGCGGAAAGGCGGCTTGGTCCGTTGCATAAGATTTCCTCCGCGATGCGCCCGCCGGGCTGTGCCGCCGCGGGTCTTGATTGACTGTCAATTCGGCTGGGCCATAGCACGCCCGGCAGCGGCGTGTCTTGACGTTGAGCAAGCATAGCGGGCCGTCTCGAGCACGCCGCCGAACGAGAAGTAATGCGGCGCGGCGGCGCCGAGATCGCCCGCCTGGCGCAGCGTTTCGACGATACGGTCCGGGCCGACGTGGCCGATCAGACCGGCCGCCATCCCCGACATCAGGCCGTGCAGCGAGGCATTGACGCCGCAGCGCTTGGCATAACGCAACAGGCCGGGGACGCTGGTCGGGCCGGCCATGCCGACCTTCACCGGGTTGATGATGCCGCAGGCGCGCAACTTGCGCAGCCAGGTCAAGATGCGTTCGGGCGAAAACGAAAACTGGCTTACGATGTGAACGTCAAGGCCATGCGCGGCGGCGGCGGCAATCTTCTCGTCGATTGCCGCCTCTAGCCGGCCGGCGGGAATGCGGGCGTGGCCTTCCGGATAGCCGCCGATGCCGATCTCTTTGATCCCCGCCTCGCGCAGGCGGCCTTTCTGGATCACCGCCAGCGCATCGGGGAAAGGCCCCGAGGGCTCGACGTCGCCGCCGATCACCAGAAGCCGCCGCACGTCGGCTTCGCCGTGCAGACTGGCGAGTAGATTTGCCAAGTCGGCGGCGGCGCGAAAGCGCCGCGCGGCGATATGCACCACTGGCTCTAGGCCGGACCTGCGCAATAACGCCGCGCCGCCGATCAGCTCCTGCGGCGTGATCGTCGGCACCGCGGAGAAATAGACCGCCGTGCCCGGCGGCAGCAGGTCCGCCAGCGCGGCGATCTCGCCGGCGTTCGGCCGGGTGGCCTCGAGCGAAAAGCGGTGTGCGAAATCGTCCGCCATAGGGACTACTCGCGCCGGTGCGAAATCACGAAGGATTCGTCGTGGAACCACAGGCCGCCCTGCTTGTGCAGCACGTCGCGGGTCGCCTCGATGTAGCGGCGGTCGCTGTTGACGTCGGACAGGCGGTCGTCCTCGATCTGCGCCACATAGATCGCCGCGTTCCAGGCGGCGAGCAGTGTGGAGGTGCCGATCGACGACGATATCTCCGACGGCAGCGTATGCATATCGTAGCGGAACAGCGAGCGTTGGTCGGAATAGGCGTTGAAGTTGAGGTCGCGGCCGGCGCTGCCCAATTCGTGCTTCACCTCCTTGAGCAGATCGTGCCGGCTGTGCACGAACGGGTTATCGTTCGGCCAGACCTTGTGGATGATCTCCATGCCGGGATCGCGCCCGTAGGAATGGATCGCGATCATGCGCCCGCCGGGCCCGAGCGCGCGGGCGAGCGGCGCCAAGACGCGTTTGGCCTTGAACTCGAGCGAGGCGCGCGCCCGATAGGGCTGCGAGGCGATCACCAGGTCGTACTCAGCGACGGTGCCGCCCGGCTTGGGCACGATCTGGTCCAGCAGGAATTTGTGGTCGTTGCGGTAGAGCACCAAAATGACCGGCCGCTCGTACACCGGATTGCCGCTTTTCGCCGACACGCGCGCCTTCCAAGTCTCGGCCAGGAACGGCTCGAGCGCGGTGATCTGCTGCTCGAACGAGTGCGCGGTGTTGCCGTCCATCGCCAACTCTTTCCACACCAGGCTGGTGGCGGCGGATAGCGACTTCACCGCCAGCCAGGGCGCTTCCGCATAAGCAAGATTGGTGAGCACCAGAACCGTGGACGGATGTTCGATAAAACGGTCCGCCATTTTGTGCAGGGTCAGGCGGATATCTTCGAGGCTGATCTCCTTGCCAACGATATAGAACGGCATCGTCGGGAAGCGGTCGTGCATATTGCGCATCACGCGCGCCAGCACGGTGCCGTCACCGACGCCGGCGTCGAACACGCGCACCGCCGGCGGACGCGGATGGATATTGGCGAGCTCCATGCCGACGCGGCTGGCGATTTCCCATTTCTCCGAGCAGGTGTTCACGAACAGCAGATATTTCTGCCGGTTGTCGAAGAAGCGGAAATTGCGCTGCGGATCGTTGGCCGCCTGGCCGGAGGCGACCGGCGGCGCCGGCGGCTGGATGACCGGCAAGGCTGACGGCGGCGCGTCGAACAGCACGCGGCGGCGCGCCGGCGCGGCATCGGCGTTGCGCGCCATGAAACTACGGATGCGATCGAGTGTGTCGGTGGTGATGCGGCCGCCATTGCGCAGCCGACTGGCGAGCTTGCCGTCGTTGACCGCGCGGCGGCCGAAGGTCGATTCGGCCAAGCCGCGCTGGCGGCAGAATTCGCTGATCTCCTGGAGGATCTGATCGTTCATGGCGCTTCCCTTGCGGCCGGCTCTGGCGGCCGGCTCATGAGCCAAGGGAACCAAGTCCATCCCCGTCCGTCAATTGGAAAAGCAG
>DATJVE010000153.1:0-2908 GCA_035501975.1 Pseudolabrys sp.
GCTGGCCTTGGCCTGGCAGCGCAGCGGCGAGCCGCTGTTCAGCCAGCGCGCCCAGGAGACGGTCGGTTGGCTCGAGCGCGAGATGACCACGCCGGAAGGGGCCTTTTGCGCCTCCCTGGACGCCGATTCGGAGGGCGAAGAAGGCAAGTTCTACGTCTGGTCCAAGGCGGAAATAGAGGAGGCGCTGGGGACGGAGAATGCTGCGTTCTTTGCTGCACATTATGATGTGAGCCCCGGGGGCAATTTCGAAGGCCATAATATTCTCAATCGACTCAAGAGCTTACCGCGCAACATAAATGACGAGGCCAGACTGGCCATGCTGCGGTCTATGCTGCAGCAAAAACGGGAAAGCCGGGTCCGCCCAGGCCTCGACGACAAGGTACTGGCCGACTGGAACGGCCTGATGATCGCCGCTCTGGTCAATGCCGGGGGCATTCTGGAGGAGCCCGGCTGGCTGCAAATGGCGCAGCAAGCTTTTGATTTTATTGTTAAAAATATGACGCGCGGCGACCGGCTCGGGCATTCCTGGCGGGGCGGCAGGCTGACCGTCCCCGGCCTTGCCTCCGATTTCGCCGCCATGATCCGCGCCGCCCTTGCGCTCTATGAGGCGACCGGCGAGCGGGCCTATCTCGAGCGGGCGCTCGCCTGGCAGGCCGCCTTCGATGCCCATTACGCCGACCCCGACAGCGGGGGCTATTATCTGTCGGCGGACGATGCCGGCGATCTTTTGCTGCGGCCGCATTCGACCGCCGATGACGCGACGCCCAATCCCAATGCGGTCGCGGCGCAAAATCTGCTGCGACTTGCGGTGTTCACCGGCGACGATGCCTGGCGGGCCAAGGCTGACCGGCTGATCGAAAACATCCTCTCGGCGGCCGAGCGCAACCTGTTCGGGCACATGGCGTTGCTCAACGCCCTCGACCTGCGTCTGCGCGGCGCCGAGATCGTCGTTAGCGGGCCCGAGGCGGAGCGTCTTGCGCAAGGAGCGCTCAAGCTGCCGTTCCTCGACCGCATCGTGCTGCGTGCGCCTACGGCGGCGGATCTGCCAGCGGCGCATCCGGCGCAACAAAAACTGGCCGTGGTCGCCGGCAGCGCCGCCTTTGTCTGCGTCGGCGAACGCTGCTCGCTGCCGGTGACGCAGCCGGAACACATTGCCGCCGCGGTCACGGCGCTGCGATCGTAGATCGAGCCACGTCGCCGCAGCCCAGCGGCATTTACGAATGCTCGCCGCGCGCTATAATTTTCCCGCCGGGCGACGACGATTGGGACATCTCATGCGCACCATTATCTCGCTCACGGCTTTCTTCGCGCTCACGCTCACCGCCGCCAACGCCGCCGAATGGTGCGGCTTCATCGACAAGGACCACGCACCGGTGCATTGCGGCTACTCGAGTCTCGCCGAATGCAAGCAATCGGTCGGCGACAAGAAGGACGGCTACTGCATGCCCGACCCGGGCTTTGCCAGCCGCGAGGATGGACGGATCAAAGTAGCGAGCCGTACGGACGAGTAACTTCCTCTCGCCGTCATCCTGAGATGCGCGCCGTAGGCGCGCCTCGAAGGATTTGGGCGACCAGGCGCAGAGGCGAGTGCGGCAGACGCTCTTCCCTCTCCCCTTGGGGGCGAGGGAAAGCGGTCACCTTCGACCCACAAACTCAACCGCGCGGGTTGACGAAAACGTAGCCGCGCAAGTCGCGCACATGCAGCCGCGACAGCCCGCCGCCGGAATTGTAGTCGCGGATCAGCCACTCGCCGTTGCCGGCGGCAGCCTCGATGTACATCACGTGATGCGCGCGCACCGCGGCCAAGCCCGCCCGCGGCGCGGCCTCGCGCGGAAACAACCGCGCCCAATTGTGCGCGAGATTGAGCCGCACGTCGGACAGGCCGAGATATTTGCGCAGACCGCAGCCGCAATAGGCGTGCGGGCAGCCGTCCGGCCGCGCCCCGATGACGCTGCCCTCGTCGACGGACGCAAAGGCGCGATTGCCGCTGTCGTCGACCGCAAGCATCCGGTTCGGCGCAACCGCCGAACCGCACACTTCGCGTCCTTCGTTGGTGAAGGTGCAACCGCCGCCGGAGCGGACGTAAGAATGCCGAAGCCGATATGCGGCGGGATGGTAAAGGCGATGGTGATAGCCGTGCCGATGATACGCTGCGGCGGGATCGTTCAGGAAACCGGCAAGGAGCAAAACGACTGGCGCTCCCATGACGCTCAAACGATTCATGGTGTCCCTCTTTGGCTGGTGACGAAGCCCCCCAATGGCGCCCCTCCTTTGGCGCGGATGGTCAGACTGAACAGGCAAAACGTGGCGCTCGCGCAGGTGATCCATTGCGATCACTTGCGGACGGCGGACGCGTTAAAACGGCACGGAACCTCCCGGAATGACTCCGCTTTTAACGGCCAAGCGGAGATTGCGTTCCGACCATTCCGTGTCGCAGATGTAAGCTGCTGAAACACCAAACAAAATGGCCGGCGCGAGGCCGGCCATTGCAGGCGTAAAAGGCGTGGTTTGTTAGGTATTCATGCTCTCGAAGAACTCGGCGTTGTTCTTGGTGTTGCGTAGCTTGTCGAGCAGAAAGTCGATGGCGTCCATGGTGCCCATCGGATTGAGGATGCGGCGGAGCACGTACATCTTCTTGAGGATCGCCGGGTCGGTGAGCAGCTCTTCCTTGCGCGTTCCGGAGCGGGTGATGTCCATCGCCGGGAAGGTGCGCTTGTCGGCGACCTTGCGGTCGAGGATGAGCTCCGAGTTGCCGGTGCCCTTGAATTCTTCGAAGATGACTTCGTCCATGCGGCTGCCGGTGTCGATCAGCGCGGTGGCGATGATGGTGAGCGAGCCGCCTTCCTCGATGTTGCGCGCGGCGCCGAAGAAGCGCTTCGGCCGCTGCAGCGCGTTGGCGTCGACGCCG
>DATJVE010000154.1:0-15804 GCA_035501975.1 Pseudolabrys sp.
AGCTTCTCGACGAAGCCGCGCTTGCCCTGCGCCATGATGATGAAGATTTCACCGCAGGAGGTGGCGATTTCCGGCGCGCCGCCGCCGCCGGGCAGCCGCACCTTCGGCTTGTCATAGGGGCCGACGACCGTGGTGTTGAGATTGGCGTACTTGTCGATCTGCGCGCCGCCGAGGAACCCGACTTTGATGCGGCCGCCTTGCAGCCAATAGCGGAACATCTCCGGCACCGAGACGGTGGTGACCGCGGTCTCGCACAGCTCGCCGTCGCCGATCGACAGCGGCAGGATGCTCGGCTTAGTGGCGAGCGTCCCGGATTCGTAAATCAGCGTGATGCCGGGCGCGTGGGTGAGGCGGGCGAGATTGCAGGCAGCCGACGGTTGCCCGATGCCGACGAAGCAGATGTCGTCGTTCTTCAGCGCGCGCGCCGCCGCGACAGTCATCATCTCGCTGGGTTTGTATTCCGGCATTTTTACTCCGCCGCCGCACGCTGCCTGCGCGCATACTGGGCGAAGGCCCCGGGGCCTTTCTCCAGTACGTTGATCTTCATCCAGGCGAGGAAGGTGTCGCGCTCGCGCGAAATCTCGTCCCACTGTTTGTAATAGGCATTGTTGCGCGGGTAGTAGCCCTGCGCATAGGAGGGGAAGGCGCCGCCGGGAACTTCCGCGACGTACCCGACGGTCCAATGCGGCAGCACCACCGCATTGAGGCTGCGGTCGGACGGCAGTTCGTCGACGATCTCTTCCACTGTCGCCACCGAACGCCTGGACGCCAGCACCGCCTCCTTCTGCACGCCGAGTACGCCCTCGATCATGACGTTGCCCGCCTTGTCGGCGCGCTGCGCATGGATCACCGCTACGTCCGGCCGATGCGCCGGAATGGCGGCGAGTTCCTCGCCGGTGAATGGACAGGTGATACGCTTGATCTTGGCATTCACCTTCGGCAAGTCGCCGCCGATATAGCCGCGGAAGATCGCGCAGGGCAGGCCGGCCGCGCCCGCCTCGTAGGCGTTGGCCATGGCGGCATGCGAATGCTCCTCGATCGCCAGCGGCTGCGGCCAGCCGTTCTCGACCGCATCGCGGAAACGGTGCAGCGAGCCGACGCCCGGATTGCCGCCCCAGGAGAAAATCAGCTTGTCGACGCAGCCCATGCCGATGAGTTGGTCGTAGACGAGATCCGGGGTCATGCGGATCAGCGTCAGATGCTTGCGCCCCTGCCGGATGATCTCGTGACAGGCGGCGTGCGGAATAAGATGGGTGAAGCCTTCCAGCGCCACCGTGTCGCCGTCGCGGACGGCGGATTGGATGGCTTCGGCGAGCGACGAAATACGCGCCATGCGCTACAAGTTCCCGGTTGCGGCACCGTATTTACGGCCCGGCAAGGACAGGGTCAAATGGCGAAATCCGCATAAGTTGGAGCTCCAACGAATAGCCATGCTGGGCGCAGAACCGATCTTCACCATCCATGCCGAGTTAAGCGGCATCTTGAATTTGGGCCGCACGCCCTATGGCGAGCGGCGCATCATCGACATCGTCGGCGGTACGGTGCGCGGCCGCAAGCTCGACGGCCGCATCCTGCCGGGCGGCGCCGACTGGCAGATCGTGCGCAGCGACGGCGCCGCCGACATCCAGGCGCGCTATACCATCGAGACCGACGCCGGCGCGCGCATTTTGGTGACAAGCGACGGCCTGCGCCACGGTGCGCCGGAGGTGCTGGAGCGGCTGGCGCGGGGCGACAACGTCGATCCTTCGCTCTATTATTTCCGCACCGTCATGCGGTTCGAGACCGCCGACCCCGCGGTCGACTGGCTCAATCGCATTCTGGCGCTGGCGCGCGGGCAACGCGAGGCGCGCGCCGTGCGGCTCGACGTTTACGAGGTGGAATGACACCGCGGGCGTAGGAAGAGGCTGCGATGGCCATCGATCCGCCGATCGGCGAACGCGACGTGCTCCTGGTGGTCGACGTGCAGAACGATTTCTGTCCGAGCGGCGCGCTCGCGGTGCCGCAGGGTGATCAGGTGGTGCCGGTGGTCAATCGCTTGGCGCAACATTTCACCCATGTCATCCTGACGCAGGATTGGCATCCACGCGGCCACCAGTCCTTCGCCTCGTCGCATCCGGGCAAAAAGCCTTACGGCGTGATCCAGCTCAGCTACGGCCCGCAAGTGCTGTGGCCCGATCACTGCGTGCAGGGAACGCCGGGCGCGGAGTTTCACGCCGGGCTCGATATTCCCCATGCCGAGCTGGTGCTGCGCAAGGGCTTCCGCCGCGTGATCGATTCCTATTCTGCCTTCTACGAGAATGACCACGCGACGCCGACCGGGTTGAGCGGCTACTTGCGCGAGCGCGGGTTGACGCGGGTAGTGCTCGCCGGCCTTGCCTTCGATTTTTGCGTCCGCTATTCCGCCGAAGACGCCAGCCGCGAAGGTTTCATCGTGGTCGTCGCCGAGGACGCTTGCCGCGGCATCGACATCAATGGTTCTATGGCGGAAACGCACCGGAGCCTCGCGCGCTCCGGTGCCAAGGTTGTTACGGCCGAGACGATCATCGGTACATGAGTAGCCCTTCCGATCAGGTTCCCAGCCTTCCTTCGTCGCTCGCCGCCGAGCGGCACGGTGCCGTCGCCATCCTGCGGCTCAACCGTCCGGAGAAACGCAACGCGCTCGACGACGAGACCATCATCGGCATCGAAACCTTTTTCACCTCGCTGCCCGAGGGCATCGGTGCCGTGTTGCTCGCCGGCGTGGGCGAACATTTCTCCGCCGGGCTCGACTTGAGCGAGCTGCAGGAGCGCGACGTCAAGCAGGGCATCGCCCATTCCGGGCTCTGGCACCGCGCCTTCGGCAAGATCCAGTTCGGCAAGGTGCCGGTGGTCGCGGTGCTGCATGGCGCCGTCGTTGGCGGCGGGCTGGAGCTGGCGGCCGCCGCCCACGTGCGCGTCGCCGAACGTTCGGCCTATTACGCGCTGCCGGAAGGCAGCCGCGGCATCTATGTCGGCGGCGGCGGCTCGGTGCGGCTGCCGCGGCTGATCGGCGTCGCGCGCATGATGGACATGATGCTCACCGGCCGCACCTATTCGGCCGAGGAAGGCCAGGCGTTCGGGCTCTCCACCTATCTGGTCGAGCCTAGCAAGGGCTTTGCCAAGGGCTTGGAACTCGCAACGCGCATCGCCGGCAATGCACCGCTGACCAATTTCGCCGTCATGCAGGCGCTGCCGCGTATTGCCGAGATGGATCCGGCCAGCGGCTACGCGATGGAGGCGCTGATGTCGTCCATCGCGCAAGCCGACGCTGAAGCGAAGGCGCGGCTCAAGGATTTCCTGGAGAAACGGGCGCCAAAAGTAACGCGTGATCCGTCATGAGCACGGCGATGGCACCGGTGTTGCACACATCGGCGCCGTTGCGCCCGGTACGGCTCGGGCAATTCGACGCCGTGCTGGAGCGCGAGCCGAACGGCATCATCCATATCCGCACCGCGCAGGTGTTGCCGCCCTATCACGCCACGCTGAGCGAGCCGCTCGAGCATTGGGCCAAGGCCGCGCCCGAGCGGATTTTCCTCGCGCAGCGCGACGCGGAGGGCGATTGGCGCACGCTTAACTATGCGCAGGTGCTGGAAACGATCCGCCGCATCGGCGCCGCGCTATTACGGCGCGGACTGTCCCCGGAGCGGCCCATCGCCATCATCTCCGGCAACGACATCGAGCACGCGCTGCTGGCGCTCGCGGCGATGTATGTCGGCATCCCCTACGCGCCGATCTCGGCCGCCTATTCGCTGCTGTCGAGCGACTTTGGCAAGCTGCGCGCCATTCTCGGCCTGCTCACGCCGGGGATGGTGTTCGCCAATGACGGCGGTCCCTTCGCGCGCGCGGTCTATCAGACGGTGCCGGACGACATCGAGCTGGTGGTCGCGCGCAATCCGCTCGGCGATCGGCCGACGACATCGTTCGCCGATTTGATCGGCGACGAGGACCCAGCCGGCGTCGCCGCCGCGCGCGCCGGCGTCACGCCCGACACCACCGCGAAATTCCTGTTTACCTCGGGCTCGACCGGCAACCCAAAGGGCGTCATCAACACCCATCGCATGCTGTGCTCGAATCAGGCGATGATCGCCGCCGGTTTTGCTTTCGTGCAGGATGAGCCGCCGGTGGTGGTGGACTGGCTGCCCTGGAGCCACACCTTCGGCAGCAATCACAACTTCAACATGGTGCTGGCGAACGGCGGCTCGCTCTATATCGACGACGGCAATCCGACGCCGGCCGGCGTGCCGAAAACCGTGCGCAACTTGCGCGAGATCGCACCGACCATCTATTTCAACGTGCCTAAGGGCTACGAGGCGTTGGTGCCGTACTTCCGCGCCGACGAAGTGCTGCGCAAGACGTTCTTCAGCCGGCTGAAGGTACTGTTTTATGCCGGCGCCGGCCTCAACCAGACGACTTGGGACGACCTTGCGCGGCTCGCGATCGAATCGACCGGCGAACGCATCATCTTTCTGTCCTCGCTCGGCTCGACCGAAACCTCGCCGCTGGCGCTTGCCTGCACGATCGACTTCGACCGCCCGGGCAATATCGGACTGCCGGCGCCGGGCGTGGAACTAAAGCTCGTGCCGAACGAAGGCAAGCTGGAGGCGCGCCTGCGCGGCCCGCACATCACACCGGGCTATTGGCGGCAGGACGCGCTCACGCGCGCGGCCTTCGACGAGGGCGGCTTCTACAAGATCGGCGACGCGTTGAAATTCGCCGATCCGGCCGATCCGGGCCAAGGCTTCCTGTTCGACGGGCGCATCGCCGAGGATTTCAAGCTGTCGACCGGCACCTGGGTCAGCGTCGGCCCTCTGCGCGCGCGCTTTATCGATCATTTCGCGCCCATGGTGCGCGACGTGGTCTTCGCCGGCCCCGACCGCGACGATATCGCGGCTTTGGTGTTTCCCGATGTCGAAGCCTGCCGCAAGCTCGCGCCCGAGCATGCCGCCAACGCTCAGCCAGCGGCGGTATTGGGCGACGTCCGGGTGCGCATGAAATTCGCCGCGCTGCTCGACGCGCTCGCCGCCGCCAGCCCCGGCTCGTCCACCCGCGTGGTGCGCGCGCTGCTCTTGGCCGAGCCGCCGTCGATGGACAAAGGCGAAATGACCGACAAGGGCTCGATCAACCAGCGCGCGGTCTTGAAAAACCGCGCCGCGCTGGTGGACGAACTTTATGCGGCGCCGCTATCTTCTCAGGTCATCGCCATCAAAGGCGCTTAAAGGACTTCGGCTCATGGAGATCAAGGGACAAGCGGCCGTCGTGACCGGCGGTGCGTCGGGACTGGGAGCGGCCACCGCGCGTGCGCTCGGCGCCGCCGGCGCCAAGGTGGCGATTTTGGACATCAATGCCAAAGCCGCCGCCGAAGTGGCGACAAGCATTAACGGCATTGCCGTGACTTGCGACGTGGCGGACGCAGCCTCCGCCGAGGCCGCACTCAAGCAGGCCGCCGCCGACCATGGTCCCGCGCGCGTCCTCGTCAATTGCGCCGGCATCGGGCCGGCCAAGCGCATCGTCGGCCGCGACGGACCGATGCCGCTTGCCGACTACGAGCGCGTCATCCGCATCAACCTGATCGGCACCTTCAACATGATGCGGCTCGCCGCCGCCGCCATGCAGCCGCTCACTCCCCTTGCCGACGGCGAGCGCGGCGTGATCGTGTCGACCGCCTCGGTCGCCGCCTTCGAGGGCCAGATCGGGCAGGCCGCCTATTCCTCGTCGAAGGGCGGCGTCGCCGCGCTGACGCTGCCGGCGGCGCGCGAATTCGCCCAGTTCGGCATCCGCGTGCTGGCGATCGCGCCGGGCATTTTCGGCACGCCGATGCTGCGCGCGTTGCCGCAGGAGGCTCAGGATTCGCTCGGCGCCTCGGTGCCGTTTCCCAAGCGGCTCGGCGAGCCGCGCGAGTTCGCGGCGCTGGTGTTGCATTGCATTCACAACGGTTATCTCAACGGCGAGGTGATCCGCCTTGACGGCGCGTTGCGCATGGCGCCGCGGTAGTCGATGCCTTCTGAATTGACCGCGCAGTGACCGCCTTTACCAATACTCGCAAAGTGCGCATCGAGTGGGCCGATTGCGACCCCGCCGGCATCGTCTTCTATCCGCGCTATTTCGCCATCTTCGATGCCGCGACCTCGGCGCTGTTCGAGCGCGCACTCGGCATGACCATGATCCACTATCTGAAGGTTTTCGATTTCGCCGGCTATCCGCTGGTGCGCACGCGCGCGCGCTTCGTGCGGCCCACCCGCTATGGCGACGACGTGACCCTGGAATCGGCGCTCACCTTCGGCCATTCGAGCTTCGAGGTCGCCCATCACATCACCCTTCGCGGCCTCACCTGCGTCGAGTGCTCGGAGACACGGGTCTGGGTGGTGCTCGATCCCGCCGATCCCGGCCGCTACAAGCCGGAGCCGGTGCCGGACGCGGTGCGGGAGAAGTTTCGAAACTAGTCGTCATCCCGGGCGAACGAGCGCAGCGAGCGAGGCCCGGGACTCAGCAACTCCGGTCGTCACGATGCGGACAAACTGAGTTTACCGGGTCCCAGCTTTCGCGGGGACGACACCCGGCGGTTACTCGATCTCCGCCGCAATCCGCTTCAGGATCTGCAGAAACCGCGTGCGGTCGCGGCTGCCGATGATGCTGTCGAGCCCGCGCTCATGCCGGCGCGCGCAGCGCGTGAGCATAGTGAGCGTCTTCTTGCCGACCGGCGTCAGGTTGAGACGGTAGGTACGCCGATCCTCCCGCATGCGCTTGCGCTCGACCAGGCCGCGCTGCACCAAATCCTCGACCACCGGGGTGAGGCTCGATTTGTCGCGGCCGTTGGCGTGGCTCAATTCGGTCTGGCTGATGCCGGGATTGCGGGCGATGAGCGTCAAGGTGGCGAACCGCCCCGGACTTTCACCGATTTCCTGCGAGCGGCGGGAGAAAGCCTGGAAGGCGTTTTCCTGCGCCATGCGCAGATTGAAGCCGACCCAGTGCTCGAGCGGGCCGAATCTGATCGAAGCGGCAATGGTTTCGCCGTTCTTGCCGCGCCGCGCCCCATCTCTGCCCTTGGCTGTCCGCACTGCATTCCCCTCGCCCGGTCGCGCTCCGCCGATTGGCCGTCACATAGTTTGATATCAAACTATAACCTTTACAATGGTCCTGACATGCGGCTGAATGATCGGAAAGTTGGTGACATAACCAACAACCGAACCGAGGGAGGTAGTCCATGGTGTTCCGCGTCGCCGGCTGCGTCTGCGCGGCCGTTCTTGCCATAGTGATCGGCGGAGCCACGCCGACAAACGCACAGGAAAAGACCTTCGAGCTCAAGCTCTCGCACTGGGTGCCCGCCTCGCATCCCCTGCAGAAGGCCCTGGAAGAGTGGGGTGCTTCCGTCGAGAAGGCGTCCGGCGGCACGCTGCATTACAAGGTCTATCCGGCGCAGCAGCTCGGCAAGGCCTTCGACCATTACGACATGGCGCGCGACGGGATCGCGGACCTCACCTACATCAATCCAGGCTATCAGCCCGGCCGCTTCCCCATCATCGCCGCCGGCGAATTGCCGTTCCTGATCGCCAGCGCCAAGGGTGGCTCGATGGCGCTCGACGTCTGGTACCGGAAATATGCGGCGAAGGAGATGAAGGACGTCAAGTTCTGCCTCGCCTTCGTGCACGCGCCCTCGTCGTTCCATTCGAGCACCAAGAAGATCGTGCTGCCCGAAGACATCAAGGGGATGAAGGTGCGTCCCGCCGATGCGACCATGGCGAACCTGGTGACGCTGCTCGGCGGCACCAACGTCCAGTCATCGGCTCCTGAAGTGCGCGATATCATCGAACGCCACGTCGCCGACGCGGTCACCTTCCCGTGGGGATCGCTGGTGCTGTTCGGCATCGACAAGGTGACCAAGTATCACATGGAGGCGCCGCTCTACGTCACCACCTTCGCCTTCGTCTTCAACAAGGACAAATACAACGAGATGTCGCCGCGCCAGAAGAAGGCGATCGACGACAACTGCACCACTGAGGCCGCCGGGCGCGTCGGCGGACCGTGGGGTGATTTCGAGGATGCCGGCGTCGGCAAAGTAAAGGCCGAGCCCGGTCAGGAGGTCTATACGCTGACCGCCGAGCAGACCGAGGCGTGGAAGAAGGCCTCCGAGCCGCTGGTCAAAGAGTGGGCCGACGGCGTCAGGAAAGTCGGGGTGGACCCCAATGTCGCGTTGAAGGGACTGCGCGCCGATCTCGCCAAATACAACGCGCTGGCCAAGTAACAGCCGGAGGCCCGCTTGTAATGGTGCATTAACGGCGGCGGGAAAATCCCGCCGCCGATTTTACAAGCGGCGATGGAGCGGACATGAACCGCGTCTACATGGATCGTTTCATCGATACGATAGAATGGATTGCGGCGGGATTCGTCGGCATCGTCGCCGCCAACATTTTCATCGGCGTGCTGCTGCGCAACCTGTTTTCGGTGTCAATTCCCGATGCGTTCGATTTCGGCCGCCTGCTGCTCGGCATCCTGATCTTCTGGGGCATCGCCGCGACCTCCTACCGCGGCGGCCATATCACCGTCGATCTGGTCTGGGCCAATGTCTCGCCGCGATACCAGCGCATCATCGACGTGTTTGCGACGCTGGTTCTGCTGTTCGTGGTCACGGTGCAGACCTACACGCTGTTCGACAAGGTGCGCGGCACCTATTACGACAACGTGCTCACCTTCGATCTGCATCTGCCGACCTGGCCGTTTTTCGCGGTGGCCTGGGCCGGCGACGTCTCGGCGGTGCTACTGATCGCCGTGCGCACCTACCGCCTCGTCTTCCGCCCCGAACTGATGCGCGAACCAAAAGTCAAACCGGTCGAGTAAGAGAGACGGGATGAGCACCGACGCCGTCGCCATCCTGGGCTTTGTCGCGCTGTTTGCGCTGATGCTGTTGCGTGTGCCGGTCGGCATGGCGATGGGCCTGGTCGGCGTGTCCGGCTTTGGCTACCTGGTCGGCGGCACGCCGGCGCTCAAGCTGGTCGGTCAGACCTCGATGCGCACGGTGAC
The DNA here is from genome assembly GCA_035501975.1 of Pseudolabrys sp. Taxonomy (GTDB): domain Bacteria; phylum Pseudomonadota; class Alphaproteobacteria; order Rhizobiales; family Xanthobacteraceae; genus Pseudolabrys. Next base: position 9,034 of record DATJVE010000154.1, read on the forward strand.
CGACTATACCTTCGGCGTCATCCCGATGTTCCTGCTGATGGGAACGTTCGTGTCCAACTCCGGCATGAGCCGCGAGCTGTTCAAGGCGGCGAACGGCTTCGTCGGACATCTGCGCGGCGGACTGGGATTTGCCACCGTCGTGGCCTGCGGCGGCTTTGCCGCCATCTGCGGTTCGTCGGTGGCGACCGCCGCCACATTCTCCGCCGTCGCCTATCCGGAAATGCGTCGCTTCGGCTACCCGCAGAGTTTCGCCACCGGCGTGATCGCGGCCGGCGGCACGCTCGGCGCCATGCTGCCGCCGTCCACCGTGCTCGCGGTCTACGGCATCATCACCGAGCAGGACATCGGCAAGCTGTTCATCGCCGGCATCATTCCCGGCCTGCTCGCCATCAGCATGTATCTCACCACGATTTTCGTCATCGGCCGGCTGCGGCCCGGCTTCCTGCCGTCGGGGCCGCCGATCGCATGGCGCGAAAGATTTACGGGCCTGAAGGATATCTGGGCGCCGATGCTGCTGTTCATCTTCGTCATCGGCGGACTTTACGGCCTGCCCTTCCTGCCGCGTTTCACGCCGACCGAAGCAGGCGGCGTCGGCGCCACCGGCGCGTTCCTGATCGGACTGTTCACCGGCCGGCTGAACAAGGACAAGATCCTGATGTCGCTGTTGCAGGCGACGCGCACCGCGGCAGCCGTGTTCACCGTGCTGATCGGCGCGCTGATCTTCGGTTATTTCCTCACCGTCACGCAGACGCCGCAGAGGGTCACCGAGTTCCTGACCAGCCTCGGCCTCGGCAGCTACGGCGTACTGGCGCTGATCATGCTGATGTATCTGGTGCTTGGCTGCCTGATGGATGCGATGGCGATGATCATCCTGACCGTGCCGATCATCTTCCCGGTCGTCACTCATCTCGGCTTCAACCCGATCTGGTTCGGCGTCATCATTGTAATGACCGTGGAACTCGGCCTGATCCATCCGCCCGTCGGCATGAACGTGTTCGTGATCAAAAGCGTGGTCAAGGACGTGAGTTTCACCACCATCTTCAAGGGCGTGGTGCCCTTTATCGTCACCGACCTGATCCGGCTGGTGATCCTGATCGCCTTTCCGATAATCGCGCTCTGGCTGCCCTCGCATATGTAGCGCGGATCTGGCATATTAGTTTGAGCCCCAACGATTTAACCGTGCTCTAGATCATGGAACGCTCGTTCAAGAAAGAGGTGCAGGCGCTCAAACTGGGCGACGGCGAGACCTTCCGCGGGGAAGGCATCCTCGCCGTCACCAAGGCGCTGCTGCAATCGGGCGTCTCCTACGTGGGCGGCTATCAGGGCGCGCCGATCTCGCATCTGCTCGACGTGCTGGTCGACGCCAAGGACATCATGGGCGAGCTCGGCGTGCATTTGGAGACCTGCGCCAACGAAGCCTCCGCCGCTGCCATGCTCGGCGCCTCGATCAGCTATCCGCTGCGCGGCGCGGTAACCTGGAAATCGATCGTCGGCACCAACGTGGCGGCCGACGCGCTGTCGAACCTCGCCTCGCCCGGCGTGGTCGGCGGCGCCATGATCATCATCGGCGAAGACTACGGCGAAGGCGCCAGCGTCATCCAGGAGCGCTCTTACGCCTACGCGCTGAAATCCGGCATTTGGCTGCTCGATCCGCGTCCCGATCTGCCGTCGATCGTACGCATCGTCGAAAGAGGCTTCGAACTTTCGGAAGCGAGCCACGCGCCGGTGATGCTGGAATTGCGCATCCGTGCCTGCCATGTGACCGGCGAATTCGCCGCCAGCGACAACAAGAAAGGCATCGTCTCCGGCATTGATAAACTCGCCGGACCGCCGCGCTTCAACTACGCGCGGCTGTCACACCCGCCGGTGACGTTTACGCACGAGCGGCTGAAGGTCGAAGAGCGTATGCCGGCGGCGCGCGCCTTCATTGCCAAGCACAAGCTCAACGAGACCATCGCCGGTGACCTTGCCGACATCGGCATCATCGTGATGGGCGGCTTGACCAATAGCGTGCTGCGCGCGCTCGAGCGGATGGGGCTTGCCGATGTGTTCGGCGCTTCGCGCGTGCCGCTGCTGGTGCTCAACGTGGTCTATCCGCTGGTGCCGGAGGAAATCCGCGCCTTCTGCGCCGGCAAACGCGCGGTACTCATCGTCGAAGAGGGCTATCCCGATTACATCGAGCAGGCGGTCAACGTCGAGCTGCGCCGCGCCGATCTACAGACGCGTGTGCTTGGCAAAGGCCCGCTGCCGCAGACGGGTGAATATACCTCCGACGTGTTGCTCGAAGGCCTGGCGGCGTTCCTCACGGAGGCCAAGCCGAAGGGCCTCGATGCCGACGCGGTGGCGGACAAGACGCGCGGCCTGATCGTGCACAAGGCGAAAGCCGCCGCGGCGCTCGGCGCCTTGCCACCGCGCCCGCCGGCGTTCTGCACCGGCTGCCCGGAGCGTCCGGTATTTTCCGCCATCAAACTGATGCAGCGCGAGTTGGGGCCGACGCACATCTCGACTGATATCGGCTGTCATTCGTTTGCGACCTTCGCGCCGTTCTCGCTCGGCAATTCGATCCTCGGCTACGGCATGTCGCTCGCCAGCGCCGCCGCGGTCGCGCCCAACATGGAGAAGCGGCCAATCGCCATCATGGGCGACGGCGGCTTCTGGCATAACGGGCTGATCACCGGCGTCGCCTCCAACCTGTTCAACAACGGCGACGGCGTGCTGATCGTCATGCAGAACGGTTACGCCTCGGCGACCGGCCAGCAATACATCCCGTCGAGCGTCGCGAGCCGCGATGGCACGAAACAGGGCGTGGAGATCGAGCAGACGCTGCGCACCATGGGCGTGAAATGGCTGCGCACGGTGCGCAGCTATTCCGTCGCCAAGATGGCGGCGACGCTCAAGCAGGCGATGAAGACGGCCGAGCGCGGTCTGAAGGTCATCATCGCCGACGGCGAATGTCAGTTGGCGCGCCAGCGCCGCGTGCGCGCCGAGGACGCGCTCAAGCTTGAGCGCGGCGAGCGCGTCACGCGCACGCGCTATGGCGTCGACGACGAGATCTGCACCGGCGACCATTCCTGCATTCGGCTGTCCGGCTGTCCGTCGCTGACGGTGAAGCCGTCGCCCGACCCGTTGCGCAGCGATCCGGTGGCCACCGTGATCGAAACCTGCGTCGGGTGCGGTCTGTGCGGCGAGGTCGCGCATGCCGCTGTACTCTGTCCGTCGTTCTACCGCGCCGAGATCGTGCGCAATGCGACGTGGCGCGACCGCGCACTGTTCCGCATGCGGCAAAAAGTGATCGGCTGGCTAGGCGGCGCCCCTTCTTCACCCTCCCCCTTGGGCGGAGGGTCGCTCGCCGAAGACGAGCGGGGTGGGGGTCTGCCTGACAGCTCACAGCAACGCTTAACAACCCCCCTCCCCAACCCTCCTCCACAAGGGGGGAGGGAGCAAACTGAGCTTGCGGTGGCGGGAGCGACAGCCTCTGTGCCAATAAAGCTCCTGATCGCCGCGCTCGGCGGCGAAGGCGGCGGCGTGCTCACCGACTGGATCGTCGACGCGGCGGCGGAGGCCGGCTATCCGGTGCAATCGACGTCGATCCCGGGCGTCGCCCAGCGCACCGGCGCCACCACCTATTACATCGAGATTTTCCCCGTGCGCACCAGCGAGCTTGCCGGCAAACGCCCGGTGCTGGCGCTGTTGCCCGGCGTCGGCGATATCGACGTCGCGGTGGCGAGCGAGTTGCTGGAAGCCGGCCGCGTGGTGGCGAACGGCTTCGTCACGCCCGAGCGCACGCATCTGATTAGCTCGACCGGCCGCTTCTATGCCATGGACGAGAAGATCGCCATGGGCGACGGCCGCCTCGATCAGGATAAACTCATCGAGGCCGTCAGCGAGCGCGCGCGCGACGCACTGCTCTTCGACATGGCCGCGCTCGCCAAGGACGCCGGCTCGATCATCAATGCGGTGATGCTCGGCGCCATCGCCGGCTCGGGCCGGCTGCCGCTCACCGCCGCGCAATTGGAGGCGGCGATCCGCGCCGACGGCAAATCGGTCGACAGCAATCTGCGCGGCTTCCGCGCCGGCTTCGACGCCGCGCGGGCGAAAGCGCCGCCGGCAAAGATGCCCGAAAAGAAACGCAACGCGCCGACCACCCCCGCTCTGCTCGAGCACGAGGTCTCCTATTCGCTGCCGGCGCTCGCGCAACCGACCGCGATCGAAGGCGTGCGCCGGCTGATCGCCTATCAGGGCGTGCCCTATGCGCGGCTTTATCTCGACCGGCTGCGCGCTTTGATCGACGCCGATGCCGCCGCCGGCGCGCCGGGCAAGCTGCTCAAGGAGGTCGCGCGCCAGCTCGCCGTGCGCATGTCCTACGAGGACGTGGTGCGGGTGGCGCAGGCCAAGATCGCGCCCGAACGCATGCGGCGCATCGCGCGCGAGGAATTGCGCGCCAAGGACGAGCCTTACTCGGTGCACGATTTCCTCAAACCCGGCATCGAGGAACTGACGCAACTGCTGCCGCCGGTCCTGGCGCGGCCGATCCTTGCGTTCGCGGAGCACAAAGGGTGGCTCGGCCGCGTCTATTTCGGCATGGAAATCAATTCGACGTCGGTCTCAGGCTATTTGCGCTTCCTCACGCTCGCCAAGCTGCGCCGGCTGCGGCCATACGGCTACCGCTTCAAACAGGAACAGGCGCAGATCGAATCCTGGCTCAAGCTGATCGCCGAGGCGGCGCGGCGGTCGGGCGCCTTGGCGCTCGAAGTCGCCGAATGCGCCCGCCTGATCAAAGGCTATGGCGATACGTATGCGCGCGGGATCAGCAACTACCGCGCTATCGAAACGCGCGTGATCCGCCCGGCGCTCGCCGGCCACCTCCCGCTCGAGCGCGCCGCCGACGCGGTGGCGAGCGCGCGCACCGCCGCGCTCGTCGATCCGGAAGGCGAGAGCCACGCCAAGTGCCTGGCCGAGATCGAGGGGCAGACGGTGTTCCGCGCCGCCGCTGAATAGCAATTTCTGTCATGCCGGGACGGCCCAAAGGCCCGGACCCGGAATCCAGGGCCAAGCAAAAAGCCTTGCCGTATCGCCCTGGGTTCCGGGTTCGCTCGCTTCGCTCCGCCCCGGAATGACGCGACCCCTCCGTTGTCAGCCCGTTTTTCGTCGCGTAGAACATTCGGAAAAGCGAATAACAGCGTCCGCAACGGCGCGGACGCCATACGGGGCGAAGCGCATGGCAGTTTCACCAGGCGGGCGACCGACCATCGCAGCCGAAGCATTTCTGCGTGCGCTCGCCGACCACGGCGTCGATTATTTCTTCTGCAACACCGGCACCGACTTCCCGCCCATCATCGAGGCCTTCGCCCGCGCCAAGAAGACCAACGCCAAGGTGCCGAAGCCGATCCTGGTTCCGCACGAGAACCTCGCGGTCGGCATGGCGCACGGCGCCTACCTTACGACCGGGAAGCCGCAGGCGGTGATGGTGCACACCACCGCCGGCACCGCCAATACCATCAACAATCTGATCAACCTGGCGCGCGACCGCGTGCCGCTGGTGCTCACCGCCGGGCGCACCCCAATCACCGAAAAGGGTTCCTTCGGCTCGCGCAACCGCCCCATTCAGTGGGGCCAGGAAATGTACGACCAGGCCGGCATGGTGCGTGAACTGGTGAAGTGGGACTATGAATTGCGCGTGCCGGCGCAGACCGGCGATGCGGTGGCGCGCGGCGTCGAAGTCGCCATGGCGCATCCGCGCGGGCCGGTCTACCTCACGCTGCCGCGCGAGCCGCTGGCGGCGCCGCTATCCGAGCCGATCGCGCCGATAAAACCGCGCGCGCAAGCTGCGCCCGTGCATCCTGATCCGCGCACGATTGCGACGCTGGCTGATTGGATCGCCGCGGCCGAGCGACCGCTGATCGTCGCCAGCGCGCTGCCCGCTGCCGCGGTGCCTGCGCTCGCCCATCTTGCGGAGCGTTGCGCGATGCCGGTGGTCGCGCACAACTCGCGCACTTTGTGCCTGCCGTCGAGCCATCCCATGCATTTCGGCTTCGAGCCGGGCGCGCTTCTGGCCGACGCCGACCTCGTGATCGTGCTCGAGTCCGAGGTGCCCTGGCTGCCGAGCATGACGCATCCACAGGCCGGCTGCCGCGTCGTGCATATGGGCGAGGATCCGTTCTACGTGCGCTACCCGATGCGTTCGTTCCCCAGCGATCTCGTCGTGCAGGCCGGACCGCTCAACGCCCTGGAGTCGCTGACCAGGGCGGTTGAGCCGCGGCTGCAAATGGCGGAGGCGCGCATCGCCGCGCGCCGCGCCCGATTGACCGAGCGCATGCGCCTGCGCCGCGCGCAGCTCGCCAAGGAAGCGGCGCCCGCCGCGCACATTTCGCCGGAATATCTATCGTACGCGATCGGCGAGACGTTCGGCGAGGACGCGGTCATCGTCAACGAGTATCCGCTGCGGCCGGATCATTGCGCGCGCGAGAAGCCGGCCACGTTCTTTTCTCTCGGCTCGGCCGGCGGGCTGGGCTGGGGCTTCGGCGTTGCGCTCGGCATCAAGCTCGCCTCGCCCGAAGCCTTTGTGGTCGCCACGCTCGGCGACGGCGCCTACATGTTCGCCAATCCGATGGTCGGCCACTGGGTCGCCGGCACGCAGGGACTGCCGACCCTCACCATCGTCTTCAACAACAGCCGCTACGGCGCGGTGCGCCGCGCCACGCTGTCGATGTTCAAGGATGGCGCCGCCGGCGAAAACGACGGCCGCGGCCTGGCCGATCTCGAGCCGGCGCC